>CAYXRH010000157.1:0-9353 GCA_964466355.1 uncultured Thermodesulfobacteriota bacterium
AAGTCATTGTCGGATCTGGGCGTTCCGGTCGAGGCCCTGGACGAGATGGCCGCGGCGGCCTTGAAGGTCAAGCTGTGCGTGGACAACAACCCCCGGCCGCTGAGCCAGGCTCAAGCCCTGGCTCTCTACCGGGCGGCCTTTTGATTTGAGGAGGCCTCATGCCTGGCTTTGAGCTAATGGGCGCCGAGGAGCGCCGGCAGATATTGGATGTTTTGGACAAGGGCGTTCTCTTCCGCTACGAGTTCGGCGACCAGCGCGGCGACCAGTACAAGGTCCGCCAGTTCGAGGAGGCGGTCTGCGCCTACACCGGCGCGGCCCACGCCCTGGCCGTCAGCTCGGGCACGGCCGCCTTGAAGATCGCCCTGGCCGGGCTGGGCCTCGGTCCTGGAGACGAGGTCATCTGCCCTGGCTTCACCTTTGTGGCCTCTTGGGAGGCCGTCTTCGAGATCGGGGCCGAGCCGGTCTTCGCCGAGGTGGACGACTCCCTCGGCCTCGACCCTCAAAAGCTGGCCGAGAAGATAACCCCCCGCACCAAGGCCATCCTGGCCGTGCACATGTGCGGCGCCCAGGCCGACATCGAGGCCATCGCCGCCGTGGCCCAAAAGCACGGCCTCCTCCTCATCGAGGACACGGCCCAATCCATGGGCGGGAGAATCAAGGACCGGCACCTGGGCACCTTTGGCCAGTGCGGTATTTTGAGCTTTGACCCGGTCAAGACCGTGACCACCGGCGAGGGGGGCATGGTCATCACCAGCGATCCAGGGCTTTACAAGACCTTCAGCGAGTATCACGACCACGGCCACGACCATCGACCCGTCGGCCGCGGCAACGAGGGCCGCCGCTTCATCGGCGCCAACTACCGCCTCACCGAGCTTCAAGGCGCCCTCGGGCTGGCCCAGTTGGCCAAGCTGGACCAGATGCTGGCCATGCAGCGGGCCAACAAGGAGCGCCTCAGAAAGATTTTGGTTCGAGCGCCGGGGGTGAGCTTTAGGCGGCTCATCGACCCCCAGGGCGACACGGCGACCTTCATCTGCTGGTTTCATCAAAGCGCCGACCAGGCCGACCGCTTCCAAGCCGTCTTGGGCGAGGCCGGCTGCCCGGCCATCCCCTGGTTCAAGAACACCTGGCATTACTACCGCCGCTGGGAGCATCTCATCGAGGCCAAGACCTGCCGGGCCTCGGGCTGGCCCTTTGTGCGCCAGGACGGCCGCCGGCTCAGCTATCCGCCCCAGGCCCTGCCGGCCTCGGATGAGATTATGGCCAGGACGCTCTCCTATCAGATCATGCTCCACATGAGCGAAGAGCGGTTTCAACAGATCGAGGAGGCCGTCGATAGGGCGGCCGCGGCGATTTGAGGCGTGAAAAAATTCGTCGTCATCCCGGTCCGCCTCGGCGCCACCAGGCTGCCGGACAAGCCCCTGGCTCTGATCGCCGGCAAGCCGATGGTCCAGCGGGTCTTTGAGCGGGCCTCCCAGGCCTCGGGGATCGACGGCGTCGTCGTCGCCGCGGACGACCAAAGAATCGTTAGCGTCGTGGAGGCCTTCGGCGGCCGGGCCGTCCTGACCGATCCCGGCTGCGCCTCGGGCAGCGACCGGGTGGCCGAGGCGGCGGCCAAGCTGGGCCTTAACCGAGGGGACATCGTCGTCAACCTGCAGGGCGACCAGCCGCTCTGCCCGCCGGAGCTGATCTTTGAGGTCATCCAGCCTCTCTTGGCTGAGCCGGACCTGGGCCTGGCCACCCTGGCCATCCCCATGAGCCTCGAGGAGGCCCGAGACCCGGACAACGTCTGCGTCGTGTGTGATGAAAAAGGCGCGGCCCTCTATTTCTCCCGGGCCCTGATCCCCCACCCCCGCGATGCCGACCGCCCGGTGAGGTTTCTGAAGCATCTCGGAATCTACGCCTTTCGCGGCTGGTTTTTGGAGGCCTTCACCCGCCTGCCGGCGGGCCGGCTGGAGAAGATCGAAAAGCTGGAGATGCTCAGGGTCTTGGAGCACGGGCACAGGATCAAGGTCGCCTTGACCGAGTTCGACTCCATCGAGGTGGACCGGCCCGAGGACATCGTTCAGGTGGAGGCTTTTTTGGCCGAGAGAGGGGAAAACTGATTGGTATTAGCCTCAACAAGCTCGCCTCCCTGAGGCCGTCTTTAAAAAAGATTAGGCCCAGGGAGTGAACCATGGGCTCAGGGGGATAGGTCAAGGAGCCTTGGCCTTTATTTTTCTTTCCAGATCGAGGATTATCTTCACCGCTGGCGTCGGATTTTTCAGCGTCTCCTCGCCGCGCCAGATTGGATTGCCGTCCTTGCGCCAGCGCTTTTGAAACTCCGTCAGGCTGAAGCCCAGATATTCGTAGATGACCAACTTCTGGACGAAGTTGCGCTCCTCGAAGCTCAGCTCCCTGTTCGTGTCGATCCTCTGGCCGCTGGCCAGCTCATAGATCATCGGCCCGGACTCAACTCACCGCCGGCAGCATGACCCGAAACACGGTCCCCTTGTCCGGCTCGCTGGCCACGCGCACAAAGCCCAGGTGATCCTTGACGATGGCCTCGACGATGGGCAGGCCCAGCCCGGTGCCGATCACGTTTCTGGTTTTTTCGCTCTTGACCCGGTAGAAGCGGTCAAAGATCTTGTCCAGATCCTCCTTGGGGATGCCGATGCCGGTGTCGGCCACGGTGAAATGGACGTAGCCGGCGTCGAAGCCGCTGCTGACTTGAATCAAGCCCTCGGCCGGGGTGTAGCGCACGGCGTTGCTCAAAAGATTGACCACCACCTCCCGGATGCTCTGTGGGTCGACCAGGATTTGGGGCAGATCCGGCGCCAGGTAGAGGGCCAGGGTCAGCCCCTTCTCCTCGACCTCGGCCTCCATCATCTCGGCCGCCTCGCGAATGATCGGATTGATCCCGACCATCTTCTTTTCCTGAACAAAGGTCCGGGCCTCCATGCGGGACAGGTCGAGGAGGTCGTTTATCAGCTCCAAGGTTCCGCCGAGGCGCTTCCTCATGCGGGACAGGAGGTGGCGCTGCTTGTCGGTCAACTCGCCGGCCAGGCCCTTGAGGACGACCTCAAACTGGGTGTCCACCGCGGCCAAGGGGGCCCTGAGTTCGTGGGTGACCATGGCCACGAACTCTGATTTCTTGCGCTCCAGCTCCTTCATGTCGGTCACGTCCTGGAGGAGGGTGACCAGCCCCAGGGCCTCGCCGCCCTCGCCGGCGATGGTGTTGATGCTGGCCCGCAGATAGGTCGCCCGGGGCTTGTCCACGAAGACCTCCTTGGTGATGGCCTGAGGCCGGCTTTGGTCCTGGCTCAACTGGCGGGCCATCTCGTGGAGGGGGGTCAGGGCGGCGACCTGGTCGAGGCACGTTCCCACGGCGCAATCCTGGGCCAGGCCGATGAGACGGATGAAGGCCGGGTTGCACAGCAGAATCCGCAGCTCCCGATCGGTGATCAGAACCCCTTCGGCCATGGAGTTGATGACCGTCTTGAGGCGGCTCTTCTCGGTGGTGATGGCCCACAGCCCCCGCTCCCGCTCCACCCAGAGCCGGTCCCGCTCCTCCTTGACCCGCTGGTGCTCGGCCGCCCTGGCCACGGTGAGGCGAAGCTCGTCGGGCTTGAAGGGCTTGGTGATGAAATCGTAGGCCCCCAGCTTCATGGCCTCGATGGCCGTCTCGACGGTGGCGAAGCCGGTGACGATGATGACCAGGACTTCTGGATAGGACTCTCTTAAGCGCCTCAAGACCTCCATGCCGTCAAGTCCGGGCATCTTGAGGTCGAGGAGGACGATGGCCGAAGGCTCCTTCTCCAAGGCGGCCAGGCCCTCCTCGCCGTTGGCCGCCGTGTCCACCTCAAAGCCCAGGCGCGACAGGACGCGCTCGCAACCGTCGCGGATGTCCCGCTCGTCGTCCACGACGAGCACTTTGGTCAGATAATGACTATCTTCCACCGGACCCTCTCTCGCTCGCCCGGGGTTTGAGCGGCAGTTCAATGAAAAAGGTCGCCCCCTGGCCGGGAGTGCTCTCGGCCGAGAGCCGGCCGTGATGGTTTTCGATGATGCCGTAGGCCACGCTGAGGCCGAGGCCGGTGCCCTGGCCCTCGGCCTTGGTGGTGAAGAAGGGCTCGAATATGTGAGGCAGATCCCGGGCCTCTATGCCCGGGCCGCTGTCTGAGATGGTGACCAAGAGGCTTTCTCCCTTGGGGCCGAGCGAGGTCTTGAGGCGGATCAGTCCTTGGCCCTCCATGGCTTCGGCGGCGTTGAGGATGATGTTCATGAAGGCTTGCTCCAGTTGCTGGATGTGCGACGGTATCTCGGGCAGGGGCTCCTCGAACTCCTTGACGAACTCAATATCCTTAAAAAGCGGCTGCTTCTCGAGCAAAAAGAGGGTCCGCCTCAGGGCCTCGTTGATGTCGTGGGGCTGGGTTTTGGGGCCTCCCTGCCGGGAGAACTGCAGAAGCTCGCTGACGATGCCACGGCATCGCTCGGCGTCGTCGAGGATGCGTCTGACGTCCCCCTTGGCCTCTGGAGGGAGATCATACTCCTCCAGAAGGAGCTGGGCGAAGAGAGTGATGCCGCCGAGGGGGTTGTTGAGCTGGTGGGCCACCCCAGCGGCCAGCTTGCCGATGGAGGCCATCTTTTCGGCTTGCAGAAGCTGGACCCTGGTCCGGTCCAGCTCCCGCTCCATGCGACGCTTGGGGCGGAGGTCATAGAAAAAGCCCACCGTGCCCGTTTCCACCCCTTCCTCACAGACCACCGCCGCCGAGAGGGAGATGGGCACCGTGGTTTTGTCCTTGCGCAGAATCTCCACCTCGTGGGATTTGAGCTTGCCCCTGCCGCCGCCTTCTTCGCTTCTGAGGAGGCGCATCACCTCTCGGGCGCCGTCTTTAGGGTATATGTCCCTGATGTTCAGCTCCCTCAAGGCCTCTTCTTCGCTGTAGCCGCTTATCTGGCCGGCGGCCTGATTGAAGATGAGTATCTTGCCGGTCATGTCGGCGGCGATGACGGCGTCCACCGAGCTCATGATCAGGTTCCTCAGAAAGGCGTTCGAGCGCCTCAGCTCCTTGACAACCTCCTCGAGCTTCTCCTCGGCCAGCCGCCGGCGGGTCGAGCTCTTAGGAGGGGAGAAGGCTTTGGCCATGACGCGCCTCCTGGCCTGGGTTTGCTTTTCGGCCTCAAATCGCGACCTCGCATCTCATCATCGGCCTATCATACCAAAGAGGCTTTATAAAGTGATGCGCCAATGCCGATCGCCCCTCGAGCCGGCTAAAAAATAGATCATCAAAGGTCTGGCCGGGCGAACTCGACCATCGTTGACAGGCTCGCGGGGGCGTTGCTATGATTTGATCAACTGGGGCGGATGTCTGGTCTGCTCAAGGCAGGAGGGGAAGCGATGGTCGGCAAGAAGATATTGATCGTTGACGATGACCCGGATCTGGTGGAAGCGGTCTCCATGCTCCTCGAAGCCGAAGGCATGGTGCCTTTGGCCGCTTACGGTGGCGTCGAAGGGTTGCAGAAGGCCAAGGAGGAGAAGCCTGATTTGATCATCCTCGACGTGATGATGCCCGACATGGACGGCTTCGCCGTGGCCAAGAAGCTGGCCGCGGATGAAAACCTGAAGAACATCGGCCTGGTGATGCTTTCCGCGGTGGGCGAGCACATCGCCGACACTGATTATTACCCCCACGCCTCGGCCCGGGAGCTGGAGGCGGATGACTGGTTCGACAAGCCCGTCGATCCAAAAGCCCTGGTGGATCGGATCAAACAACTGGTCGGTTGATCGCCTCCGCATGCGGTCTTGAGCCTGGAGTCGCCGAATCGGTCAAAATCGAGATTCAAGATCCGTCTCCTGAGGCCCTGAGCCGCGCCTCGGCCCGGAGGCCGAAGTCAAGGAGGGGCTAAAAATGGAGTTCAAGGAAGTGCTCGCCTCGCGGCGGAGCTGCCGGGCCTTCAAGTCCGACCCCATCCCCGCGGTCCAGATCGACGAGTTGATAAAGGCCTGTCAATGGGCCCCCAACCCCTTAAACCTCCAACCCTGGCGATTCATCGTCATCACTAAACCTGAGGTGAAGTCAGAGGTCAAAGCCGCGGCCGAGGAGGCCAGAGAGGCGATCTTGGCCCAGGAGGGTCCGGGCTGGGTGGCCAAGTACGGCTTCGATTTTTTAGAGCAGGCCCCGGTGCTGCTGGTCGTTCTCTCCCAGCCGGCCAAAGGAGGTCTGGGCGGCTTTTTCAACCAGCCCCACGGCGCCCTCCAGGCCGCCTCGGCCGGGATCCAAAACGTGATGTTGGCCGCGGCCGAGATGGGGCTCGGCTCGCTGTGGTTCACTTTCTTTGACCCCCAAAAGATGCGCGCCGTGCTGGGGGTGCCTGATGACTTGGACATCGCCGGGATAATACCCCTGGGCGCTCCCCAGGATTGGCCCGAGGCGCCGCCGCGGAAACCAGCCCAGGTGTTTTATCAGCGCTACGAAAAAAAGGGCTGACCGGCGGCTCAAATATTTTTAGGCGCTCGCGGTCAGCCCCCAGGTCTCCTGGTTTTAGGTTTGCACCTCTCACCGCGTCGTGATAATTTGAAACTGTTGCGAAGTGGCCCTTTTGTCCCGATTACGGCGTTGCTTGGTTTTCTCGAATGCTCACATATTGTCATCATATGCTGCGCTTCTCGAAAACCTCGCGCCTGGTTCTCGAACCAAAATGCGGTTTCGCCACACTCTCAATTTGAGGGGTCATCCAACGGTCCGACGGCGATATCTCAAGTTTTTTCAGCTAGTCTGATTTGACCTTCACCGGCCTGGTGAGAAGACCCCTTAAGGCGGGACAGATTTTTCGGATTGTCGATTGGCCGGCCCCAAGGAGCAAAAAGCGTGCCCTCTCCATTTTTCTCGGCCGACCAGCCCTCGAGTGTTGGGGCCGGCGGCGATTTATAAGAAAGGAGACCGTGCCATGAAAACCAGGTTTTGGAGGCTTTCAGCCACGTTGGCCTTGGCGCTGTTGTTGATGGCGCCCGCGGCGACCCAGGCGGCCGAACCAATCCTCTTGGGCTGTCCCTTGGCCACGGCGTTCCTCTACGGCTGGGACGCGAGAGGGCCATCAAGCTGGCCGTGGAGGAGATCAACGCCCAGGGCGGGGTGGACGTGGCCGGTCAGAAGCGGCCCTTTGCCCTGGAGGTGATCGACACCCGGGACCTGGAGCCGGGCGTGCCGGTGAGCGAGGCCTTGCTGGCCGTGGAGAAGCTGATCTTGGAAAAGAAGGTCGATTTCATCCTCGGCGGTCCGGTCCGCTCCGAGGCCGCCTTGGCGGCCATGAGCCTCCTGGCCAAGTACAAGAAGGTCTCGATTTTGACCACCGGGGTCCTGACCCCCAAGTACCACGCCCTGGTCGGCCAGAACTATGACAAATTCAAGTACTGCTTTCGCATCACCGGCGAGGCCCAATGGATGGTCGGCGGCGAGATCATCCCCTGTCTGGTCGACTTGGGCCAGGAGTACGGCCTCAACCGCCTGTTGATCATGATCCAGGACGTGGCCCACGCCAGGGCCGGGGGCGCCATAATCGCCAAGGTCATGGCCAAGAAGGGCTGGACCGTTCTGGGCGAGCCCATGATCTTCCCCACCGGCACGACCGACTTCTCCATGGGCCTCTTGAAGGCCAAAAAGGAGAAGGCCCAGGTGATCCTCATCTGGATGGACATGCCCGAGACCTCCATCCTCTTGAAGCAGTGGTATGACATGAAGGTTCCGGCCCTGCCCTTTGGCTCCATCATCGCCGCCGCCGAGCAGCCGGGCTTCTGGAAGGCCACCGAGGGCAAGGGCGAGTACTGCCTGGCCAACGTGGTCAACGCCGGCAACGCCCCCTGCGAGGCGACCCCCTGGACGATGAAGTTCGTCAAGGCCTACGAGAAGGCCTACGGCCTCGAACCTGAAGGCTACGGCACCTCCTCCAGCTACATGGCCGTCTACGTTCTGAAGGACGCCATCGAACGGGCCGCCTCGCTCGACTCAGACAAGGTCGTGGCCGCCTTGGAAAAGACGGACATGATGGGCGTTTACGGCCGCATCAAGTTCGACCCCAAGACCCACCAGATCGTGCCCAGCCTCGATCCCCAGAAAGGGGCCGTGGGCACCATCTTCCAGTGGCAGGACGGGAAAAGGGTCGTCGTCTTCCCTAAGTCCATCGCCATGGGCAAGATCCTGCTCCCGCCGTGGATGAAATAAATAAAACAGAGTCGCTTTTCGCTCGCGCCTGACGCGGCCGGCCTGGGGGTTTTCGCCCCTCGACCGGCCCGCGGCCAGGGGAGTCGCTCAAAAGATGGACATAATCATTTACGGGATCATCAACTCGGCCTCGCTGGCCCTGATGGCCCTGGGCTTCACCCTGGTCTACGGCGTCAGCCGGCTGCCCAACTTCGCCCACGGGGCGCTTTACATCATCGCCGGCTTCGCCACCTGGCTCTTCTTGAACCGATTGGGGCTGCCCTACCCGGCGGCCATACTGGCCGCCCTGGGCCTCATCGGCTTCATCGGGGCGGCCATGTACCGCTTCATTCTCATCAGGATACGAGGCATGGCCATCTCGGAGATAATCGCCTCCTACGCCATCGGCCTGGCCCTTTTGGAGGGCCTCAGATGGGGCGGCCTCAAGGGCGCGACCTTCATCCTGCCGCCCTTTGTGGAGGGCGGCACCGAGATATTCGGCGTGTCGGTGGATTATCAGCGTCTCATCCTCATTGGCGCCGGAGTGGTCTTGGTGGCCGGGTTGTGGACCTTCATCCACCACACCCGCTTGGGCCTGGCCTTGAAGGGCATGGCCCAGGACGAGCGGGCGGCCATGACCCTGGGCATCGACTCCGACGCCATGGCCGTGGCGGCCATGGCCTTGGGGGCCGTCTTCGCCGGGGCGGCGGCGGTGATTCTGCTCCCCCTGGGCAACATCGTCGTCGAGTCCGGCTACAACGTGCTCATCATGGCCGTGGCCGTGTGCATCGTCGGCGGCCTGGGCTCCTGGACCGGGGCCTTGCTGGCCGCCTTTCTCATCGGCTTCGCCCAGATTCTGACCGTGGTTCACCTCGGGGCCCACTACCAGGTCGTGGTCGCCCTTCTGGCCATCATCATCACCTTGATCATCAAGCCTTCGGGGCTCTTCGGCCGCCAGAAGGAGCTGGAGGAGAGGGTCTGAAATGGCTTTGGAGGAGCGGCGAAAGGAGCGTCTGGATCGGGGCATCAAGGTCCGGGCCGACAGCGTCTACGCCGTCTCCGGCTGGCCGGAGATGACCTACCTCGTCCTGCCGAGACTGGTCCTCATCCTGGGGCTTTTGGGCGCGCCCTTGTTTTTGTCCGCGGCGCCTTATTGGCAGCGGGTGACCTCCATTG
>CAYXRH010000158.1:0-9324 GCA_964466355.1 uncultured Thermodesulfobacteriota bacterium
CCTTCGCCACAGTCTAAATACCTGGCTGTATAAAAACCCGCCCCTCGTCCGCGGGGCGCTGTCCAAAACAACCAGGCTAATTCACTCCTTTTTTTCAAACTTGAACAGAGGACAGCCCTTGCAGGCGTCCAGGCCGGGCCAGGGCTGGCCTCCCTTGCCCAGGACCGAGGGGCCGCCCATGTCCTGACAGCGTTTTTGCTGCTGCTCCATGGTGGGGATGATCTGGTCGCCGGGGATGAAGACGTTGACGTAGGCCATCTCGCTCTTGCCCGAGGTCTTGGAGCCAGCGCACATGGTGTTCATGTTGGCCGTCTTGTTGTTGTAAGCCCACACGCTGCCCGAGCACACGGCCGAGTTGGGGGTGTGGAAAAAGGTCAGGTTGGGTCGCTTCATGGCGCCCATGTAGTCGTTTAAAATGTGATAGGCCTGGTAGGGAACGCACATCATGAAGGCCAGGCTCGGCGCCAGGTCGAGGTCGTCGAATTCGGCCAGGGGGGCGATGTAAATCCCCTGGCACCAACCGAGGGGGAGTTTGGTCTTCTCCTGGGCCGCCCGCCACGACAGGGCCTCGTCGCGCAGGTACTTCATGTGCCGCTTCATGTCCGCCTCTTGGTCCAGCTCCCGGAAGCCAAAGACGGGCTGGGCGTTTTCGCAACTGCAGGCCTGCGGCTCCAGTAGAATCGAGTACCGGGCCTGCCGGCAGGCGGCCAGATACTGGCAGAACGTCATCCTGGCCTTGGCCTTGTGGCTAATCTTCAACCTGTCCTTCTCCGACTCGTCCCCGATGAACCTGATGCCGACAGGATCAAAGTCAAGTCTCAGGTTCCAGATGAGATTCTCGACAGCCTCTCGATAGTTCATGCTCCCTCCGTTCTTAAGATCACTGATGACGATTTGAGCCGGCCAAAAACCCCGCCGCTCAAGCCCAAAGCACCACTTAAGCGCCGCCGCGAGCGTTCCTCCAGCCGATCACTCCATTTCCCAAATCGCGAGGATTCGAGGCGCATGATACACGACCAAGGATATTATGTCAATAATGTCATAATACTTTTTCAGGACGGGACTATGTCAAAATTGACATATTAAGTTAATTCGATAGCTTACCAGCGTAAATATGTTGACAGCCAGCCAGGCGAAGACTATAAAAAACTAATCTAAAAAGGGTCGGACTTGAGTGGCGGTTCGATCGCCCAGATCCGGGGCTGGGCAGGTTAGACCACGAGTTTGTGGAGGCGCGCCATGGCCCAAATTTTGGCCTTTGATTCGGATCCAAACATGAACTGGGACGTTGTGGTCACTTTAGGCCACGATGTGTCGGCCTTTACTGACCAGGCCGAGGCGCTCGATCACGCCAGAGAGCACAAGGTGGACATCGCCTTGCTGGCCGCCCCGGAAGGGATCGACATGATCAAACAACTCCGGGACATCTCGCCCAACTTCAAAGTCGTTTTATTCTCCGCCTCGCCCAATGTCCAGGAGGTCCGCCGCGCCCTGCGCGGGGCGCCCTGCTCGTACTTGTTCAAACCCGTGGTCGTCGAAGAGCTCGACGCCTGCCTGAAGCGGGCGCTTCTCAAAGGCAAAAGCACCATCAAACTGCCCTTGAACGTGTAACCCGCCGGGGCCAAGAGTTAAGGAGGAGTCCATGGGTTCCCAACAGTTGGCCGCAGCTCGTCAGATAGTCCTGCGTTTTTTGGCCACCGTCTACGCGGACGAGATCAGCCGCGACTTATTCCAAGCCATGAGGTCCGAGGAGTTTCGCCGGGCCCTCAAGTCCACCGTCGACAAGTTGTACTCCCAGGAGCTGGCCGCTGGGGTCAAAGCCTTGCTGGCCTACTTGGATCGGGCCGGGATGGAGGCTTACGAGGACATCCGGGCCGCCTACGCCAATCTGTTCCTCAACGCCGGCCCCAACCCGGTTCTGCCTTACGAATCAGTTTACGCCGACCGGGAGCCGGTGACCCACGGCGAGCCTCTCTTCGAGATGAGGGAATGCTTGAGAAAAGCCGGCCTGCACAAGGACCCGGAATTTCTTGAACCCGAGGATCACATCGCCGTCCAGTTCGATTTCCTGAGCGAGCTCAACCGCCGCGAAGCGGCCGGGGACAAGGGCGCGGGCGAGATGAGGTACGACTTCGGCCGGCGGCGGGTCGCCTGGCGAACCGAGTTCTGCGCCGTGCTCCATTCGGCCGACACGACCGGCTTTTACCAGGCCTTGGCCGAACTGACCCTCGGTTTTTTGTTCGTCGCTCATCTGATCAACCTGACCGACCAGGACGTCGCCCCCCAGAACCCCGGCGCTGACCTGGAGGCCTTGGCCCAGGCTCTCAAGCCGCTGCCCCTGGCCCCGGAATCCTTCCTTCTCAAACCAGGGGCCATCGACCCCAAGCCGCCTGGGACAGTGGCCACGCACTGCTACGCCTGCGGCGCTCTTTGCGGCATGACGGCCAAATTAAAAGACGGCGTGCTCATCTCCACGGCCGGTCTGCCCGGCGATCCCAAGGGCGGCGGGCGGCTGTGTCCCAAAGGCGCGGCCAACAAGGCCCACGTTTATTCAGCCTACCGGCTCAAGGCCCCTCTGATCAAGGAGAACGGCCGCTTCCGCCAGGCCTCCTGGGAGGAAGCCCTGGACAAGGTGGTAGAAGGCATCAAGCCCATCGAGCCCACTAAAATGGGTTACTTTAGGGGCAATGACTGGGCCAACTGGGTCCACGAGGCCCTCTTTGATCACCTCGGCTTTCCCAAAACCACCCATCGGCCCATGTGCGACAACGCCAACCGCATGGCCAACGAGCACAACCTCAACGACAAAAGGCCGTGGATCAACTACCAGGAGTCGGATTACATCCTCCACTTTGGCATGAACGAGCTCGCCTCCTCTTACGGCCAGCGCAAGACGGCCCAGCTGAGACAGGCCCTGGAGCGCGGCGCCAAGCTGGTCGTGTTTGATCCGCGCCGCTCAGAGACGGCCGCCGCGGCCACGGAGTGGATTCCCATCAAACCCTCCACCGACGCCGCCGTGGCTCTGGCCATGTGTTACGTCATCGTCAAAAACGACCTCTACGACAAAGAGTTCGTGGCCAACTGGACCCACGGCTTTGAGGAGTTCAGAAAAAAACTCCTGGGCGAAGAGGACGGCCTGGCCCGGACGCCCCAGTGGGCCAGCAAAATCTCCGGCGTGCCGGCCGAGACCATCGAGCGCATCGCCCTCGAATTCGCCAAGGCCAGGCACAAAGGGGCCATGAGTTGGACCGGGCTGGCCCAGGTGCCCAACGGGATGTACGCCACGGCCGCCCTGCAGGCCTTGAACGGTCTCTGCGGCACCTTTGACGCTCCGGGCGGCCCCTCACTGCCGTTCAAGCGCAAGCTCAGCCCCGCCTGGGGCGAGGCTCAAGAAAAGCCGCCCAAGGGCTCCGCGCCCAAGCTGGACAAGTTCAGCCTGTGGGCCGGCTGGGCTCCGGCTTACTTGCTCCAGGACGTCGAGGCGGGCAAGCTCGAGGGCATGATCTCCTATTACGGCGATCCGGTCCTCTCCTGGGGCAACCAGGAGGCCACGACCAAGGCCATCGAAAAGATGAAGTTCAAGGTGGCCATCGACGCCTTCATGTGCAACACGGCCATTTTGTGCGACGTGGTCCTGCCCGACGCCACCTGGCTGGAGCAAAGCCAGGTCAAGCCGGATTGGCTTTATGAAGCCTTTGTCGGCTACTACGCCGAGGTGGTCAAACCGCTGTACAACTCCAAGCCCATGTTCTGGATCACCCTCGAGCTGGCCCGGCGTCTCGGTCTGGGCCAATACTTCCCCTGGAAGGACATCGAAGAGGCCTTTGAGAATCAGCTCAAGGGTTTCCCCTTCACTCTCAAGGACCTCAAGGAAAAGGGCTTTATCATCACCGACGAAGCCGAGTACTACAAGCACAAAAAATGGGGCTCCTTGAATCCGCCTAAAGGCTACGGCTCCTCGGGCGAGACCAAGACCGGGAAATACAATTTCTTAAACCCCGTGGCTTTGGAAAAGGGCATCGATCCCCTGCCCGACCACCACGAGGGGCCGAAGGATCTGCAGCCGGACGCGGTCTATCCTTTCCTCCTCGGCAACTTCCGTCTCTTCCACCACGAACACAGCTCCACCTTCAACAACTTCCAGCTCATGAAAGCGGTGGGCACCAATCCACTGTGGATCAACAAGATGGACGCCCACGATTTGGGCATCGAGGAAGGCGATTGGGTGAGGCTCAAATCACCCTGGGGCGAACTGGAGATGACGGCCCATCCCACCTGGGACATCATGCCCGGCTGTCTGGGCACCGGCGGCGGATTCGGACACGTTCGGGGCCTGGAGGGTGATCCCAAATACCCGCAGTTCGGCGGCGTCAACGCGCCCGGCATCGTCAAGCCCAACACCGCCGACGAGGCCGGCGGGACCACGCTTTTAAAATACATCAAGTGCCGGGTGGAGAAGGTTTAGGCCTTACACTCGGCTTCTGACTCACCGCCGTCGAGGCCCCCGCCTCGGCGGCGTTTTTATATATGCGCCGGGCCGTTTGGCCTTCGGCGAAGCGGATCTTGGTTCATTCCCGATAGGGGTTTATGGTCATCACCGGCACGGGCGAGTTTTGAACGACCCGCTGGGCCACCGAGCCGAAGAAGGCCCGTCCCAGCCCGCGGCGGCCGTGGGTGCCCATGACCACCAGGGAGACGTCGTGTTCGTCGATGTACCTTAAAATTTCCCGTCCGACGTGGCCGCTGGTTATGGCCGTCATGAGGCTCGGATAGCCGGCCATGTGCTTGGCCACGAAACTCTCGAGGCTTCGTTTCATGCCGGCGGTCAGTTCTTCCTGGACGGCGTCGATCCTGACGCTGGGGACGTAATCGACGCCCTGATATGTCTCGAAAGTTCGGACCACGTAAAGGACGTGAAGCTCGGCCGAGAACCTGGCGCCGAGGCTCATGGCGTACTCGGCCAGCTGCGGCGAGGCCTCGGACAAATCCACCGGAAAAAGGATCCTGGGGAACTCGATCATGGCGACCTCCTCTTCTTGGGCCGACGCTTCAAGCGAAGACGATCAGTTTAATTATCATTTAACACAGAAAAAGTGAAAATATCCGTTGAGGCCGACCGGTTTGGAGAGGCAAGAACCGTCTCCACCCGGCTTTAAGCCTCACCAGTTCTGGGGCCGCTTGGCCACCTTGAAGGGCACGTCAAAGACCTCCAGGAGAGCCTCCACGGCCGTGTCGAGATGCTGCCCCTCGACAACGCACGAGACGCTGGAGATGGAGGTGGCGATGGCCAGGGGATTGACGCCCACCGAAGCGATGGAGCCGAACATGAGGCCGGGAATCTTCGGCTTTTCCCTAAGATGCGGCCCGAAGATGCTGATGATGGCCACGTCCGGCACGTAGCTTAAACCCTTGGCCCCGGTGCCGGCCTTGATTTCACCGGCCACGCTCAAGGTTTTATCCAGGTCTTTCTGAGCCACCACCACCGCGAAATTCAAGGCGTCGTCAATGTCGAACGTCTCGACCATCAGTTCGATGTTGGTGCCGCTTGAGGCCAAGGCCTGACAGAGGCTCGCTCCGGCGCTGGGGTCCGCGGGCACGGACATGAGCCTGATCAGCGCCCGTCCGTCGCTCTGCATGACGCCACCGATCTTGATCTTGTCCATGCGCTTCTAAGCCCTCGTCAATCCCAGCGGCGGCGGTCGACGATCTTGTCGTGGAAGTCAGGAATGGTGCCCCGGGGGACGACCTTGACCACGCCCTTGATCGTCAAAAGCTCCTTGATGTCCCGCTCGATCCTTCTTTGAATGCTCTCCACCTCGGCCGCGTCCTCCATCAGCTCCACCCAAAAGGTCATCACGTCGCTGTGGTCCTGGCGGGTGACGACGACTTGATACTTGAACACCTCCTCGTGGCGCGAGATCACCTCGTCGGTCTGCCAGGGGTGGATGAACGTGCCCTTGACCTTGGTCGCCTGGTCGATGCGGCCGAGGACCTTTTTGAGCATGGGCCCGCTGCGGCCGCAGGGACAGGCTTCCTCGGTGAACATTGACAGATCCCCGGTGGAGAGGCGGATCAAGGGATGGACGGTCGAGAAATTGGTGGCCACGATCTCGCCGGCGCTGCCGGGCGGAACCGGCCGGCCGGTCTCGGGGTCCACGGCCTCGACCAAGACGTCGTGGGGCACGTGCAGCCCGGTGGCGTAAGGGCACTCGTAGCCCAGACAGCCCAGGAAAGCCGTGCCGTAGGCCTGACGGATGGTCATGTCCAATTCGTCCTCGAGCCGGCGCCGAAGCGATTCGGGCAGCACCTCGGCCGTGACCATGGCTTTTTCGAGAAAGAGATCGCGCCGCGAATCCAGGCCCATGCCCCCGGCCCGCTGCGACAGCTCCATCAGAAAGCTGGGCGTGCCCACGAAGCCGTTGAGTTTTAACAGGCGCATGATCCTGACCTGCATGAAGGTGTTGCCCACGCCGGTGGGGGCCAGCGTGGCCCCGATCATCTTGATGGCCTCGTCGATGGTCAAGCCAAAGGACCACAGATGGTAATTAAAGGTGTTGAGAATGCGATCCCCGGGGCCAAACCCGACCGCGCACAGGGCTTCGGCCCAGGAGGTGTCCGAGTATTCCCGCTCTCCCGGCTGAAAGAGAAGGCCGGGGTTTATGTGGATGCGCCTGATTTTCTCCGGCTCCACGGCCAGGAAGCCGCCGAAGGGGGGGTCTTCCTTCTGGCGTTTAACCATGTCCTCGGCGCGGACGATGGGCAGCTTCTTCAAATCCTCGAGGCTTCTGACGTCCTCCGGGCCGAGGCCGGCCGCGCGGTAGATGTCCTGGTAGGCCCGCGAATTGGCCAGGGCGTGACGAAAAACGGCCACGAAGCGGTCAGTGGCCAGCTCAAGCCGCCGCTGGCGATCCATGACCTCCCGCTCCTGATTGAAAAACCGGACTTCCCCTTTCGCCCTGGTCATTGAGCCATCCATGCTCGCTCCCCCCCGGCCCCAAGCCTCATCGACTGGGCTCGCTCGGCGGCTTGCTTGAGAGCCGATCGATTCATCGACAAAAAACCCCTTGACGAGATTGGCGATGGTAACACATAATCCCCTTGACATAGGAGCACATTTTCAAGCTCGAGTCACGTTTGCTGTTCGCGTCGAGATCGATTGAATGAGCGGCCAGATACGCTGGCTGAAAGCAGCGATGCGCTCTCTCTCCCCGCGCTCTCGGGTTGTCAAGCGGCTGTTGATTCTCTAACCGCCACGCGGAGCGGAAAGCGCCTTCTGGTCGATGCACTTAAGCGTCATCCGGGCTTGAATCTCCATTTCGCCGCGGTTGTTCGCCGAGTTGAGGACCGGTGTCGTGGAAGCAGTCACCTTCACTCTCAACGGAAGCCCGGTCAGCGCCAGAGCAGGAAAGACCATCCTCGAGGTGGCCCGGGAGCACGGCATCTCCATCCCGACCCTGTGCCACCACGATCTATTGCGCTCCATCGGGGCTTGTCGGTTGTGCCAGGTCGAGGATGAGAAACGCGGCCTGGTCGTGCCGGCCTGCGTGACGACCATCGCCCCGGGCATGGTCATCAACACCCACTCGCCGCGGGTGGTCAAAAACCGCCGCAACATCATCTGCCTCCTCCTCGCCTCCCACCCCGAATCCTGCCTGGTGTGCGAAAAGGGCAACCGTTGCGAGCTGAGGAAGCTGGCCGCCGACATGGGCGTGGGCCTCTCCGGCCTCGACGCCATGCCCTATCATCCCGGCGTGATGGACCTCAACCCGATCATGAGCCGGGATTTGAGCAAGTGCATCCTCTGCGCCAAGTGCATCCGGGCGGACAAGGAGGTGGTCGTCGAAGGGGTCATCGACTACAACAAGCGCGGCTTCGACGCCCATCCGGCGACCGTTTTTTTGAAGCCCCTCGAAGAGGTCGAGTGCACCTTCTGCGGCACCTGCTTGAGCGTCTGCCCCACCGGCGCCCTGCAGGAAAAGGACAAGCGGCGGCTGGACCACGCCGGGGGGAGGACCCCGTCGATCTGCTCCTTCTGCGCCTGCGGATGCTCCCTTTACATCGAACACGACCACGTGGCCTTGGCCGGGGTGGCGCCCACCGCCGCGGCCGACACGGCCAACGGCATAAGCCTCTGCGTCAAGGGCCACTTCGGCCACGACCATCTGAACAGCCCCCAGCGGCTCCGCGCCCCGCTTTTGAAGACCGCCGAAGGCTTCAAGCCTCTCGGCTGGGACGAGGCCCTGGACATCATGGCCCACAAACTCGGCCAGGCGGCCGCGACCCACGGCCCCGAGGCCCTGGGCTTCATCGGCGGCTCGCGTTCGACCAACGAGGAGAACTATCTCTTTCAGAAACTGGCCCGAGAGGTCTGGGGCTGTGGCAACATCGACAGCCTCGCCGGGCTTTACTGGGCCGAGGCGGCCGGGGTCTTGCGGGCCGCGACCGGCTTTGCCGCCGGAACGAGCTCCCTCAAGGATGTGGAGGCCAGCGACGTCATCCTCGTCGTCGGCGCCGACCCCACCCGGACGGCGCCGGTGGTGGGCTACCACATCAAGCGCGCCGTCAAGTTCGGCGGCAAGAAGCTGATCCTCTGCGATCCCCTGGAGAGCAAGCTGGCCCCCCTGGCCGAGGTCTGGCTCCGGCCCGATTTGGCCGCGGACGCGGCGGCGCTGAGCGGTCTGATCAAGGCCGTCATCGAAGAGGATCTGGTCGATCACAGCTACGTCGAGGGCAAGACCGAGGGCTTTGAGGACTTCCAGAGCCATCTCCTCAGCCTCTCGGTGGCTGAGTGCGCCCGGAAGGCCAAAGTGGCCGCCGAGGACCTGAGGCGGGCGGCTCGGCTCTTCGGCGCCGCGGCCCACGGGTTCATCGTCTTCGGAGGCGGCGTCCTGGGGCAGCCAGGGGCCGGCGACCTGACCAGACTGCTGGTGGATCTGGCCCTCCTCACCGGCAACCTCGGCAAGCAGGGGGCCGGATTGCTCCCTCTGCTCAAGGAGTGCAACGCCCAAGGGGCCATGGACATGGGCCTGGCCCCTGATCTTCTGCCGGGCCACGTGCCGGTTGCCGGCGAGGAGGGTTTGGACTTGCGGGGCATGATCGCCGCCGCCGGCCGAGGCCGCCTCAAGGCCATGTACGTCATGGCCGAGAACCCCCTCGGCGCCCTGCCCGATCCCGAGGGAGTGAAGAAGGCCCTGGCCGGGCTCGACTTCCTGGTCGTCCAGGACCTGTTCTTGACCGAGACGGCCGAGCTGGCCGACCTGGTCCTGCCGGCGGCCGGCCTGGCCGAGAAGGAGGGCAGCGTCACCAACCTCGAGCGCCGGGTGC
>CAYXRH010000159.1:0-9319 GCA_964466355.1 uncultured Thermodesulfobacteriota bacterium
GTCCACGCTCAAGGCCGAGTGCACCTTGAGTCATGCTTATCTGGTCTTGGGAAGGACCGAAGAGGCCGTCGAGCTGGCGAGAAAGGTGGTCCAGACCGACCCGAACAACCTGCCGGCCCACCTTTATCTGGCCGTCGGCGCCGCGGAATTGGGCCGCCTCAAGGAGGCCCGCCAGGCCGTGGCCGCGGTGAAGCGGATCAATCCAGGCTACACCCTGGAGGTGGCCCGCCAGAGGGCGCCGTACAAGGACTCTCAGGTTCTCGAACGCTCTGCCCGAAGCCTCAAGCGAGCCGGCCTGAATTAAATCCGTCCGATATTCTCATTTGGCTTCAGCCCGGCCGGATTTTTCAGCCCGCCAAGGGGCGGCGGGCTTTCCACTTTTCCAGGTAATCGATGATGGCCTTGCCGATCTTGTACTTGTCAAAGTCAAAGGCCAGGGGAGTGACCGGCCGGTCGAGGATTTCGCGAAGCACTCGGTCCGGGTTGCGGCGGAGTATGTCGGCCTCGGAGACGACGGTGACGTTGTCCTGGGGAATCGTCGCCGCCCGAAGCTCTTGTTCGCCGCCGGCGTGGTGTTCGGGAATGATGAGCGCCTTGGTGTCGGTCAGAAGAATCTCGTTTATGGTGTTGTACCCCGCCCGGCAGACGACCAGGTCGGCGACGTTGATCAAGTCCACCAGGCTGGGAACAAAAGGCAAAACAATGGCCTCGTTGCCCAGGGCGTGAGCGGTGATGGCCCGGGTCTTGTCCAGATCAAGGTAGGGATCGAGGGTGATGACGACCTGGTGATCCCCGTCGAGGCCGAGACGCTTGAAAGCGGCCAGCATGTGCTTGAAGATGTCGATCACGCGGCCGTACCGGCCCAGGGTCATGAGGATGGTCTTCTTGTCAGCCAGGTTGAATCGTCGCCAGACCTCTTCTAGGGGCAGGAGTTCGTGGCGCAGCTTGTGGGTGATGCGTCCCAAGTAGCGGACCTTCTTATCCAGTTTCGGATCGTTACCTAAAAATTCCTTGTTGACGTCGATGAAGTCCCGCTCCTCCAAGACGTACATGATGTCATAGAGCTCGCCGATGTTGACTGATTCGGAGCGATGTCGCGGATTCTGATAGGGAATCCTCAACAGTGGACCCCGACTCATGATGCCCCGGCAGATGTAGATCAGGGCGAAGTCCATCGCCCCGCCCCGGCGCATCCATTTCTTTAGGTGCAGGGGGATGAGTTCGTTCATCTGGCCGGTCATGTTGTGCTCAACGACGAGGGCATCGGGCTCAAAGGAGTCAAAGCTGGCCGAGAGGATTCGCTGCCTGAAGTCAAACATCTCTTCCAGATTGAAGGTGGCCAGATAGCGCGGGCAGAGGGGGTGCTGTTTGTGGTCGAGATCGAGTTTGATGGAGGGCAGCTTGACGACTTCAATCCCTTGCCTGAAAAAGATGTGGGGAATTGAGGTGCCTGACACTACGAGGAAATCAATGTCAGGCCGCCATTTTCGGATGCCGGTGATGACGGCCAGGGTGCGAAAGGCGTGGCCGAGGCCGATGGAGTTGTGAGTGTAGACCAGGATCCTATTTATGTTCTTTTTGTTCATCAAGCCCACGTGGGGGCGAGAGGCCCTTTAAGCCATCCGCTCGGGCGAGCCGTCCGACCCTGGACTCAAGGATGGCCGAGACGTCGCGGCATGGCGGTGAAAAGCAGATCACCAGAAAATACTGTTCTCCGAGTATGAAATGGGCTAAACTGCGGATCGATAAGGCGACCTTTTCCTAAAAAAGGCTCCAACAGGGCCTAAGGATATAGCCTCTTGGCGGCCCGGTCAATCGAATTCTCGATCCCGCCAGCCGCCCGAGCGAGCATCCTGAGGTCAGCGCTGGTCATGAAGACGCGGCCAATTTGGACGGGTTGATCGGCGGGTTCAAGAGTGAAGAAATTTTTTGAAAAGAAGCTGAAGGTTTACGCTCACGAGTTTCCCCAGTTCATTTGGATCTCTTCCATTTTCTTCGGCATCTTCTTCGTCACGGCCATATTTAGGAACTACGTTGACACCGCCTTCTTGAAACGTTACGGCCCGGACAACATCCCCATGATGCTGGTCATCAACGGGCTGCTGACCTTTGTCGTCTTCGGGCTGTCCAATCGTCTGTCCCGACGCTACCTCGATCACACTCTCATGTCCGGATTCATGGGCATTTACGGCGTGGCCACCGGCCTCCTTTTTCTGGGGGCCAAGGCGGGGCAGGTGTTTGTCTACCCCGTTCTCTTCCAGATGCTCTATCTGCTCGACTCGCTTCTCCTGGTCTATCTGTGGAACATCGCCGGCGATCTCTTTGACGCCCGCCAAGGCAAGCGGCTCTTTGCCCTGATCACGGCCAGCCAGGTTTTGGGGACCACCCTGGGCAACTTCGCCACCAAGCCCTTGGCCGGCTTGATCGGGGACGACCAGACTTTGCTGGTCTTTGGCGCGGCCGCTTTGTTATCGGCCGGCTTCCTGGCCCACACCGGCCGGCGAATGCTGGGCGACAAGGCCCCCAAACCAGGCGCGAGCAGCAAGGCTCCGTCCAAGAGCCTCTTGGAGGTGCCGGGCCTGATCAAGGAATACCCCATGATCAGGTTTCTCATCGTCCTGGGGCTGGTGCCGAGCCTGCTCATGCCCATCTTCACCTACCAGTTCAGCGTCATCGTCAACAACACCTTCGCCTCCGAAGAAGCGCTGATGTCCTTTTTGAGCGTCTTCAGGGGCGCCATCACCATGATCACCTTTATTCTGCTCATGCTCACCGGCCGGCTCTACTCCAAAATGGGTCTCGTCAACGCCTCCCTGGTTCATCCGCTCAACTTCGCCATTCTGTTTTCGGCCCTGACGTTCTTCTTCAACATCTACGTCGCCGCCTACGGCCAGTTCACCGTCCGCCTCATCCAGAGGGCCATCGCCGGGCCGGTGAACAAGATCCTCTTCAACGTCATTCCTACGGATTTAGCGGCCTGGGCCCGGATTTTCATCCGGGGCACGGTGGTCAAGGTGGGCATGATGGCCGGGGCCCTGCTCATGATCGCTCTCAAGCCGCTCATCTCGGCCCAGCTTCTGGCCCCCATCGCCGCCGCCCTGGCCATCTACTGGGTCATCGAGACCCTCTTCTTTGGCCGGCTCTACAAGTGGAGCCTCAAGCAGGTCATCGTCGAGAAGCGGGTCGACTTTGACCAGATCGACTCGGTCCGCCCCTTTGAGTGTGACGGCGGCAGCATCGAGATCGGCCACGTCAAGGTTGACGAGCACAAGGACGAGGTCTTGCCCGAGGTGGCCTGTCCGACCATCCCGCCCGAGACCGCCCTCAAGCTCCTCGAAGACGCCAACCCCATGGTCCGGGCCGAAGCAGCGGCCTCATTCGCCTTGAGCATCGATCCCCGGGCGGTGAAGAAGCTGATCCGCTGCCTCGGCGACAACGAGGTCGTGCGCAAGGGGGCCATCGAGGCCCTGGTGAGCTACGGGGCGGAGATTTTGCCCTATCTGGAGTCCTCCCTCCAGGGAGCTGACGTGCGGGTTCAACGGGGCATCCTGGAAGTGATGCGTCTGGCCGGGTTCAAGGAGTTTGAGGTGACTCCCTTCATCGGCGACCGGCTGTGTCAGGCTTACAACAACCTCATCGCCCTGCGCCGGCTGGAGCAGCTCGACCGGCTCACGAGCGTGGCCATGCTCGGCAATCACCTCAAGCAGAAGAACGAGGAGCTGGTCAGCCTCGTTTTCCAGGCGCTGTGGGTTCACTATCCAGACATGCGGCTGATGTACGAGGCCCTGGCCTCTGAGACCTCCTCGGTGGCCGTGGAGATGGTCGAAGCCTCCATTCAGCGGGGCATGGTCCCCTACCTCATCCCTCTCATCGAGGGCATCCCGGTCGATGAAAAGATCGACCACGGCCGCAAGATCTTTCCCTTGATGCGCGGCGAGAAGCTGGAGCGCATCCTGACCCTGCTGGCCCACGACGAGGATTCGATCACCCGCATGCTGGCCCTTTTCACCATCGGCGAGGCGAACCCCCGAGCGGCCTACCTGCCGACCATCGAAGATCTGGAGAACGACAGGCAGCCTTACGTCAGGGAAGTGGCTCAATACGCCTTAAAACGTTGCTACAATGAGGAGTCTGCCATGCCCGACACGGTGGATCGCATCAACAAGCTAAGCGGGTTCAGCATATTCCAGGGAATGGGCATTCGCGAGCTCCAGGCCATCTCCTCGGTGGCGACCATCGAGACGTACAAGCCGGGCGACGTGATCATCAAGGAGAAGGAGGAGAATTATTCGATCTATCTGATCGTCAAGGGCAAGGTGGCCATCTACGACAGTTACGGCGCCCCGGAGCAAAGCCAGAAGGCTCTCATCGGCGCGGGCGACTTCGTCGGCGAGTTGAGCCTCTTCACCGAACTGCCCCCCAAGGCCACCTGCGTCGCCGCCGAAGAGAGCGAAGCCTTTGTCATCAGGCACCAGCAGTTCCACGAGATCATCAAGATCTATCCCCAGATCGGCATCAACCTCTGCCGGTTCTTCAGCCAGAAACTGAGGGAGATACAGTATTAACCTGGCCTCATCAGCCACTCTCGCCTTGGCTGGAGGGCCATCGGCGGCCAGATGGAGCTTCAAGGATGAACGGGCTGTCTCGCTTTGACAGACCCCCGATCATCATCGGCGGCTGCGGACGCTCCGGCACCTCGCTTCTGCTGGCCGTGCTTTCGGCCCACCCGAGCGTTCTGGCCATCGCCCACGAGACCGAGGCCTTTTGCCCCACGGCCTGGTCCAAGAACTTTGACCCCCAAGCCCCTTTTGAAATCGAAAAGATCGAAGCCCTCCTCTCGGCCCAGGAGAGAGGGCCTTCAATGAGGCGCTGGTGCGAGAAATCGCCCAAAAACGTCCTCTTTTTCGACCGCATTCTGGAATACTTCGGCTCTGAAGTGAGGCTCATTCACCTCGTGCGCGACGGACGGGACGTCATCACCTCCCGACACCCCACCCGAAGGCGGGACGGCTTTTGGGTCAGCCCCGAGCGATGGATAAACGACGTCAAGGCCGGTTTGAAATTCGAGAAACACCCCCAGGTCTTGACTCTGCGCTACGAAGATTTGGTCCTCGATTTTATGAAGACCGTCACCGCACTGCTCCACTTTTTGGACGAAGCGGTCCACGAGCACGTCCTCTCCTGGCACGAGCACGCCACGGTGCGCCGCCACCCGGCCTGGGCCGACGAGGTGCCCCGGCTCCACGCCCGGTCCATCGGACGCTGGCGAGAGAGAGCCTATCAGGCCCTCGTCAGCCGGTTCATGGCCGACAAAGAGGCCGTGGTTTTGCTCAGCCGCCTGGGCTACCTTAACGGCAAAGATTAAAGCTGTTCCCTTAAAGCCGGACCGCTGGCCTTGAGTGCTTTTATCAGGACCTGGCGGGCCTTGTCGGCCAGGCGGGAGGTGTGGGCTTGTCGGCCCAGAAACATGATGAGCTTGGGCGGCAGCTTGGCCAGGAGCTTGTCTTCGTGGCCACTTCGCAGGCGCTGATAGCGAATCCACTCCAGATGGCCGGACAAGACCCGCCGGTGTTTTTCATTCCGGACCTGAATCGAAGCGCTGTCAAGGCCGCCCAGCTCGTCGTAGGCGTACTCCTCCCGTTCAAAGAGGCTGGTTTCGACCCGACGGATGTTGGTCAGGCCGAAGCGCTGAGGATGATCAAAAATGAGCGATTGGGATTCCAACAAAAAGCGCATGGGCATGAACGCCACCAGGTCGCAATTCAGGTATCGCTCCATCAATCGCCTCAAGGCGGCCAGATCGGCCTCGGTTTCGTGAGGGGTGTTGTACATGACGTGGATGTAGTTCTTGATGCCCAGGGAGACGGCGGCGTCGATGAGCCCATGTATGCGCGCCGCCTCGAAGCGCTTGCCCAAGAGCTTGATCGTGGGCTGGTGGGCTGACTCCACCCCCCAAAACAGGGCAAAACACCCGGCCCCTTTGACCTTGGCCAGAAGCTCGGGGCTGAAGCCGTTGACCCTGGCGTAGGCGTACCACCGGATCCCGGGCAGCTCGACCCTGAGGCGGTCGCAGATTTGGGCCAGGAGCGCCGGGTCGGCGTTTATGGAGGCGTCGGCGAACATGAAGTTGTGCGAGCCAT
Source organism: uncultured Thermodesulfobacteriota bacterium (assembly GCA_964466355.1). GTDB lineage: Bacteria > Desulfobacterota > Desulfarculia > CAYXRH01. Next base: position 6,141 of record CAYXRH010000159.1, read on the forward strand.
ACTTGCCGGAGAGGGCCTTGAGCTCCCTGACGACCTTGTCGGCTGACTTGGGCGAGAATTCGTCGACCAGCCGGCCGGTGCAGAAGCTGCAGCGCGAAGGGCAGCCCTTGGTGATGCGGTAGGGTAAAAAAAGGGTCTTTTGGCCGCTCAAGGGGTGATCATACCCATAGGCTTCCAAGGGCAGGCCCTCGAAGTCGGGCGGGCGCTCCTCCTCGGCCGCCAGCCTGGCCGGCGGGTTTTGAATCAGCTTCGAGCCGTTAAAATAAACCAAGCCCGGGATGTCGCTGAGCCCAAGGCTCAGACCAGCGCGCCTCAGTTCGGCCAGCCGCAGAAGGGGCTTCTCGCCGCTGCCCTTGATGTAAAAATCAGGTCCTCGAAAATGACTCAGAAACTTAAGCGGCTTGATGGTGACAAAGGGGCCACCGAAGACTATTATCGCCTCGGGGTTGAGGTCGCGGAGGCGTTTGGCTAAAAGGAGGGCGCCCCAGAACTGATGGTAGGAGACCACGGAAAAGGCGTAGATCGAGGCTTTGGGGGGCACGCGCCCCGCGTATTTGGCCGCAAAGGCGGCCAGGCCGGGATGGGGGGCGGCGGTGCCGTTTAAAAAGGCGAAGAAGTCTTCATCGCCGAAGGAGCGCTCGGGGTTGTGGTGGTCGATGTCTTGGGGCGATTGATAAAGATACTCCATCAGAAAATCGTGCTGCGCCACCGCGACGCCGTGCTCCTTGAGGTAGGCGTGCAAGACCACCATGCCGTAGGGCATGAATTTGGTCTTGGCGTATCTTTTACTCGTCGCCGGCGGGCTGATGAGAACGACTTCAGGGTCAAAAGTGGATTTCATGAGCTTTGTCCGGGTCGCGTTCCGTTTTGGCCGTGGGCCCGGCCAAAGGGGCCGGGCCTTGAAGCCTCAGACTCAAGGGTAAGGCCGCGGCCCGGATGTGTCAAACGCCTCGCTCCTCTGCGGCCGCATTTGAACTGAAACTCGTTGCTCCCTCGGCCGTCTTGTCAGAGGATCATGGCGCGTGGCACAATGGCCTCGCTTCAAAAAGCGGCCTCAAAAGGGAGCGTGGAGTGTGGTCATCTTTCTCGCCCGGCACGGTGAGACCGAGTCGAACCGCCGGGATCTGATCCTGGGACGGTCTGACTCGGCCTTGACCCCGCGGGGGCGGCGGACGGTGGAGGACTTGGCCGAAGTCCTGGCCGGCCAGCCCATTGATCGAGTCTTGGCCTCGTCCCTGGGCCGGGCCGTGGCCACCGGGCGGCTCCTGGCCCAACGCCTGGGGCGCCCCCTGGATCTGCGCCCGGACATGGTCGAGCTTTCCTGCGGCCGCTGGGAAGGGCGTCCCCGGACCGAAATCCTGGCCGAGCAAAGGCTCATCAGGACCGACTGGCGCGACCGGCCGCCCGGCGGCGAGAGTTACGCCGACGCCGAGGGCCGGGTGTCCTCCTTCATCGTTGAACTCAAGTCCCTGGCCGCGACTGAGGGGGTCTTGATCGTCGGCCACGCCGGAGTGAACCACGTCTTTTTGAAGCTCTGGCTGAACCTCGACCCTTTGGCGGCGATCAACATCCTCTGCCCCCACGAGGTGGTCTATTTGCTGGATCAGGGCCGCGTCTGGCGGCTCTTTGCCGACGGTCAAGAGGCCGAAGGCCTCCTTGAGGAGGCGATCTAGTGTTGCGTCTCTTGAGTGGTTTACATGAGAGGGCGGGGCGGCCACATTGACTTATGATGTCTACTTCGGCGACGCCTAGAACTTCAGCAGCTCCCGGTAGACCTCCTCGTAGGCCCGAGCCTCTTTCTGAGGCGAGAATTTTTCGAGGATTCTCTGGCGCCCGGCCGCGCCGAGGAGCCTCCGTTGCTCGGGGTCATCCAAAACTTCAGCCAGAGCCGCGGCCAGGGGGGTGGCTTCGCCCCGCTCGACGAGCCGGCCCGAGACGCGGTCCTGGATCAAGTCCTCGGTCGCCCCGACCCGGGTGGCCACGCAGGGCACGCCGCTGGCCATGGCTTCCATGAGGATGTGAGGGCAGCCCTCGGAGATGGAGGGCAGGACAAAGACGTCCAGGGTCCTGAGCCAGTCCGGGACGTGCTCGTGGGGCAGGGGGGGTTTGAAGACGAGCAGGTCCGCCACACCGGTCCGGGCGAGCATGGCCTCGTAGACCTGGGCCTCGCTTTCCCGCAGCTCGCCGACCAGCTCCAGAATGAGGTTTCGCCCCTCCCGGATTCGGGCCGCGGCCTTGAAAAGATAGGGTAGGCCCTTGGCGTACTTGAAGGTGCCGGCGCAGCCGATCTTCAGGGGCGCGCCGCGGTCTTTTGGGGGGCGCCAGGTTTTATGCGGCCTCTCCACGGTGGGGTGGATCGTCCGCGCCTTGTGTTTTATCGGCGTTAGGGCGTCGGCCATGTCGATCAGGTCCTGGCTCAAGGCGGTGACGCGATCAGCTCTCTCCAGTCCGGCCCGGCAGACGGCCACCTTTTCCGGGGAGAAGGTGTACTTCTTGATGTCGTTGCCCAGGAGGGTGATGATGGAGGGCCGGCCCAATCGTTGGGCCAGCACGGCGACGAGGTAGCCGATGGGGTAGAGGAAAAAGGCGTGGAGCAGGTCAAAGTTGATGCTTTGTTGGAGTTTTTCCAGGGCATGGTACATCATCCGCAGGGTGAAGGTGTGGGGGCAGTCGTAAAGCCCCCGGTCGCCCTGGGGCATCTTCTCCCGGCCCACGGTGAGGCGGTGGACGATTATGCCGTCCTCCAAGGCGTCTTGGCGGTTTTCATCGAGCAGGACGCAGATGTCGTCAATGACTCTTAAGTGGGCCACGTGGACTTCCAGGCCCATGCCCTGGGCGTGGCCGGCCACCCTGACCACGCTCCGGGCCAGGCCGCCCCACTCGTGGGGCGGATAGTGCGACGTGACGAGGCAGATTTTCTTGTTCTTCGGCTGGCAGCTCACTGACGTCTCCTCAATTAAGGGGCTCAACTGTCCTTGACGCCTCAGTGAGTGATCATTAACATACCGTCTTTGCCGGGGGAAGCCCGAACCAATTCTGGCCGATCCCCCGAAGCCTCAAGCGGAGTCTTGATTTTTTTGAAAATCTCGCCGCTGGAGCCAAGAAGACGAGCCGATCGACTCAAAAGTGGTCCCGGGTCAGAAGAGGGCTCTTGAAAGGGCTTTTGATCGCCCCTGGGC
>CAYXRH010000160.1:0-9206 GCA_964466355.1 uncultured Thermodesulfobacteriota bacterium
GCTCTGGTGAGCCTTCGGCGACGTGGTCTCGGTGAGGCAGATAGGTGATGGTCATCGGCGTCTCGCCCATGCCGTAGATCTGGGTCAGACAGGGGCTTAAGCGCCGGATGGCCTCCTTGAGATCCTCGACGTGCGTCGGACCGCCGCCGTAGATGAGGCTTCTGAGGGAGCTGAGATCGTGGGGGCTGGCCGCTTGGGCCTCCACCAGGAGCTTGACCATCGTCGGCGCGGCGAAGATGTTGGTGATTTTAAAATCCTCGATGGTCTTCAACACCACCTCGGCCTCAAAGGACTTTGCCTCCGGGATGACGTTGGCCGCGGCCTTGGCCACGTTGGGCAGGGCGTAAAGCCCGGAGCCGTGGGACAGCGGGGCGGCGTGGAGGACGGCGTCCGCGGGGCCGAGGGCGTCTAGGTCGGCGTAATAGCGCAGCGTCATGGCCATCAGATTGCGGTGGGTCAGCATGGCCCCCTTGGGCCGGCCGGTGGTCCCCGAGGTGTAGAACAGCCAGGCCAGGTCGTCGGGCCGCGTCTCGGCGTCGGGAAATGACGCGCTTTCCTGGGCCAGCAGCGTCTCGTAGTCGAGCAGACCCCCCTCGGCGCCGGTGGTGGTGATGAGGCTCTTGGCCCCGGGAAAGGCGTCCCTTTTGACCAGCACCGACTCGTTGAATTCGGGCGAGAGGATGACGGCCCGGCTGCGGGAGTGATCGATGATGAAGGCGCATTCGTCCGGGTGAAGACGGAAATTGATCGGCACCGCCCCCAGCCCGGCCACGAAGCAGGCGAAGATGGACTCCAGCATCTGGGTCTGGTTGTACTGCAGCAGGGCCACGTTGTCGCCCGGCTCAACCCCCAGCCGCCTGAGGGCGTTGGCCAGACGCCTCACCCGGGCGTCGAACTCAGCGTAGGTCATCCGCCTCGACCCCTGGGCCAGGGCGAGCCGGTGGGGATGGACTCTGGCCGCTGTGGTCAACAAGCCGCCGACGTTCATCATCTCGCCTCCATTTTAAATTTATACCCTTGGGTTCTTCAAGCCAGCTCGGCGCTGGCCAAGAGGGCCTTGACGCCGTCGATCCGTTCGGCGGTCAGCTCGATGAGATTCGAGTTTCGCGCCACGGCCACGAGCCTGGCCGGGGTCGAGTCAAAGAAGGGGGCCGTGGAGCGGAACTTGAAGGCCCGCACGGTGCGGGCGAAGCGGCGGCGAACCAGCTCAGCCAGCATGAGAGCCACCAGCGGCCCGTGGACGACTAGACCGGGGTAGCCTTCCTCATCTGTAGCGTAAGCGCGGTCGTAGTGGATGCGGTGGGCGTTGAAGACCAGGGCCGAGAAGCGGAAGAGGAGGACCGGGTCAAAGTGGACCAGGCGCACCTGGGCCCCGGCCGGGGGAGGCGGCCACTCCCTCAGGGGCTGAGGCGCTTTCAAGGGCGGCCCAATTTTTTGGTAGACGTATGCCTGCTCCTCCTCCAGGCACAAGCGGGCGCGGCTGTAAATCAAAAAGCGCACGGTGACAAAGATGAGCCGGCCGCTGCGGCCGGTCTTGTTCTTCAAGTCCACCACCGCCGCCTCCCGCCGCATCTCGGCCCCCAGGGGGACGGGGGCGTGGAGGATCAAAGAGCCCCCGGCGAACATGCGTCGGGGCAGCTCCACCGGAGGCAAAAAGCCGCCGCGGCGGGGGTGGCCGTCCGGACCGAGGTCAGACTGGGCCTCCCCGGGCAGGAAATAGATCCAGTGCCACAGCGGCGGCAAGGGGTCGCCGGCCTCCAGGAGCGTCTCCTTGTCGTCCAGGACGGCCAGCAGCCGCCGCGCCGGCCCCAGGGCGGCCACGTCCCGGCGGGTTTCGGCGACGCTGAGCCAGTCTTTGTATCGCTGCGGGGTCATGTTGGGATTCTATGCCCTCGCTCGGGCCTCTGTCCAGTTGATTGAGCCTCGAGGGCGGTCCTGAAAAAACCCTTGACATACAAAATTGTTTTCATTTATGTTTAAAATTAAGTCTACATCTTTGTCTAATTTAATGTTTGCACTCTTCAAGGTCGGATGGATGGCTTCTCGTCGCCCGCGCAAGAAAAAGCGGCCCAGCCGCCACCAGATTCTGACCGAGCTGAGGCAGCGGATCATCGACGGCCACTACCCGCCTGGAAGCAAGCTGGTCGAGCAGGGCTTGGCCCAGGAGTTCGCTGTCTCCCGGCCCCTGATCAGGGAGGTTCTGACCGACCTGGAGAGTCAAGGCCTGGTTGAAAAGAGGCCCAACAAGGGGACCATCATCCGGACCATCGACTCGGCCTCGCTTTTCGAAATCATGGAGATCAGGGAGGTCTTGGAGGGTCTGGCCGCCCGGTTGGCCGCAGAAAAGACGCGGCCCGAGCAGTGGCGGGACATGGAGATCGAGTTCGGCGAGCCCTTTGAGCAGATCGTCAAAAACCAGATGTTCGAAGAATACCTGGACCTCATCGCCCTCTTTCGAAAGCGCATGGTCGAGGTGGCCCAGAACGAGGAGCTCTCCAAGCTCATCGACTCCCTCTACGCCAAGATAAGGATCGTCCAGCGGCGCATCGCCATCCTGCCGGGGCGCATCCAGGTGGCCATCGAGGAGCACCGGCAGGTGCTGCGGGCCATTCTGGCCGGAGACCCGGACGAGGCCGAAAAGATGAAGAGGCTCAACCTCAAAAACGCCAGGGAGTGGCTCGAGAAATATAAGAAATGGGTCCTTTGATTTGAGGAAGAAGAGATGGGTTTTGACGACCTGATGAAAAAATTCGAGACCAAGCGCCAAGCCGCCCTGGCCATGGGCGGCCCAGAGAAGCTGGCCGCCTTCAAGACCGCCGGCAAGCTCAACGCCAGGGAGCGGATCGGTCATCTGCTCGACGACGGCACCTTCCAGGAGATCGGTCTCTTCACCCACTCCGACCAGCCGGGCATGGCGGACCGGACGCCGTGCGACGGCAAGATTACCGGCTTTGGCCGCATCGGGGGCCGCCCGGTGGCGGTGGTGTCCACCGATCTGACCGTCCTGGGCGCCTCCAGCGCCAACGTCAACGGCCGCAAGATCGCCTACATCAAGCGCATGGCCTGCCAGCGGGGCCTGCCGGTCGTTTTTCTGGGCGAGGCCGGCGGCGCGCGGATGCCCGACTTCATGGGCGCCCGAGGCATGGTGGCCATGGGCCAGGACCCGACCCAGTACCAGCGCCTGCGCGAGGCCCCTTGGGTCTCCTGCCTCCTCGGCCCCTGCTACGGCAGTCCGACCTGGTACGCCATGATGTCCGACTTCGTGGTCATGAAAAAGGGGGCCTTCATGGCCGTGTCCAGCCCCAAGGTGACGGTCCTGGCCACCGGCGAGGACACGCCCGAAGAGGAGCTGGGCGGCTGGCGGGTTCACGCCGAGATGACCGGTCTCATCGACGTGGTCGCCGAGTCTGACCAGGGGTGCCTGGCTCTGAGCCGCAAGTTCCTGTCTTACCTGCCCACCTGCTCCGCCCAGCCGCCGCCGGAGGCCCCGGTTCCTCCGGGCTCGGGCCAAGGGATGGCCGACATATTAAAGCATCTGCCCCAAAGCCCCAAGCGGGCCTACGACGTGCGCCGGATCATCCGCTGTCTGGTGGACGGGGGCGAGCTTTTCGAGCTCAAGGAGCATTTCGGCCGGGCGGCCGTGACCGCCCTGGCCCACTTGGCCGGCCGCAGCGTCGGCATCGTGGCCAACAACCCCCTCTTCATCGCCGGGGCCTTGGACGCCGAGGCCTGCGAGAAGATCACCTCTTTTCTGGTGCTGTGCGATTCCTACAACATCCCCATCGTCATGCTCGTGGACACGCCGGGTTTTCTGATCGGCAAGGAGGGCGAGCGGCGCAAGGTCACCGGCAAGATCATCAACTTCATGAACGCCCTGACCCTGGTCACCGTGCCCAAGATCACCATCATCATCCGCAAGGACTACGGCCAGGCCTTCTTGAACATGGGCGGCGGCCGCAATTCGGACACCATCGTCGCCTGGCCCACGGCCGAGATCAGCTTCATGGCCCCGGAGACCGGGATCAACGTGGTTTACAACCTCAGAAAAGAGGATGATCCTCTAAAGTTCGCCGAGGCGATGAAGGTCATGGCCCGGGACACCGAGCCCTGGGGGGCGGCGGGCATCTTCAACTTGAACGACGTCATCGAACCGGCCCAGACCAGGGCCTGGCTCATAACCATGCTCGAGCACCACCATGACCAGCAGACGGGCGGCGTGGGCCGTCATCTGTTGCGCAACTGGCCCACGTCCTATTGACCCGCCGCCGGCCTCGGGCGCTGAGGAGGCTTTGGCATGAGCTGGAAGCCCGAAGTGAAGGAGATCCACCTGCGCCGCCGAAAGGCCCTCCAACTGGGCGGCCGGGAGAGGGTCAGACGCCACCAGGACAGCGGCAAGCTGACCGTCAGAGAGCGGATCGAGCTTCTCTTGGACGCCGGCTCCTTTGAGGAGGTGGGCCAGCTGGCCGGAGAGGGGGTCTGGGCGGACGGCCGCTTCAAGGACATCACCCCCGCCCCCTACGTCATGGGCCTGGGCAGGATTGACGGCCGCTGCGTGGCCGTGGGCGGCGAGGACTTCACTGTCCGGGGCGGCTCCAGCGCCGGCCTGGTCCGGCGCAAGGGCGGCCAGGGGGGCTTCGTGGAGGACATGGCCCGGGAGTACCGCATCCCCCTCATAAACCTCATCGACGGTACCGGGGCCAACGTGGCCTCGGCCCTGCGCTCGAAGTACAAGCGCCTTCCGGCCAAGGACGGGTACGAGAGGTGCATGCAGCTTTTGGGTCTGGTGCCGGTCATCTCGGCCGTGCTCGGCTCCGCCGCCGGCGGCCCGGCCGGCCGGGCGGTGATGTCCCATTTTTCGGTCATGGTCCGCCGCACCGCCCAGCTTTTCGCCGCCGGACCGCCGGTGGTGGAGAGGGCCTTGTCGAAGAAGGTGACCAAGGAGGAGCTGGGCGGGGTCCACATCGCCGTGGACAAGGCCGGATCCATTGACAACGCCGTCGATTCGGAGGTCGAGGCCTTTGAGCAGGTCCGCCGCTTTTTAAGCTACATGCCCCAAAACGTGTGGCAGGCGCCGCCCTACGTCGACAGCGGCGATCCGCCGCAGCGCCGAGAGGAGGAGCTCGGGTCCATCGTGCCCCGCCACCGCATGCAGCCTTACGAGATGCGGCGCATCATCGACCTCGTCTTTGACAAGGACACCTTCTTTGAGATCCAGCCAACCTTCGGCCTGGCGGCCATCGTCGGCCTGGCCCGGCTGGGTGGCTTTGCGGTGGGCGTCGTGGCCAACAACCCCAAGTTCAACGCCGGGGCCCCGGACGCGGTCGCCTCGAACAAGATGGGCCACTTCTTAGAGCTGTGCGATCAGTTTCACATTCCTTTAATCTTTTTAGTCGACGTGCCCGGGTTCATGATCGGCGTCGAGGCCGAGACGGCCGGCACGCTTCGAGCCGGCATGCGGGCCATGTACCTCGGCATGCAGGCCACCGTCCCCCGTCTGACGGTCATCATCCGCAAGTGCTACGGCATGGCCGGGGCCCTGACCTTTGTCAACAACAGACTGTGCTACCGCATGGCCTGGCCCTCGGCTGAATTCGGCTCCATCCCGGTGGAGGGCGGAGTGGCCGCCTCTTTCAAGCGCCAGATCGAGGCCAGCCCAGACCCGGATAAGAGGCGTGAGGAGATCGAGGCCGAGATCCGCTCCCTGGCCTCGCCTTTCCGCACCGCCGAGGCCTTTGCCGTGGAGGACATCATCGATCCCCGGGAGACGAGGCCCAGGCTGTGCCGCTTCATCGAGGCGGCTCAAAACTATTTGAAGACTGAGCTGGGTCCCAAACCCAAGTACGGCGTCAGGCCCTAAAAGGGGCCGGGACCACCGAGGAGGCGTCATGGGAGCTGGTCGGACCTCCCCGCAAAAGATCGACGATTTGCGGCCGATTCAAGAGGAGCGGTTCGAGCGCCAGATGAATCTGGTCTTCAAGGCCCATCCCTACTACCACGAAATGTTCAAGAAGCTCGGCCTGGTTCGAGGCGACCTCAAGGGCCTCGACGATCTTTACAAGCTGCCCTTGACCGGCAAGGAGGACTACCTGGCCCGGCCGGATGATTTCAAGCTGGACATGGCCAGAATTCCGGGGGCCAGCCGGGAGGAGAGGACCATCTGGGACATCATCTACACCGCCGGCTCCACCTCAGAGCCGACCCAGTTCTACGACACCGCCTACGACCACTACGCCCGCATCTCGCAGCTCAAGCGCACCGCCGAGATCGCCGGCATCACCCCCCAGGACGCCATCATCAACCTCTTTCCCCTGACCTCAGTGCCCCACCAGGGCTATCTCTCGGCTTTTTACGCCAGCCAGGCCATCGGGGCCAAGCACCTCTCCGGGTTTGGCGGCAGCTACGACGGCGGCTTCGGCCTCATCAGGCGCTCCACCGAGGCCATCAGAATGATCGAAGGGCTCGGGGTGACGGTGCTCTGGGGGATCAGCTTCTTTCTGAGGCGTCTGATCATGAAGGCCCAGGAGATGGGCTGCGATTTCAGCTCCGTGAGGCTGGTCTTGCCCATGGGTGAGGGCTCGCCGGCGGGCATGCGCCAGGACGTCCGCCAGAGGCTGGCCGAGATGGGCGCTGGGGATGTCCAAGTCCTCAATGGTTACGGCTTCACCGAAAAGCAAGGCCCGAGCATGGAATGCCATGAGCTGGCCGGTTTTCATCTGCCCAAGCCGGCGCGGTACTTTTTTGAAATCCTGGACCCCAAGACCCTGGAGCTGGCGCCGGAGGGAGGGGAGGGTCTGGTGGTCATGACCCATCTGGACCGCCGCGGCACCTGTCTTTTACGCTACGTCGTCGGCGACATCTGCAGCCTGAGTTATGAACCCTGCCCGGCGTGCGGCCGCTGGGAGCCCCGCTTCGCCTCCATCCCTTACCGGGTCGGCGGCATCGTCAAGGTCAAAGGAACCCTCGTCAACGTGGCCGCCATGTTCGAGGTCATCAGCAAGATTGACGGTTTAGAGGAGTACGAGATCGTATTGACCCAAACCGATCCCGACGACCCCTTTTCCGAAGACCTGCTCTGCATCAAGCTGGCTTGCCCAAAGGATGACTTCGCCCCTTTGCGATCCGAGGTCACGGCGGCGATTCGCCAGAGTCAGGAGATAACCCCCCAGGTGGAATGGGTGCCGCCGGATTACTACGCCGGCACCCTTCGAGATTATAAGTTCAAGCGGTTCAAAGACGTTCGGAAACGTTAACCGGGGGAGTGATCGGCTGGAGGCAAGCTCGTCGTCCGCCCGATTGAGCGTGGCTTAAAAAATGGCGCGGTCATTTACATCCATAAACTTCTGGCACTGACAAGGGAGGAGAAAATGTCAAAAAGAAGAGGCTCGATTGTTTGGGCCGGAGTGATCGTCCTGCTCTGCGGACTGCTGGGGGCCGGGTCAGCCTCGGCGGTGGACAAGATTCTCTTGGGCTCCACGGCCACCACCTCCAGCCATTACACCTACACCGTCAGCGCCGGCCAGGCCATCAACAAGACCATGGGCGCTAAGATCAAGGTGACGGTGGTGGCCACCGGGGGCGCGGTGGACAACCTGGCCCGCATCGGTCGGGGTCAGCTCAACGCCGGCATCGGGACGTGGGCCACTTTTCTGCAGGCCTACCGCGGTTTGGGCAAGTATAAGGACAAGGCCCAGCCCAAAATCCGGGCCCTGTGGCTCTACTGCTCCAACGTGCAGAACTACATCGTCCGCACCGACTCCGGCATCAAGACCCTGGAGGAACTCACCGGCCAGAAGATCTGCCCCGGGCTGCGGGGCTCGGCCACGGAGCAGCTGGTCCAGCAGCTCTTGGAAAAGGTGGGGGTCAAGCCCGACTACTTCCGGGGCAGCCTGGCCGATGCGGTGGCGGCGGTGAAGGACAACCGCATCGCCGGATACGTCAAGGCCGGGGCCGGTCTTCAACTCGACGCCTCGACCAGGGAGCTCAAGGCCTTCACCAAGATAAGGCTGCTCAACTGGCCCGAGGATAAGGTGGCCATCATCAACAAGGCCATGCCTTTCGTGGGCTTCATCAAGGTTCCGGAGAACACGGTGCCGGGCTTCCCAACCTACACCACCCCGGTGCAGGCCATCGGCATCATCTCTTACGACGACACCCTCACCCCGGAGCAGGCCTATTACATGGTCAAGGGCGTGTGCAGCAAGGAGGGCCGCCGGCTTGAGGACGCCGCTTACCCGGCCATGAAGGGCCTCAGCATCCCCCAGATCACCATGGAGCTGACCAAGTTTCCTCTTCACGCGGGCGCCATCAAGTATTATCGTGAGATCGGCGTCCAGATTCCAGAAGAGTTGATTCCACCCGAGGCCAAGTAACCATGCCCCAGCCCCCGGCCCGGCGCCGGGTCGGGGGCGCAGAAAACCTGGACGGGGAGATGGCCGCCAAGGGAACAGAAAACCCTCAAGGAAAACAAGCCCTCTCAGCGACCTTGTGGTCTTGGATCATCGGCGCCATCTCGGTGGCCTTCGTCCTTTTCCAGGTCTACACCGCCGGCTTCGGCCAGTACCCCAATCTCATCCAGCGCAGCCTGCACGCCGGCTTCGGCCTGATGCTCTCCTTTATGATTCTGCCCGGATTTTCCAAGTCAGCTCGAGCTAAGCTTCCCAAGGCCTTGGACGTGGCCATGGCCGTGATCGCCGCCGGGCTGTGCTTTTACATCGTGCCCAACTACGACCGCCTCATGGAAAGCATCGGCTTGGAAGCGGCCGGCCATGAGGTCGTCATGGGCGCGGCCCTCATTTTGTTGATCCTCGAATCGGCCCGCCGGGCCACCGGCCTCATCCTGCCCCTCATCGCTCTCTCCGGAATGGCCTACGCCCTCTTCGGCGGTTTTATTCCCGGAGCGTGGGGCCACGCCGGCTTCGACTTCCAATACGTCATCGAGTACCTCTACCTGGGGCCGGAGGGCATCTGGGGGACCCTGACCGGCATTTCGGCCACCCTGGTCGCCGCCTTCATCATCTTCGGGGCCATCCTGCTGACCACCGGCGGCGCCGAGAGCTTCATGAAGATGGCCCTGGTGGTCGGCGGGCGATCCCACGGCGGCGCGGCCAAGGTGGCCACCGTGGCCAGCGCCCTCTTCGGCATGCTCTCCGGCAGCGCCATCGCCAACGTGGCCACCACCGGCAACTTCACCATTCCCATGATGAAGC
>CAYXRH010000161.1:0-9149 GCA_964466355.1 uncultured Thermodesulfobacteriota bacterium
CCCCAAGACGATGCTTCCCTTTGCTTCCCCAAAAGGTTTCATCGACCTCAACAACCTTACCCCTACCGCCCAGCTTTTCAGTAAAAACCGGATCGGCCATAGCTTCTCGAATCCGACGGGTCATAAACCAAGCGCTCTTGTAAGTGATCCCAAGCATCCGGTGAAGCTGATGGGTGCTGATCTCCTTCTTAGAAGAAGAGAGCAGATAAGCGGCTGATAGCCACTTATGCAAGGGGATATGGCTTCTCTCAAAAAGGGTTCCTACGGTACCGGAAAACTGCTTCTTGCAGTGGCCGCACTTCAAAAGGCCTTTGCGGGTAGATTTTCCATTGAGGCGGTATATCTTCTCAGCCCCGCCGCAATGGGGGCAAACCGGGCCATCGGGCCACCTAATACTTTCAAGGTATTCTCTGGCCCTATCTTCGTCTTGGAAATACGGTGCATTCAGACTGGCCATTGCCTTTCCCCCTTGTTTCTGACCATAGTCTAACAAGAGGATTTAGGTTTGTTAAGTATATAATCGCCAAAATTTTAATAGAGTCGCTTTATTGCGGCGAGGCCAGCCCGCCTCACGACCGGCCCTCCCCCGTGGTCTGATCTCCCTCGGCCCTTGAAGAGCGTCGGCCAGGTAGGTAGAATTGAAAGGCCGTTCGGCCCGCTTCGATCGGGGCCGCGGATTAAAAGGAGCCTCGTCATGAACAAGGACCGCTTCAAACGAGCCGCCGCCGCCAGGGCGGTGGCGGAGGTCTCCTCGGGCATGATCCTCGGCCTGGGCGCCGGCTCCACGGCCCTCATGGCCCTCGAGGAGCTGGGCCGGCTCATCGCCGCCGGGCGGCTGGCGGACGTGGTCGGCGTGCCCTGCTCCGACCAGGTGGCCGCCGACGCCGCGCGGCTGGGCGTGCCCCTGACCAGCCTGGAGGAGCACCCGGTCATCGATCTGACCATCGACGGCGCCGACGAGGTCGACGAGGACCTCAATCTGATCAAGGGCGGCGGCGGGGCCCTCTTGAGGGAGAAGATCGTCGCCCAGGCCAGCCGCCGGGAGATCATCATCGTCGACGAGTCCAAACTCTCGCCCAGGCTGGGTCTCAGATGGCCGCTGCCGGTGGAGGTGCTGCCCTTTGGGCTGGCCTCGCAAGAGGCCTTCTTGAAATCCCTCGGCGCGGCGGTGAAGCGGCGGCTCGACGCCGAGGGCCGACCTTTTCGGACCGACTCAAGCAACTTCATCCTCGACGCCGCCTTCGGACCCATCGCCGACCCGGCCGCCTTGAGCCGGCGCCTGGACGCCCGGGCCGGCATCGTCGAGCACGGGCTTTTCGTCGGCCTGGCCGACGAGGTCGTCGTCGCCGGCCAGGGAGGGGTTCGGATTTTGAAGGCCGCGCCTGGAGCGGCGAGGCCGGAGGGCTGAGCGTGCGGGCGGGCATGATCGGACTGGGGCGCATGGGCCTGAACATGGCCCGGCGTCTGCTCGAGGGCGGACACGAGGTCGTCGTCTTCAACCGCACCCCGGACAAGGTCGTGGAGATGGAAGGCTTCGGGGCCGTGGGCGCCGCTTCGCTGAAAGACCTGACCGCCAAGCTGACCCCGCCCCGCGCCGTCTGGCTGATGCTGCCGGCCGGGCCGCTCATCGACGAACACATAGACGCCCTGATCCCCCTCCTCTCACCCGGGGACGTGATCATCGACGGAGCCAACTCCTACTTCCGCGACGATTGGCGGCGGGCCGAGCGCCTCGCCGCCGCCTCCGTCGGCTTCATCGACGCCGGCGTCTCGGGCGGCGTGTGGGGCCTCGAAGAAGGCTACTGTCTCATGCTCGGCGGCCGGGAGGACGACCTTGGCCGCGTCGAGCCGCTCTTGAAAACGCTGGCTCCGGCGGGGGTTATCTTTTCTGCGGCCCCGCGGGGGCGGGCCACTTCGTCAAGATGGTCCACAACGGCGTCGAGTACGCCCTCATGGAGGCCTACGGCGAGGGCTTCGAACTTTTGAAGGCCGCGCCCTTTGAGCCGCCCCTCGATCTGGCCAAAATCGCCCGGCTGTGGCTCCACGGCAGCGTGATCCGCTCCTGGCTGCTGAAGCTGCTGGCCTCGGCCCTGGAAAAAGATCCAGGGCTTGAAGGCGTGAGGGGCTTTGTCGAGGACACCGGCGCCGGGCGCTGGACAATCAAAGAGGCCGTCATGGCCGGCGTCTCGGCCCCGGTCATCGCCCAGTCCCTTTTCAAGCGCTTCGAGTCGCGTCAGGAGGACATCTTTTCCAACCGCGTCCTGGCGGCCCTGCGGCGGGAGTTCGGCGGCCACGCGGTCAAGCCCGGTCCGCGGACCTGAGGAGAGGCTTCGGACATTCTCAAGGTTCGCTTACACGCGGCCCCGCCTCGAATTCTTCTTTAGGCCAGGCCGTTTCATATAATCAAGGAGCGGCGGAGGCCTCATTTAAACACAAGCCTTCGGCCTCGGCCAAGCTCGGTCAGGACGCCGCCGATGAGAGCCAAGGCTTCGGCCGAAGCCAGCTCCTCCAGGGTCAGTGAGGTCAGGGTCATGATCATCAGGGTCTGGCCCTTGGGGCCGCGGATCTCCTCGGCCCGCTCCTCCGCGAAGCGCTCCAGGTTGTGGGCCGCCTCTTTGATGAGACTCTGCAAGACCCTGAAGGCCCCCGCCGAGAGGGGCGGGTCGCCGCGGTAGATCTCCAGCCGGCCGCCTTTCCGGAAGCGGGGATAATCCTCGAGGCCGATGAAGCGCAGAAACATCTCGGCTTTGAAGCGGCCCACGGCGGCGATGAGGCCGACGTAATCGGCGATCAGCTCGTCGATGAGGTTGTTGCGCATGGAGCCGAAGACCCGCCGGGTGAAGTAGTGGGTGCACTCGTGCTCGCGGCGGATGATCAGGGACAATTCGCGCCACTCATCGGCCGCCAGGCCCACCTCCGCGGCGGCCACGCCGCTGTAAAGGCCGTCGGAGAGGATGATGAAGCGGTCTTGGTAGAGCTCCTTGTGGGGGATTATCCTCTGAAACTCCTCGGCCCAGAGGTACTCGTCCAGGGGGGAGGGGTTTCGGGCGGTCCAGTCGGCTTTGAGGCGGCGGACGCGGTCCCAGTTGTTGTAGCCGCTGACGATGCACGCCCCCTCGGCCTCGGGCACCGGGGCCGGCTCGTTTTTGAGGCTCAAGGCGCGGACCAGGGAGACGAAGTCATCCCTGTGCCCGGTGATCAAGAGCGGCACCCGCCCGCCCAGGGTCTGGGGGACGATGAGCCTGAGGCGCTCGGGCTTTTTTATGACCAGACCACTGGCCTCAACAAGCCCTTGAGGGGAGACGCCCCTGAGGGTGGCGGCCCGGTAGTGCTCATTCTGGGAGATGCCCTCGCGGATGGGAAACCAAAGCTGCACCAGCCGCGGCTTGAGCGCTTCGAGGACGCCCATATTTAGGGCCTCAGCGGCGTACTCGGCCCACGCCGCGGCAAAGGGCTCGTCGGGCAGGGGCAGGTTGAGGGGCCGGGGGAGGCGGTCGTGGTTAAAGACATTCTGGTTGTAGCGCAGCAGCTCGGCGGCCTCCAACGCCGCGGCCCCGAATCTTTTCAGAACCTCGGACCGGAAATCCACGTCAAACACGCCCTCGTCTGGTGACCGCCGTTGGGACCGGCTCGGCCCGAGCCCCTTTAAAAAGCCTCCTCAAAACTCACCACTGGAACTGGCCCCAACAGGGCAGGGCCTCCTCGAGGAACTGGGTCAGGAAGTCCCACCTTTAAAAACAGACAACTAAACGATAACACAATCAGACTCAATTTCAAACCAGCGCGGCTGTGACCATTTTTTCATTGAATTGAAACAAAGATGCCTCAGTTCGCCCAGGGCTCTCATATAAACCACTTCAGGGAGGCGACACTATCTCTAGAATAAAACTATCACGAATGAGCAAAAAACAAGACCCGCCCCCACCGCCCCCTCAGTCGTCTTCGATTCATTCCAGCAGCGGCTCTCGCGACGGAGGTTTGCGCATGCGCTCGGGTACGGGCGGCATCTCCTCGGCCCGGAAGCACGGGCCGGCGACCACGGCTTCGAGCAGCTTGGCCTGTTCGGGATAGCCCGCCGCGGTCGCCTCCAGCACCCAGAGGAGTTCGAGGAGTTCGGTGGTGAACTGGCTGGTCCAGCGTTCGGGGCGGATGTCGTCCAGCGGCGAGGACTTCCGGCCCGCGCCTTTCTTCAGGCGGTACTTGAGCCACGACTGCACGACCTTGAGGCCCGAGACCTCGAACTCGAAGACCTCGGGCCCGACGGGGCGGAACTCGCCCTCGCCGAGGTGAAGCGTCCGCGTCGCCTCGTTGTAGTCGAACGACTCGGGGTAGCCGTCCGCGTCGCCGGGCACGGCTTTCGTGCACTTGGCCGCGCCGGGCGGGACGCGCCCGCGCCGTTGGCCCTGGGGGACAAAGCGCTGGCCGTAAGTATGGAGCCAGAGCAGTTGCGCGCCGATGTCCCGCACCTTGGCGAACAGGGCGGCGTCCTTGGTGATCGGCAGGCGCAGCTCCCGCGTCTCCAGCTCCTTGGCGTAGCGCGCGGTGAAGGCCGGCTGGGCCAGCGCGCCGTAAACGTAGGCCAGGAAATCCTCGGGCGTGACCTCGCATTTGTAGGCCGCGCTGAGGAGATCGAGCAGGCCGGGCAGGATATTCGGCTCCAAAGCGTCGGCGGTGCGGTAACAGGGCATCACGTCTCTTCCGCCATAAGATCCCTTGAAATAATGAAAGTCCGGAAGAAGAACGCATGTAGTTAATGCAGGGCCATCTCCTAGAACTTGCCATAACTGGCTAACTAGATACAACTGCTTTGACTTGGACATGTTCCCGTGCACTTCCCAGAGCTCAGTCCTTGGGCGAGCGATAAGCCTATTGTCGGCTATAAGAAACTGGCGGTCGAACGATCTATAGGCATAGGGAACTATCGGGGGCGGTGGAGTATCAACAGGCAGTTGCTCAATCGGGCTCGTGTCTGCATCTGGCGTTAGGCGGACTCGGTATGAGCCATAGATCTCGCGATCCCCGGAGCCTCGAAATGCATCTGATCTATCGGGCGCTGAAAGTAGTTCGTGCCAACGAATTTCAAGAAGATGCTTTTCTGGTGCGATGGGCCACGTGCGCTTGAGCATGAGACCTGAATGCTGCCACGGAAACAAATCCCTGATGATTGGCCAGTTGAAATAGCCCCCTTCACCAAGCGGTAGGAAGGACGCCTGCCAGTCTTCGGGGCAGTCCTGCCATTTGACCGTGGCGAACTCGGCAATGGCCCTGAGCGCGGACAGCTTGGCGTCATGAGTTCCTTCGATGCGGGCATAGTGGACGGCGGCGGGCATGGTCTTTTTCGCCTTGCCATACCGGACGGCCACGGCGATAGCCACGGGCGTCTGGATAGCGAACACATTCTCGTCCTTGCGAGCCCCGCGCCCTTCGCCGCCTAGATCGAGAACCCAGATTTCATCACAAAGGCGGCGCATGTGTTCTCGCATTCCAACAAATGCGTCGCTGAATAGGTAGGAAGAAGCCGTAATGAATGAAACGACGCCCGGTCCACGTGCGGTCTCATGCTCGAAGACCTTCCACAGCGCCCAGCGCCAGAAATAAACATAAAGGTTGTAAAGCCATTTGAGATGAACGCCGTGTCCGGCGGCGGTGGCCGGGTCGAGGAAGTCGCGGAAGATGGCGCCCGCGCCCTGGCCGTCGTCGCCCCAGCGGACCCAGCCGCCGGTGCGGGCCTTGTTATCAATGCTGGCGGCCTCGTGCCGGTCGTAGGGCGGGTTGCCCAGGCAGACGATGACCGGGACCTGGCTCTTGACCTTGAGCGCCTTGGCGTGCTGCTCGGCGATGGGCTGGAGAAAGAGCGGCAACTGCGGCGGCTCGGCGTGGGGGCTTTCGAGCGTGTCGGTCAGGTAGACGTGCGTGCCGCCCTCGGGAAGCGCCGCGCCGCGGTCGCGCAGGGCGCGGCTCGTGCGCAGCTCAGTCACGGCGTAAGGGCCGACCATCAGCTCGAAGCCGTAGAGGTTGTTGGCCAGGGCGGTGGCCTGACCGGGCACGGCCCCGGCGCCTTGCTCGGCCTCGACCCGGTCGAGGGCGTGGGCGATGACGCCGAGCAGGTAGGTGCCCGTGCCGGCGGCGGGGTCGAGCGTGACCACGCCGGGATCGGCGAAACCCAGCGGCTTGCCCAGGCGGTTGGCCAGGAGGTCGTCGATCAGGCGGACCTGGGCGCGGACGACCTCGATGGGGGTGTAGTAGGCCCCGGCGTCCTTGCGCAGCTTGGGGTCGTAGACGGCCAGGAAGTCCTCGTAAAAGTAAAGCCACGGATCTTCGGGGCCGGTGAGGGTGGCGGGCGGCGCGACGGCGATGAGGCGCAGGAGGAGGTCGAGCGAGGCGGCCATTTCGGCGCGCGCGCCGGGGTCGGTGAGGACCTGGAGCGCGCGGGAGAGCATGTTGTGCTGCGCGGCCAGGGCGGCCTCGGCGCTTTGGAGCGTGAGCGGATCGGCCCCTTCACTGCGGCCCAGCAGCAGCGCGAAGGCGACGGTCTGGGCGTAGGCGTCGGCGAACTGCTCGTTTGAGGCGTCGGGGAAAAGCAGTTGCCGCCAGTCCTTGGCCAGCTGCACGAGGGGCGAGGCCGGATCCTTGAGGGCGTCGGACACGTCGTCGCGGAGCATCCGGCAGAGCGGGGCCAGGAGGGCGGCGAAGCCCTTGAGGTCGATCTTGCCCTTGCGGTCGGTGGGGATGATGGGCTCCCAGAGAAGGAAATCGCGCAAGAGGCGTTCGACGGCCTGGGCGTCCTGGGCCGCGGCGGCTTGCCCGCCGTCGGCGGCGATGTCGCCGGAGAGCCGGACGATACGGTCCACGAGTGCCCCGCCGCGATAAAGCGCCCATTCGTTGCCGTCGGTGTAAAGGATGTTCGGGATGGCCGAGAAGCGCTTCCACTGGGCGCGGTTGTGGCCGGAGAAGCGCCTGGCGTTCGCGCCGACGCCGGGAGCCTTGAGTTCGACGTAACCGGCGAGCAATCCGTTGAGGTGGACGGCGTAATCAGGGCGGCCGAGACGGCCGGGCAGCGGGGTTTCGCCGGTGCAGACGACGCTCCAGCCGAGGGCGCGGGCGACCTCGGCCATGAAGCTCTCGAAGGGGCCGCGCAGCTGGTCCTCCGGCTCGCCGGCGGTCAGTTGCGTCGTCTTGGCCGTCACGGCCGCGGCGAAGGTCTGGAGGGCTTGGTGGATGGTCATGGCTTTTGCGAGTAACTAAAGCCAATTGAAGCCATAAAGTCAAGCGCGGCGAGATCTGGGACCAAAGGCAAGAATATTTAGGAACAGCCACTGATTCGAGACTGTGGCGAAGCTACCCCTTTGTCTTGATTACGGCGTTCATTGCTTTTCTCGAATGTTCACCTATGACCGTTATGTGCTGCGCTTCTCAAAAACCTCGTCCCTGGTCCTCGAACCAAAATGTGGTTTCGCCACAGTCTCGAATTAAACGCTTGAAGCTCCAAGAGTGACGCCCCGGCGGCGATTCTGCTTTATAATGCGGTCTAAATATGTTTTAGTGGACACAATCAAGATGTCGCTTCCGAGTGTTTCCATTAAAAGGAGGTGAGCATGCGGGCGTCATCAAAGCTCGTCGCCGTGGCCGCTGTGGGCTTGATCTTGAGCTTGGCCTGGCCGGCCTTCAGCGCCGAGGAGGTGGTCCGTTACGAGAAGGGCTATCGCTTTGACAAAAACGGCTGGATCTACATCCACATCGAGGGGAGCCCCTTTGAACGCGGCTTTCAGCACGGCTACCTGGCCGCCCCGGAGATCAAGGAAATTTTGAAAAGCCTCAAATACCTGACCTACTTCGACACCGGCAAGAAGTGGCCGTTCTTCGTCGAGGCGGCGGTGGGGTTGTGGCTCAAGTACGTGGACGCTGAACTTTTGGAGGAGATGAAGGGCATCGCCGCCGGGGCGACCAAGGCCGGCGTGGCGGTGAGCTGGGAGGAGATACTGGCCTGGAACGGCTACGAGGAGCTGACCGACTACTGGTGGCCCAACGCCAAGGAGAAGTACCGCTACGCCCCCTCCTTTCCGGCCCAAAAGGACCACTGCTCCGCCTTCATGGCCGTCGGCTCGGCCACCAAGGGCGGGCGCGTCGTCATGGCCCACAACTCCTGGAACAACTTCGAGTGGGGCCAGTTCGCCAACCTCATCCTGGACATCGTCCCGGCCGAGGGTCAGCGCATGTTCATGCAGTCCGAGCCGGGCTACATCGACAGCTTCGCCGATTTCTTTCTGACTGGGGCCGGCCTCATGGGCACCGAGACGACCATCGGCGGCTTCTCCCTCTACGACGAGAACGAGGCGCCCGAGTTCTTGAGGGTCCGCCGGGCCATGCAGTACGCTGAAAACCTGGACCAGTTCGTGGCGATGATGAAGAAAAAGAACAACGGCGGCTACGCCAACTCCTGGCTTTTAGCCGATTGTGAGACCAAGGAGATCATGCGCTTCGAGCTGGGGCTCAAATTCTACAACGTGGAGCGGAAGAAGGACGGCTATTTCATCGGCTTCAACGCCCCCCTGGATCCGCGCATCCGCAACCTGGAGTGCGCCAACACCGGCTTCGCCGACATCCGCCGCCACCAGGGCGCCCGCCAGGTCCGCCTGACCCAGCTCATGAAGGAATACTACGGCCGCATCGACGTCGCGGCCGGCCAGCGCATCCTGGCCGACCACTACGACGTCTACCTCAACAGAATCAACCCCTGCTCCCGAACCGTGGACGGGCACTACGAACTCGACGCCCGGGAGTACATGAGCCAGCCGACCAGACCCCTGCCCTATCAGCCCCGCGGCGCCGTGGACGGCAAGGTGGCCGACAGCGAGCTGGCCAAGGAATTCAAGTTCTGGGCCCGCTGGGGCAACTCCTCGGGGCTGCCCTTTGAGGCCGAGGAGTTTCTGGCCCGGCACATCCAGTGGGGGCACCTCAAAGGGTATCTGAAGGACCGGCCCAGCCAGCCCTGGACCCTGTTTAAGGCCGGGCAGAGCCCGGATGAGGCTCTAAAGTGAGGCGGCTGGAAAAGGCCCTCCGGGCCTTTTCCGGCCGCGTCTTGCAAAAAACGCGGTTTTAATGAATAACCCTGCAGCAAGCTGCAGGGTATCAGGAGTCGAAGAGTTTTA
>CAYXRH010000162.1:0-1383 GCA_964466355.1 uncultured Thermodesulfobacteriota bacterium
AAAACCCCCCCCCCCCCCGGGCAAAAAAAACCCCCCCCCCCCCCCTGGGTGCCCATGCCGACGCCGGTCAGAAAGACGACGTAGGAAGCCAAGCCCAAGGCCGCAGCCATGATGGCCGAGAGAAACCATTTCATCTCAAAGCGACCAGAGATGTAGACCGCGATGAAGAGGATGGCCGCGAACATGGCCAGGAGGGCCTTTTCGCGCAGATCAGCCCCCACTTTCGGTCCGACCATCTCCACCCGCTCTATCTCCACCTTGCCTTGGCCGTACCTCTTCTCCAAAGCCTTTTGAACCTGATCAGCCAGCTTGTTCAGGTCCATGCCCGCTTTCTGTTGGGTCCGCACAAGGAACTCCAGGCCTCTCTTACCGCCGAAGCCCTGGATGGTCGCGTCATCCAGGTTAAGCCCCTTGAGCCCGGCCCTGATCTGCTCAGCCGAGGTGGGCGCCTTGAAGGCGACCTGGATGAGGATGCCGCCGGCAAAATCAACGCCGAGGTTGGGTCCCCGGTGGTAGATGAGCGAGCCGATGGAAATGAGAATGAGGATGATGCTCAGCCCAAAGGCTTGTTTGCGTCGTCCGACGAATTCGATGTTGGTGCCAGGTTTGACGAATTGGATCATCAGCCTTCCTCGTGCTCAGATTCTCAACTGATCGGCTCGACGCACGCCGATCCAGTAGTCAAACAAGAAACGGGAGAAGATCAAAGCGGCGAACAGGGTGGCCAAAATGCCCAAGGACAAGGTCACGGCAAAGCCCCGCACCGGCCCGGTGCCAAACTGAAAGAGAACCAGACCAGCGATGAGAGTGGTCACGTTGGCGTCTAAAATGGTCCAGGTGGCTTTGTTGAATCCAGCCTCCATGGCCGCCCGGGGGGTTTTCCCCAGTCGCAGCTCCTCCCGCATTCGTTCGTAGATGATCACGTTGGCATCCACGGCCATGCCGATGGTCAAGATGATGCCGGCGATGCCAGGCAGCGTCAGGGTGGCCTTGAAGGCGGCCAGCCCGCCCATGATCAGCAAGACGTTCAAAACCAGGGTCAAATCAGCCACCACGCCGCCCAGGCGGTAGTAAAAAACCATGAACAAAACAACCAGGACGCCGCCGACCAGCATGGATTTGAGCCCCCGATTGATGGAGTCCTGGCCCAGGGAAGGGCCGACCGTCCTTTCTTCCAAGACCTTGACCGGCGCTGGCAGGGCGCCGGCCCTAAGGACTATGGCCAGATCCCGGGCGTCTTCCATGGTCCCAACGCCAGTGATGCGGGCCGTGCCGCCGCCGATCTTCTCCTGGATGATGGGTGCGGAATCGACCTTGCCGTCCAAGATGATGGCCAGGCGCCGCTTGACGTTGGCCTCGGTGATCCGCTCAAAGAGGCGGGCG
>CAYXRH010000162.1:1393-7867 GCA_964466355.1 uncultured Thermodesulfobacteriota bacterium
AAGGTGACCAGGACGTAAGGTTCATTGAAGTCTCGGTCAATCTGGACCCTGGCCTCGGTGATGTAGGAGCCGGTCAGAAGAGTGCGCCGCTTGACCAGAAAGGGCCTTTTGGTCACCCGCCCCGTCTCCTTGTCAACCACGTGTTGGAACATGAGTTCGTCGCCGGGCGGCACCTTGTTGGTGGCCATGGCTCGGGCCACGTCAGCCTCGTCATCCACCAGCTTGAACTCCAACAAAGCCGTGCGGCCGATGAGGCCCTTGGCCCGTCGGGGGTCTTTGACGCCGGGAAGTTGGACCAGGATGCGGTCGTCGCCCTGGGGTCTGATCTCGGGTTCGGTGACGCCGAACTCATCAATGCGGTTGCGGATCGTCTGGAGAGCCTGCTCCGCGGCCATTCTTTTGATCCGGGCCGCCGCCTGGCTCTTTATGCCCAAGGTGGCCGTGTAGCGCATGTCCGCCGCGGAGGTGGAGAGGATTTGCAGCTCGGGGTATCGTTCGCCGAGCAACCCGGCCAAGGCTTCGAGATAGGCCTCCTTGAGAAAGGTGACCTCGATGACGGCCTCGTCGCCGGGACGATCCAGCGCGGCAAAGGGTATCTTCTTCTCCCGCAAGGAGATCCTCAAGTCTTGGGCCATGCGTTCGGCCGTGGACTTGACCGCCTCCTGGGTCTCCACCTCCAAGATGAGGTGCATGCCGCCTTGGAGGTCTAGGCCAAGGTGGATCTTCTCTTCGGGCAGAATGGACCCCCACCAGCCGGGCAGACGGTTGGTCAGGGTGGGCGAGACATAGATCAAAGCCAGAGCGACGATGAGGAGGACCAGAATCCCCCGCCATTTCAGCTGCCGGGTCACGCCGAGGCCTCCTTGTCACTTCTTGGACGGCGGTTCGGGTGGCGCTTGGCCGGCCGAGACCTTGGCCGAGATGAAATTCCGGGCCACTTTAACCCTCACCTTCTCGGCGATCTCGACGGTCAGATAGGCGTCAGTCATGCCGGTGACTTTGCCCTGGATGCCGCCCTGGGTGACGATGATGTCGCCTTTCTGGACGTTGGAGAGCATCTCTTTGTGCTGCTTGGCCTTTCTTTGCTGCGGCCGGATGAGCAGAAAGTAAAAGATGGCGAACATCAAAACAAGGGGCAGCAGAGCAGTGAACCCGCTCCCCTGGCCTCCCGATCCCTGGCCGGTCATGGCCCAGGCTAAACTGTCAAACATGGAAATCCTCCTCTTAAGCCGCGGCCTCGGAGCCGATCTTGTCAACACCGGGCGGGATGCTTCCCTGAGTCTCGTAAAAGACTTCCCTGAAGGCTGGCAGCCGCCCGGAGATGATCGCCTCTCTCAAGGCCGCCATGAGTGTCTGATAATAGGTCAGATTGTGAAGTGACAACAGCCGATACACCAGAAGCTCCCGGGCCAGGAAAAGGTGCCGCAGGTAGGCCCGGGAAAAGGTCTGGCAGACGCAGCATCCACACCGCGAATCCAAGGGTCTGGGGTCGTCGAAGTGGGCTGCGTTTCGGATGTTCAAGACGCCCTCGCTGGTGAATATCTGGCCGTTGCGAGCGTGGCGGGTCGGCATGACGCAGTCGAAGAGATCAGCCCCCAGGCGCACGCCTTCGACCAGGTCTTCGGGCGAGCCGACGCCCATGAGATAGCGCGGTTTGTCAACCGGCAGAAGCTCCAGGGAATAGGCCAGGATGCGGCGGAAATCATCCTTTTCCTCGCCCACTGAAAGCCCACCCACGGCGTATCCGGCCATGTCCAAGGCCACCAGCGCTCTGGTCGATTCGGCCCTCAGATCCTCAAAAAGCCCGCCCTGAACGATGCCGAAAAGAGCCGATTCGTCGGATTCGTGGGCTTCCCGGCACTGCTTGGCCCAGCGGCTGGTCCGCTCCACGGCCGCCTCCATCTCCCCCCTATCGATGGGAAAAGGCGGGCACTCGTCCAGGCACATGATCACGTCCGCGCCCAGGGCCTCTTGTATTTGGATCGCCTTTTCCGGAGAGAGGTGATGCAGGCTTCCGTCAATGTGGGAGCGAAAAGTAATCCCCTCAAAGTCGATTCTTCTGAGCGGGGCCATTGAAAACACCTGAAACCCGCCCGAATCGGTCAACATTGGCCCACTCCAGCCCATGAAGTGATGCAACCCGCCCAGCCGCTGGATCACCTCGTGGCCTGGTCGGAGCATGAGATGATAGGTGTTGCCCAGGACGATCTGCGAGCCAGTCCGGCGCAGGTCATCGGGGTCAAGAGCCTTGACTGACCCCGCCGTGCCCACGGGCATGAAGGCCGGCGTGTCCACGGGGCCGTGGGGAGTGGTCATCACCCCGCGGCGGGCGCGACCCTTGGTGGCTGATATTTCAAAGCGGATGGCCATCTACCTCTCAATGAACATGGCGTCGCCAAAAGAGTAAAAGCGGTAGCCCAGCTCAATGGCCTCCCCGTAAGCGGCCAGTATTCTCTCCCGCCCGGCCATGGCGCACACCAGCAGGATCAAGCTGGTCTTGGGGAGATGGAGATTGGTCACCATGGCCTCAACCACCTGAAATTTAAATCCGGGCGCGATTAAAAGCTCCGTCCGCCCGGCCCCAGCCTGCACGCCGCCGTTGAGGGCCAGATGCTCCAAGAGCCTGACCGTGCTGGTGCCCACGGCCACCACCCGCTTTCCCTGCCGTCGGGCCCGTTGAATCTCCTGGGCCGCCTCGGCGGTGAGGTGAAAGCTCTCGGCGTGGAGTCGGCCGGAGGCGAGGTCGTGTTCTCTGAGCGGGGCAAAGGTCCCGTAACCTATATGCAAAGTCACTCTCGCCTGGGCCACTCCTTTTTCGTTCAACGCGGCCAGCAACGCGGGCGTAAAATGAAGTCCGGCCGTGGGCGCGGCCACCGCCCCGTCATGGGCGGCGTAGACTGTCTGGTATCGCCTGGCCTCGAATGAAGCGGCCCCGGGCGCCTCCTTCCTCTTTATGTAAGGCGGCAGAGGAACGCGGCCGATTCGATTCAACAGCTCAGGCCAAGGCTTGTCCGGGCCATCGAAAACGACTCGCCAGCGGCCACGGCCCAGGGGCGCCTCGAGCCTGCCTTTGAGACCACCCTCCAGGATTAAATCCAGGCCAGGCTTCAGCTTGGATCCCTTGACCAGGCAATCGACCGGCTCCTCGTTGGGCGTCTGGGAGGGCATCTCCAACAACAGCACCTCCACCCGACCGCCCGTGCCCTTGCAGCCCAAAATGCGGGCCGGGATGACCCTGGTGTCATTGGCGACCAATAAATCATTTGGGCCGAGAAGGTTGACGATGTCCCGAAAAAGTAGGTGTTTCACCTCCCCGGTGGCCGAATTTAAGTGAAGAAGGCGGCTTAAGTCCCTCTCCCTCTCCGGTCTCTGGGCGATTCTCTCCGCCGACAGCTCGTAATCATACAAATTCAGGTCAAGCGGATCGCCCACGGCCATGAAATCGCCTGAGTTAACCAGAGAAGCTAAAGGAAGTCAAGGGGAAGCCAGAACGAACCGACCTCCAAACCTAAAGGCCACCAGGACGATCCACTCTCTGATTTTTCAGCCCTTGGCTTAAAAACTGAAAGACCGCATCACGCTGCATCTTGGAGAGGAAACCCAACTCTCGGCCCGTGCGGTTGCACGATGCTTTTAAAGACTATAAATTATACGGCTAAGTAAAAAGATGCAAAATTATTCCGGGGGAAAAAATGGCCTTTAATCTCCGTCCACGTAACTGGTCGATTCAACAAAAGATCGTAACTACTGTCCTGGTGTTCACCGGGGCCTTTGTGGCGGTTTTGTTCATCCTTTACGCCATTCAGTTCCGCCATGAGACGATCAACGCCCAAGTGGAAAAAGCCCGGGCGATCACCTTAGCGGCTGAAAGCGCGCGCGAAGAGATGGAGGCCCGATGGAATGAGGGGATCTTCACCCGCCAGATGCTGCTCGATTTTGCCCGTCGCAAAGAGCCGGACAAGATGTTGAGTGTAGTGCCAGTGGTGACCGCTTGGCGCACGGCCATGCGGCAGGCCGAGGCAGGCGGCTACACCTTTAAAGTGCCCAAATTACAACCCCGGAATCCGCAAAACGAACCTGATCTTCTGGAAGCGCGAATGCTCAATCACATGAAGAAAGCAAACCTGGACGAGGATTACTTAATCAACCGGGCGACCAACACCATCCACTATTTTCGAGCGGTGAAGCTCTCCCAGGGCTGCCTTTACTGCCACGGCGATCCCACACGGTCCCAAGAATACTGGGGCAACGATAAGGGAGTTGACCCCACGGGCGGAAAAATGGAGGGCTGGAAGGAGGGGGAAACCCACGGCGCCTTTGAGATCATTTACTCCCTGGCCCCGGCTGAGGCCAAAATGGCCAAATCACTCGCCTTGGCCGGCGGAATCACGGTCGTCGCCCTGGTCATCGGATTCTTTATTTCCTTGTTCATCGGCCGCGGTTTGAGCCGGCCGATCAAGGTGACCCTCACTGGTTTGGGAAAAACAGCCCGAGGCGACTTCACCACCCAGATGGAGGCTGCTTATACAAAAAGAGGGGATGAGATAGGCGAAATGGTCCGTGAGCTGAGCAGAATGAACCAAGACTTATCCGAGACCATGCGTCAGGTGTCCATTTCGGCCGATGAGATCGCCCAGGCCACCCTGGAGATTTCGACCGGCAACCAAGATCTCTCCCGACGCGTGCAGCACAGCGCTGGCGCCATTGAGAAGGTTGTGGCCACCATCGAGGAGTTGACGGCCAGCGTCAAGCAAAACGCCCAAAACGCCACCGCGGCCAGTGACCTGGCCACTGAAGCCAGTTCCTTGGCTTCTCAGGGGAGCCAGGTCATCGAGGAGACGGTGGCGGCGATGGCCAGAGTCTCTGAAAGCTCTGGGCAGATCAACGAAATAACGGGCGTGGTCAATGAGATCGCCTTTCAAACCAACTTGCTGGCCTTAAACGCCGCCGTGGAGGCAGCACGGGCTGGCGAGGCGGGCAAAGGGTTTGCCGTAGTGGCCGGTGAGGTCCGGGCCTTGGCCCAGCGCTCGGCCGAAGCGGCCAAGAAGATCCAACTGCTGATAAAGGACTCGGTGGACAAGGTGGATCAAGGCAACATGCTCGTCTCCCGGTCCGGGGAGACGCTGAAGGAAATAATTGCAAACGTCCAAAGAATGGTAGAGACAATCTCCAAAATAACCGAGAGCTCTCATCGGCAGGCCGCGGCCGTGGAAGAGATCAGCCAGACCGTGATCCAGATTGACGAAGCCGTCCAGCAAAACGCCGCCTTGGTGGAGCAGACGGCGGCTGCCTCGGACAACATGGCCAGCGAAGCCTCGTCCCTCAGGCGTCTGATGCGTCAATTTCGGCTGATCAGAGAAGAAGGGGCTGTCAAGCTCGGCCGGCAAGCATCTTCGCCGCCCAAGCCCGATGGGCCTCCGGGGCCGCTTAAGCCTACCTCAGAGCCAAAGGCCATGGAGAGAGGCACGCTCTCTGGCCCCAGTGACGACGCTCTTTTAGGTTTGGACAGCACGGAGGGATTCGAAGAGTTCTGAGGCCCTTGCCTTTTAAAAAACCAGGACCCTTTGGCCCGGGTTTCGTCATCGCCCGGGCCACGGGTCTGAGGTCCTCCGCCGCCCGGCCACTTTTAAAGATATCTTCGACTCAGCCGCTTTTGTGTTGACGTTGTCATGGGGCGGCGTTATGAAAAAACCGGGCCAGGGATATTCAATTGCGCCGGATCAGAGTCCAGTTCATCATTGGTCAATTGACCTACGGCGGCAGCGAGCGCCAGATGGTCGAGACGGTCCTCAATCTCGATCAGGACCGATTCATCCCGCAGGTCATCTGCCTCCACGCGGACCAGCCTTTAGCCCGACCCCTCATCGAGGGCGGGGTCGATCTGGTCGAGGTTCCTTTGAGAATCGGGTTGGAGCGACCCGGCAAGCGGCTCAAGCAGGCCATCCGCCGCTTCGCCCCTCACGTGGTTTACACCTTCACCTACCTGGACAAGCTGTGGGGCCGCTTGGCCGCGGCCCAAGCGAGAGTGCCCGTCATCCTGTCTAGTTACCGTATTTCACACCGGGTGTGGTATGAACCGCTCTTGGTCAGGCTCTCCACGGCCGTTTTGTGCAGCTCCCGAGTCCTTCAGGAATCGTTCCGCCGCACTTACAAGGTTTTGCCGCACCAGGTCCGCTATCTGCCCCACGGCCTGGATTTGATCCGTTATCGCGAGGTCGAAAAAGATTTGGCCCGCGAGCGCCTCGGGCTGGATTCGAGCGCTCCTTTGATCACGCTCATGGCCCGCTTCCATCCTGAAAAGGACCACTTCACTGCTCTCAAGGCCTTCAAGCTGGTCAGAGAACAGATTCCCCAGGCGCGCCTGGTGCTGGTCGGCGAGGGTCGGACCGAAGAGGCCGTCCTCCGCCAGGCTAACATTTTGGGGCTCCGCGAGTTCGTTGACCTGATCCGACCCACGGAGCGAGTCGAGGAGGT
>CAYXRH010000162.1:7877-9068 GCA_964466355.1 uncultured Thermodesulfobacteriota bacterium
GCCCTGCTCAGCTCCCGGTCCGAAGGCTTGTCCAGGGTTCTGGTCGAAGCCGCGGCCTGCTGCCGTCCGGTGGTGGCCACGCGGGTCGGTGGCTGCCACGAAGTCCTCGGCGAAGGAGAGAACGGATACCTTGTGCGGCCGGGCGACTACGAGGCCATGGCCGACAGGCTGATCAGACTCCTGGGTGACCAAGAGCTGGCCAAGCGCATGGGCCACGCTGGCCGCCGCTTGGTCGAAAGACGTCATTCCTTGCCCCGGATGGTCAACAAGCTCCAGAGCATCATTGAGGAGTTGATCCCCAGACCGAAACTGGTGCCGGTCGCGAACACGATCAGGCTTTCAAACCCGACGCCGAAAATGAGCGTCATCATCCCCGCTTACAACGAGGCGGATTACATTCGAGGCACCCTGGAGCACCTGGCGCCGTGGCGGCAGCGCTTCGGCCTGGAGATCATCGTCTCGGACGACGGCTCCACTGACCGCACCAGGGCCTTGGCCGAAACGCTGTGCGATCGGGTCATCACCCCCAGCGCCAATGACAAGACCGGACCAGGTTCGGCCCGCAACCGGGGCGCCATGGTCACCCGCGCCCCGCTTCTGTTTTTCATCGACGCCGACATAAAAGTCCATCAGCCCGAACACTTCTTCACGCGCATCTTTGACATCTTCAAAGATCCCCAGACCATCGCCGCCACCTGCCGCCTGGCCGTGGACCCGGACGAAGCCTGCATGGTCGAAAACATTTTTCACTTCTGTCAGAGCAACGTCATGCGTCTCGAAAATCGGCTCGGTTTTCCGGCCTCAGGGGGTTGGGGGCAGATCGTTCGGCGTGATTATTTCTTCAGAGTCGACGGCTACAATGAATACTTGGACATGAGCCAGGACTTTGACCTGTTCATCCGCTTGGGCAAGCTGGGACGCATCGTCTACTGCTATGATCTCAAGGTCCTGGAATCGCCCCGACGCTACCGCCGAGACGGCCTGACCAGGACCATCTGGAGCTGGTCCGTGAACTCCCTTTTTGTGACCGCCTACCAGAAGTCAGTGGTCTCTTACCGCAAAGACAGGGACATCCATTCGAACGCCCTGGCGATTGACTGACTCGACCACCCGGCGGCCGCCTCAAATTGAAGCTAATACCATTTTCCCATTGAAATGAAACAAACAAGCCTTACTCTGCCCTAGCCCGGA
>CAYXRH010000163.1:0-9064 GCA_964466355.1 uncultured Thermodesulfobacteriota bacterium
CATCGAGGCCGATAGTAAATTAGGCGGCCGCCAGACCCGCCCCTCCCTGGCGCTGTTGGATCACCTGACCGACCTGGTCAGGCCCGGCCCGGCCCAGAGGGTCCTGGTCCAGATCTGCCGGGCCGTCCAGCGATATCGCGGCCGCGAGGGGTCCCTCTACGCCGGCTTCAAGGAGATCAACCTGGAGCAGTTCGTGGCCCCCCTGATCCACAGCTTCGGGCCCGAGGTGAAGGTGATCGGCCTGATGCGCGACCCGAGGGCCATCCTGGCCTCGCGGAACTACGGCCGTTACGTCGAGGCCGAGGGCGGCGGCCTCCGACACCCCCTTCTGCTCGTCGCCCGGGTGTGGCGGACCACGGTTCGCTTCAAGCAGTATCTGCGGGCTAGATTTCCCCAGAATTACCTGCCCGTGGCTTACGAAAACCTGGTTTGCCGGGCCGAGGAGGAAGGGCGGCGGATGTGCCGCTTCTTGGATCTGGATTTCGCGCCCCAGAGGATTGCTCCGGCCTCCTTCACCGATGAATCCGGCAAGCCTTGGCGGGCCAACACCAGCCACGAGGCCAAGGACGGGTTCTTTTCCGACTCCGTCAAAAGGTGGGCCGAGGTGGTGCCGGTCGACGAGGTCGCCGTCCTGGAATACCTGTGCTGGCCGGAGATGCTCAGCGAAGGATACACCCCCAGCACCGACCCGGAGCAGGGCTTCGAGGCCCTGGTCAGTTACCGGGAGAACGAAGAAAAACTCAAGCCCTGGTCGCGGAGGTTCAATCTCCTCCTCGACGCCCGGCAGAAGCAGAGCGAGATAGCCCGGCATCTCCGGCTCACTGACCGGCTTTAGAGGGGAGACGGGGCGTGAAGAATTTTTCGGAGCTCAAGGTGGCCGTCGTCGGCTTCGGCGTCATGGGCCGGCGTCACTTCGACTCCTTAAAAAAATACGGCCTCCAGGAGATATATTTGGTCCGGCGCCGCGCCGCGCCCCCAAAGGGGGTGGCGGCGGCCGGAATCTGTGAGAGCCTGATCGATCTGGCCGACCAGGTCCCCTTGGACGGCGTGATCATCTGCACGCCGTCCTCGCTCCACGGCCGGGACCTGATGACCTGCTTGAAGATGGGCCTGCCGGTCCTGACCGAGAAGCCGGTTGTGGCGGACATGGCCGAGGCAAAAAGCGTGTGGTCGCTTCAGCGGTCCCGCTCCCGGATTCTGGCCGCGGTGGGCTACGATTTGAGGTACACCCCGACCACGCTCAGGTTCTTTGAGCTGCTCACTGAGCTGGATTTGGGCCGGCCCTATTTTTGCCAGTGGGACGCCGGCGGCTATCTGCCCCTGTGGCGGCCCGGCCGCGACTACCGCTCCTTTTACAGCGCCAGGAGGGAGCTGGGCGGTGGGGTGGCCTTGGACTTGAGCCACGAGGTGGACGGCATGATCTGGTATTTCGGCCTGCCGGAGCGGGTCATGGGCCGCATCTTCCGCCGCTCCGACCTGGAGATAGACTCCGACGACCTGGCCTTCATGTTCTTTGAGTACGACGCCCCTCCGCTGACGGTCAACATCACCGTGGACTACCTGCGCCGTCCCTTCACCCGCCGCCTCAGGCTAGTGGCCGAGAAGGGCACCCTGGTCGGGGACGAGGTGGCCCAGCGGATCTGGTGGCATCCGGTGGCCGGGGAGGGGGGGTTGATTTTCCAGGCCAATCGGGCCGAGGAGACGCCTTTCAACCAGGAGATCAAGAACTTCCTGGAGTGTCTTCTCAGCCGAGAGGCCGCCTGGCGGGGGGCCGATCTGGTGAGCGGCCTCAACACCGTCGGCCTCGTCGCCGCGGCCGCGGAGTCGCACCGGCGCGGCCGCATGATCTCCACCGCGCCCTACCTGTTCAGCGGCTGAGGCGGCCTCTGGCTCCGATGATTGAGAGGAAATTCAGGGCATGATTGATTTATTGAAGAAAGGGCCTGAGCTGGAGCGGATGGTCGTCTCGGCCACGGCCCGGATCACCGAGGTGATCCAGCGCATCAATAAGAACTTGCGCGGGGTCGCTTTCGTGGTCGACGAGGGGCAAAGGCTGGTCGGCGTCATCACCGACGGCGACCTCCGCCGCGCCTTCGCCGCCGGAGTCTCGCCCCACGGCCAGGCGGCGGCGGTGATGACCTCAAGCCCGGTCTATTTCAGCCAGATGGACGATCCCGAAAAAATCTTCTCCCTCTTGGGCGAAAGATACAAGTACATCCCCGTCGTCGACGTCGAAAAACGAATCGTCGGCTATTACTCCTACTATGACGTCAAGATGATCCCCATCGCCCAGCCCTGTCTCAAGGGTCGCGAGCAGACCTACGTCCTCGACTGCCTGGCCCAGAATTGGATCTCGTCCAAGGGGCGATACGTCACCCGGTTCGAAGACGAGTTCGCCCGGTTCGTCGGCTGCCGGCACGCCCTGGCGGTGAGCAACGGTACGGCGGCCCTTCATCTCGTTCTGGCCGCTCTGGGCCTGAAGCCCGGCGACGAGGTGATCGTGCCCTCCCTCACCTTCGTCGCCACGGCCAACGCCGTGCGCTACACTGGGGCCGAGCCGATCCCGGCCGACGTGGACATGGAGACCTGGGGCCTCGATCCCGCTTCAGCGGCCGAGCTGATCACGCCTCGGACCAAGGCCATCGTGCCGGTGCACCTCTACGGCCAGCCCTGCCGCCTGGACGAGATCGAGGCTCTGGCCCGCCAGCACGGGCTCAAAATCATCGAGGACGCGGCCGAGGCCCACGGCGCGACCTACAAGGGCCGCTTGGTCGGCTCAATCGGCGAGGCCGGGTGTTTCAGCTTCTTCGGCAACAAGATCATCACCACCGGCGAGGGCGGCATGGTTGTCACCGATGACGCCGAACTCTACGAGATGGCCAAGATTCTGCGCGATCACGGCATGGATCCCGAGCGCAAATATTACCACCCTTACGTGGGCTTCAACTACCGGCTGACCAACATTCAGGCGGCCATCGGCCTGGCCCAGCTGGAAAGGCTCGAGGCCATCCTCAAAAAGAAGAAGGAGATCGCCGACCTCTATCTGGCCAAGCTTGAAGGAAACGACCACTTCATCATGCCGCCGCGAAACGACTGGTCTGAAAACGTCTTCTGGCTCTTCTCGGTGGTCCTGAAAAAAGAGCGCCCCGGCGGTTTGACTCGGGATCAGATCTTGGACCTGCTCAAGCGGGGCCAGGTGGAGGCCAGGCCCTTCTTCCACCCCATCCATTGCCTGCCGCCGTATGATGAGGGCCGATCGCTGCCGGTGAGCGAATTCTTGAGCCAGAACGGCCTCAACCTGCCCTCTTACCCGGACATGACCGAGGCGGAGATAGACCGGGTGTGCGACATTCTCAACAGCGCCTCGGTCTGAGCCGACCTGCCGTGAAGCTCGTGGCCGATTATTTCGCCCTCATCGAGAACGACCTCGATGTGGCCAAGTGGCAGGAGTCGTTTTACTGGCCCCTGAAAGCGGAAGAATCGACGCTTTTGAGCCAAGACCTGGAGAACGCCTTCAAGGACCTGGTCAACGACCGGGGCGACGGATTTGGGGGCGACGTTTTACTGATCGGCCACCGG
Organism: uncultured Thermodesulfobacteriota bacterium; assembly: GCA_964466355.1. Lineage (GTDB taxonomy): Bacteria > Desulfobacterota > Desulfarculia > CAYXRH01. Next base: position 3,580 of record CAYXRH010000163.1, read on the forward strand.
CTGCACACCTTTGCGGCCATGTTCCTCTATCGCCTGCAGTTTCTCCAGAGATTCCGGGCCCAGGGCTACGAGGTCGTGGCCAGCGGCCAGGACCCGATTCTGGCGGCTTTGGCCAGGGGCCGGCTGCCGGAAAGGCCTGGGGAGATGGCCTTGGATCAACCCGGGGGGCGAAAAAGGGGGCTTTGGCCGTCTCTTGGTCGTTGGCGGCGGGAGCTGGCTTACAACGGCCGCAGCGGCGGACTGGGGCTCAATACGCTCCCTCGACGCCGGGACCGCCTGCCGGTGGTGGCCCGGCCCCAAAGAGTCGTTTTGGAACGGCGCTTCACCAGGTCGTTGGGCCGATACGTCGCCTTTTGGGACCGCTTCGACTTCTTTCCCCTTGACCAGACCTCCGCCGTCGAGCCCGAGGCCTCGCTTCGCGGCGCGGTCGAGGAGTGGCTGGACCGACTTGAAATCGTGGCCCAGGAACACGACATCGACCTCGAGCCCGGCCACCGGCTCTTCCTCCGCTCCTTGAGCGCCGAATATTTAGGCCAAGTCGCGGCGATTTACCACCAAATCCAGCGCCGCCTCCGCGGCCGCCGACCGATTCATTTTCTGGCCGGGCCGGCCGGGCCGCCCCTGGTGAGGGCTTTGAGCCTGGCCGTGCGCCGCCGCGGCGGCCGGGCGACCGGATTCCTGCACGGCGACACCTCTTCCCCGGAGCGCCGCTATTTCATGCCCCTCTTCGACCTGTCCACGGTGGATCAGTACGTGGTCTACACCGAGGCCGGGGCGAGACACATGGCTCAAATGGCCGAAGAATTTAGGCCGGCCCGGGACAACCCGGTGGACATAATATCGGAAAACACCACTTTTTTCGGCGAACTGTGGGCTTCAAAGAGAAGGCTGCCCCGGCCCTCAAAAATAAGACGGGTCATGCTGGTGGACGTGACCGTCTCCTCAAACAACATCCACCGCAATAAACCGTGGCAGCTCATCTACGTCGATTTCCTGATCCGGCTCATCGAGTTCTTGAAAGGCCGGGGGTTCGAGGTCATCTACAAGCGCCACCCGGACATTCTGGCCCAGGGTTGGGCCGACGATTTCTTCGGCCTGTGCCAGACCACCTTTGAGCCTTTTGAAAAGGTCATGGACCAGGGCGAGGCCTACCTCTTTTTTTCGACGACCTCGACCATCTTCCACCACGCCGTGTGCACCAACAGGCCGATCTTGCTCTTTAATAACAAGCTCGAAGAGTTCTTCCCCGACGCCGAGGCCGGGTTGCGCCAGAGGTGCTTCTTCATTGAATCCTGGTTCGACGAGCGCAACCGCTGGCGGTTCGACGAGGAGGAGGTGCTCGAGGCTTTAAAGACCGCCCCCCGGGAGCCGGACATGTCCTACTTCAACTCTCACTTAACAGACAAGCCATTGGCCTGAGGAGCTGTCGATGCCGAAGCTATTCATCACCGGCGGAGCCGGTTTTCTGGGCTCCCGCGTGGTCCACGGCTTCGTGACCCAGGGCTGGCAGGTTTGCGTCTTCGACTCCTTCAAGCAATACCTCCTCCCCGACCCCCGGGCCGAGCAGCACAACCTGCTCATCCGCCTCGAACCGGTCATCGACCAGATCGAAGTCGTCCAGGGGGACACCCTCAACCGGGACCACATGAGGCGGACCTTGAACCGGCTCGGGCCGGAGGTGATCATCCACATGGCCGCTCTGCCCTTGGCCTCCATGGCCATCGAGCAGACCGAGGACGCCTTCCAGTCCATTCTGACCAGCACGGTCAACCTCCTGGAGATCGTCCGCGACCTCGACCGCCCCTGCCGGCTGGTCTACACCTCCTCGAGCATGGTTTACGGCGACTTCCAGGCCGACATGGTCACCGAGGAGCATCCGACCAACCCCAAGGACATCTACGGCTCCTTCAAGCTGGCCGGCGAGGTCATCGTCAGAGGCTACGCCCGCTGCTACGATTTAGACGCGGTCATCGTCCGGCCGTCGGCCGTTTACGGGCCCTACGACGCCAACCAGCGGGTCATCCAGAAGTTCATCATCCGGGCCTTGGGCGGCCGGGAGCTGACCGTGGACGGCGACGGCAGCATGAAGCTGGACTTCACCTTTGTCGACGACGTGGCCCAGGGGTTTTATCTGGCGGCCACCGCGCCCCAGGCCGCGGGGCAGACCTTCAACATCACCCGCGGCCAGGCCCGCTCCCTGGCCGAAGTGGTGGCCATCATCCAGCGAGTCATTCCCGAGGTCAGAATCGAGCACCGGCCCGCGCCCAGGTACATGCCCAAACGGGGCACCCTGGACATCTCCAAGGCCCGGAAAATGCTGGGCTATGAACCGAAGCACGACCTCGATGAAGGCATCCCCAAATACATCGAGCACTTGAGGAAGCACCCCATATGACTCCGCCGCGGCCGATACCCTTCATGCGTCTCGACAGGCAGTATGGCGCCTTGAAGATGGAGATGGACGAGGCCGTGGCCAGGGTCTTCGCCCACGGCCGGGTTCTGCAGGGCCCTGAGGTGGCCGCCTTGGAGGAGGAGCTGGCCTCTCTCTTCGGTTTGGCCCACGGCGTGGCCGTCGGCTCGGGCACGGACGCTTTAATATTGGCCCTCAAGGCCGCCGGGCTTCAACCCGGCGGCCGGGTGGCCTTGACCTCGCTCTCCTTCGTCGCCTCGGCCTCGGCCGTGGTTTTAGCCGGCGGCCGGCCCCTGTTCGTGGACATCGACCCCTTTTATCAGGCCCAGCCCGAGACCCTCCTGGAGCTGATCCAGCGGCGGGCCATCGACGGCCTCGTGGCCGTCCATCTCTACGGCCAGATGATGGACCTGGACGAGATTTACGCCGCGGCCAGGGGAAAAGACATCTTCGTCATCGAAGACGCGGCCCAGTGCCTCGGCGCCAGCCGCCTCGGGCGGCCGCCGGGCCGGCATTCTGACTTGACCTGCCTCAGCTTTGATCCGACCAAGGTCGTCGGCGCTCAGGGCAGCGGCGGCATGGTCCTGACCGACGACGAAGCCTCGGCCGAGAGGCTGGGAAGGCTGCGCTATCACGGCCACGTCGGAGGTGGCCGCTACGCGGAGATTGGCTTCAACTCCCAACTGGCCACGCTCCAGGCGGCGCTGCTCTCGGTCAAGCTCAGACACGCCGCCCCATGGCAGGCCCGGCGCAGCGACATCGCCGCCCGATACACCCGGGCCGCGGCCGGAATCCCGGGGCTCAGCCCACCCCAGGTCATGGCCGGCAACGTTCACAACTTCCACAAGTACGTCCTGAGGGTCGGGGAGGGGCGCGACCGGCTGCGGGAGCACCTGGCGGCCCGGGGCGTGGAGACCCGCATCCACTACCCCCTGCCCCTCCACCGTCAGCCGTGCTTCGCCGGCCAGAGCGAGACCGCGGGCGACATGCCCCGGGTGGAGGCGGCGACGAGGGAGATACTCTCCCTGCCCATTTATGCGGAGCTGAGCGATGAGGAGGTGGCTCTGATCTGCGCCGCGCTGGCCGATTTCCGAGCCTGAAAGGACAAGGCCTTGCCCAAACCGAGCCCTTTCCTGGTCGACATCCCCCGAGAGGAGTTCGCCCGGCTCCAGGAGGCGCACCCCGCCCAGGCGCGCCTCCTAAAGGAGTTGGCCAGGCCCCATGGCCCCAAGACCCACATCTGGCTGCGAGACGTGGAGGCTGCGGCTGTTCAAGCCCGACTGGGCCAGGCGCTGAGCGACCGCCTGCACCGGCTGGCCTGCCGCCTCAAACCGGAGACATACTTCAGCTACTTCCTCCAGCTCAGCGAACTGCTGGCCCTGCCCAAAAGCCGGGCCGGGTCGATCCTCGAAGTCGGCGCCGGGGCGGGGGTGTTCGCCGCCCTGGCCCGGCATTACGGCTACCAAATAATGAGCCTGGACGTGGAGCCGCGGTTTTGTCCGGATGTTCGAGGCGACGTTTTGAGCCTGCCCCTTAGATCAAAATCAGTGGACGTGGTCTGCGCCTTCGAGGTCTTGCAGCATCTGCCCCACCGGCATTTTGAAGCGGCCTTGTCCCAGATGGCCCAGACGGCGAGGCATTATGTTCTCCTCAGCCTGCCCTGCAAGGTTCACAGCTTGGATTTCAAACTCAAGCTCAACTGGCTGACCGGGCTATTGAAGAGGCTCTCCTTTGAAGTCGCTTTCTTTCACGTCTGGGAGGCCCGCCTGCCCGACGTGGACGAGCGAGAGTTCGAGATTGTGGCCGACAAGCGGAAGGTCCATTACTGGGAGGTCAACCGGCTGTCCCATCCCAAGAAAAGAATCATTGACGAAATAAAGGGCTGCGGCCTGAAGATAATCAAGCAGTTCCACAGTCCCCTCCATCCTTATCATTTCTTTGTGGTGGCCCAAGTGGACGGAGCCTGAGGGGTGAAGAAGAAAAGTCTGGGGCATTACCTGAGAAGCCTCTACGCCATGTCCGCCCAGGACGTGGTCCGCCGCTCGGGGCGGCTCATCAGCCGCCAAAGAGGCCAGGCCGGGGAGAGATACAGCCTCGATTATGTCCTGGAATCGCCCAAGGAGATGAGAAGCCAGCGCATGTTTGATTTTCTCAACCGTTACCAGATCATCCTCGGCCGCCACCTCGAGTGGCCTGAAATCGACTTCGCCGGGGCGAGGGTTTTGGAGATCGGCCCCGGCCCCTTGTCCGGCTGGGGTCCGCTGGCCGTCTTCCTCGGAGCTGAGTCCTACGTCGGCCTGGAGCCCATGTTCAACCTGGAAGTCATCAGGGCCGCACCGATCGTGGAGAAGTACTTTTTGCCTCATTACAAAGACCTCGTCGCCGTCTTCGGCCCGAGGATGTCTTTCGACCGCTTTGTGGCCGAGATGGAGGACAGAATCCACATCCAAGACCAGGAGCTTCTCAAAGCCCATCTGGACGGCCCCTTTGACCTCATCCTGTCCAACTCCTGCCTGGAGCACGTCCACCCCCTCCAGGAGAGTCTTTTAAAGATCCGCCGGGCCGCGGCCCCTGGGGTCAGGTTTCTGCACGTCGTCGATTTTGGGAACCACCAAGCCACCAGGAACCCCTTTGAGGGGCTTTATCGGGTCGAGCCGGAAGAGTACCTTAAAAAGCACGGCCGGTCCCTGAACCTCTGGCGAGCGCCGGACGTGCTGGACATCCTCAATCAAACCGGCTTCGAGGCCCGCATGGCGCCTTATTACTATTTCAGGGAATTCTTTGAAGATAAGATATGCCCTTACTGGCGGGAGCGGTACACCGAGGATGACCTTTTCCTCAAGGTGGCCCTTTTCGTGGAGGCCTAGTCTTGCCTCCCTTGATAATTTAGGCGGATGATTCAAGGTCACCTTCAAGCTCTCGCCGGGGAAGTGAACGGATGAGAATCGGCGTCTTCATGTACAACTACCTGCCCGAGATCGGCGGGGCCCAGATCTGCGCCCACTGCCTGGCCCAAGCCTTGAGCCGCCTGGGCCACGAGGTCATCGTCTACGCCGAGGCGGCCCAGGCGGCCGC
>CAYXRH010000164.1:0-6468 GCA_964466355.1 uncultured Thermodesulfobacteriota bacterium
CCATGGACGCCCATCAGGCCGCCGAGGCGGCCCGGCTTTTGAAGCCCAAGAAGGTCGTCCCCATGCACTTCGCCTCCTTCCCTGTCCTGGCCCGGACGCCCGACGAGTTCGTCCGCCTCTGCGGCCAGAAGGCCCCGGCGGTCGAGGTGGCGGTTCTCAAGCCCGGGGAGAGCCTCAGCCTTGGCTGAAGGGCCGAAACTGGCCGAACTGCGCCCCAACCAGACCGTGGAGGCCAAGTATCTGCTCCTGGAGAAGAGCCTGCAGATGACCAAGAGCGGGGCGAGCTATCTGGCCCTGACCCTCGGCGACGCCACGGGCCGCATACCCGGCCGCGTCTGGGAGGAGGCCGAGCGATTCGACGCCCTCTTCGGCGTCGGCGACGTGCTCAGGCTCAGGGGCCGGGTCGTGTCCTACAAGGGGCACAACCAGATCAACGTCGTCGAGGTGGAGCCCGTCGGGCCGGGCGAGGTGGAGGCGAGCGCCTTCCTGCCGACGGCCCGGCGTCCGGTGAAGGAAATGCTCCGCGAACTCGAGGACATGGCCGGGGGCCTCTCCTCGCCGCTGAAGGAGCTTTGCCTCAACCTCCTCACTGACGAGGCCTTCATGACCAAGTTCAGCGCCGCCCCGGCGGCCAAGGCGGTGCACCACGTCTACCTGGGCGGTCTGGTCGAGCACACCCTGGCCGTGGCCCGCCTGGCCGAGATCTTGGCCCAGCGCTACCCTTTTCTGCACCGGGATCTTTTAATCTGCGGCGCCATTCTCCACGACGTGGGCAAGGCCGAGGAGCTTCATTTCACCCCGGCCCCGGATTACACCAGCTCCGGCCGCCTCCTCGGCCACGTCGTCTTGGGGGCCGATCTGGTCAGGTCCCATCTGCCCGAGGGCTTCCCCGCCCCCCTGGCCGAGGAGGTCATCCACCTCGTCCTCTCCCACCACGGCCTTCTGGAGTTCGGCTCGCCCAAGCCGCCCCTGACCCTGGAGGCCGTGGCCCTCAACCTGCTCGATGACATCGACGCCAAGCTCAACGCCGTGAACGCCATCTTGGACCAGAGCGAGGAGGATTGGAGCGAGTTCAGCCGCCTCTTCGAACGCTACTTCTTCAAGGGTTCCGAGGCCAGGCCCGAAACCAAGAAAGAGCCCCGGCCGACCAAAGGCCGCCGCCGCAAAGAAGAAGACGCCCCGGCCAAAGGGGAGTTGAGCCTCTTCAAACCGGACTGAGCCGGCCAGTTTTTGTCCCACCTTCAGGATGACAAGGACGGCGGCAGACCCAAGCCGCTCAGGCCATGGCCAGGCTTGGTTGAATCTGGCCGCCCCGTCCGAGCGGGCACATTGACTTATGGTCTTTCCTTCGGGGAGGCGACACTAGGCCTGAAAGGAGGGCGGGGCCGGAGCGAACGCTCCGACCCCTGGGGGGAATTGGGGTTTGCACCAGCGGCTCATTCTCCGACGAACGATCCCACCCCGAAAAAGCGTCCGGGGGGAGGAGAAATTCGGGGCCCCGTCAATCCCTGATCAGGCTCCAGGGAGCGTGAGCTCTCACCCTCGGGACGAGGCGAGAGCCGGCATCGCTCTCGGAATGGACGAACCAGCCGCCGTCGTGAATCAATAGAGCACACACCGTGCCAAAAGACGGCCGCCACTATCCCCGGAAAAACGCACACCTAACACTTCAAATCCGAGCCGCTATTTCACAATGAAACGAATATATTTCTTATGGAAACAGCTTTGTTGAAATAAGAAAAAGGTGGCCGCCCAGGAGCGCCTCGGTTATGTTGGGCCAAAATGATGGAGGAAGCGTTTTGATCTTCAGCCAGACGGGTCTTGTCAGAAATGGCTTCTTCGTGCTGGGCGTGGCGCCGGTTCCGATCTACCTTTTAGACGGCCGCCGGCCGATTCTCTTTGAGGCTGGTTTGACCTGTCTCGGTCGCGTCTACGAAGAGGCTGCGGCCGCCGTCTTGGGTCGCCGCCAGCCTGAAATATTATTTCTGTCCCACGTCCACTACGACCACTGCGGCGCCGCGGCCCACCTCAAAAAGGCCTGGCCGCGGATGAAGGCGGCCGCTTCGGCCAAGGCGGCCGAGATCATCAAGCGCCCCAACGCCGTGCGCCTCATCAGAAGACTTAATCAGGAGGTCGACTCCTTCATGGTCCACCTCGACTCGGGCAGCCTCATCGACGAGCCCTTCGAGCCGTTCGAGATCGACTTGGTTTTAAAGGAAGGCCAGGTCATCGAGCTGGACGAAGAGGTGAAGGTCGAGGTCTTGTCCACGCCGGGCCACACTTGGGATACCCTGAGTTACTACCTTCCCCAGAAGAAGATCCTCGTCGCCTCCGAAGCGGCCGGCTGCGCCAACAACTCCGGCTACGTGGTCACCGACAGCCTGGTGGACTTCGAGGCCTATTTGAAATCCCTCGAACGCTTGGCCGGGTTGGACGTGGAGATCTTCTGTCAAGGCCACCTCTTCGTCTACCTCGACGAAGACGTGCCCCGGTTCTTCGAGCGCTCGCTCAAGGCGGCCCAGGAATTCAAGGCCCTGGTTGTGGAGACGTGGCGGGAGGAAGGCGATCTGGCCCTGACCATGAGCCGGATCAAGGCCTGGGAGTACGATCCCCTGCCCCGGCCCAAGCAGCCGGAGCCGGCCTATCTGTTGAACCTGAAGGCCCGCATCAAGACGGTTTTAGAGTCCGAGACGGCCTAGCCTGGCCTCCCGCAAAAGGACGGGACGGCGGTTGGCAGGACTTCTCCTCCAAACCGGATTTGATCTTAAGGATGGTCCTGCGGGGATGAACGGCTCTGGCAGTGAAGACAGAGGAGGTCCGGGGCAAAGAGGCTATTGACTCCAAGATATTTTCGCGTATTAATAATCAACTGGAGAGTGGAGCGGATCCCCCCGACGAGGGAAGAGGACCGGAAGCGGACCGCGACGGCTTGAAAGAGGGGACGAATCTTGGTCTTTAGCCTGAGCCTGTACGCCGCTCTGATCATCTTCGGCCTCGGCCTCATTTACAGGGCCAGGGCCTGGTTCTGCCAGCGGATCGAGCCCGGAGAGGATGGCCCCTCGGCCGGTGAGAGGCTCGCGGCGGCGCTGAAGGGCATCCTGGCGACCATCTTCAGCGCCAAGATCCTGACTCTCCTCAAGATTCTGATTCTGGACGTCATCCTTCTGAGGCGGGTCTGGCGAGAGAGCTTCGGCCGCTGGCTGATGCACATGACCATCTTCGCCGGATTCATGCTTCTCCTCTTGATGCACGCCCTGGATAAGCACATCACGGCCCATCTCTTCAGCGATTACACCTCGACCCTGAACCCCTTCCTCTTTCTGCGCAACCTCTTCGGGGCTTTGGTCATCCTCGGCCTCATCATCGCCGCCGTCCGTCGGCTCAGATCCAGGGACCTGCGTCGCCTCTCCGGCTCCAAGGACGTCTACGCCATCGTCATCCTGGCGGTGATAATGCTCTCCGGACTCTTTCTGGAGGGGACCAAGATCGTCTCCGCGACGAAGTTTGAGGAGATGGTCGAAGGTTACTCCGACCTGGAGGAGGAAGAAGAGATCCAGGCCGTGCGCGCCCTGTGGGCCCAGAAATACGGCGTCGTCTTCGAGGAGCCCCCGGAGATCACCGCCGAAACTCTGGAGCAGGGGGCCGAGCTCAACGAGTACAACTGCGCCCCCTGCCACTCCCGACCCCAGTGGGCCTTCCTCTCCTACCCGGTGGTGGCGGCGATCAGCCCCGTGGCCCTGAGCCTCACCCGGGCCCAGGTCCAGGATTGGCTGTGGTACATCCACTTCCTGGCCTGCTTCATCGGCCTGGCCTATCTGCCCTTCAGCAAGTTTTTCCACGTCATCACCAGCCCCCTGAGCCTTCTCGTCAGCGGGGTGACGAAAGAGGCCGAGATCTCGCCGGCCAACCGGGCCACCCGGCGCGCTCTCCAGTTGGACGCCTGCACCCGCTGCGGGACCTGTTCGCTCCACTGCTCCGTGGCCCCGGTGTTCAAGCAGCTCAAAAACGCCGCCATCCTGCCCTCGGAGAAGCTGGTCTCGCTCAGGGGGCTGGCTTTTGACGGGCGGCTTTCCGAGGCAGAGCGGCTGGCCTTGAGCGAGGCCAACTCCATCTGCACCCGCTGCTACCGCTGCACGACCCTCTGCCCGGTGGGCATCGACCTCCAGGACCTCTGGTTCGGCCTCCAGGACGGCCTCGAGCGGCGAGGGCAGCCGGAGGCTTACCCCTGGGCCAAACAGACCACCCGGCAGCGGGCCGAGAAGATTCTCGATCCGGCCCGGCCCCTCCAGCCCGAGAGCGACGGCTTCCGGGCCGGCCTCAACCTCTCGGCCCAGGCGAGCACCTTTGCCCACTGCTTCGGGTGCCAGACCTGCACCAACGTCTGCCCGGTGGTGGACAACTACGACCAGGCCGGCCAGAGCCTCGACCTGCTGCCCCATCAGATCATGTACTCCCTCGGCCTCGGCTTGAAGCAAGAGGCCCTCGCGGCGGGCATGGTCTGGGATTGCCTCACCTGCTACCAGTGCCAGGAGAACTGCCCCCAGGGCGTCAAGGTCTGCGACGTGCTCTATGAGCTCAAGAACCTGGCCGTGACGGCCCTCAAGGATTGAGATCATGAGGTTCGCCTTTTTCCCGGGCTGCAAGAGCGCCTATTACGTGCCCCAGTACGAGCAGGCCAGCCGGGCCGTCTGCGCCGCCCTGGGCGTGGATCTGGTGGACGTCGAGTTCAATTGCTGCGGCTACCCTGTGCGGCCGCTGCACTTCCGCTCCTTCGTCGTCGAGGCGGCCCGCAACCTGGCCCTGGCCGCCCGAGAAAACCTCAACATCATGACCCAGTGCCAGTGCTGCTTCGGCAGCCTCAAGACGGCGGCCCACCTCCTCGCCGAGAACCAGAAGCTGGCCGACGAGGTCGCCGCGGCCTTGGCCGAGGAGGGGCTCAAATTAGACGGCCGGGTCGAAGTGAAGCACCTCCTGAGCGTCCTGGACCAGGACGTCGGGCTCGAGGCGATCCAGGAAAAGGTGAGCCAGCCCTTCGCCAAGCTAAACCTGGCCGCCCACTACGGCTGTCACGCCCTGAGGCCGAGCCAGGTGACCGGGTTTGATGATCCTATCTCGCCGACGATCTTTGAGCGCCTCATCGCCGCCACCGGGGCCAAGAGCGTGGACTGGGCCCGCCGGCTGGAGTGCTGCGGCAATCCCCAGCACGGCAAGAACGACCAGCTGGCCATAGATCTGATGAACCGCAAGCTGAAGGACGCCAGGACGGCCGGGGCCGACTTCCTGGCCGTGGCCTGCAACTACTGCCACATCCAGTTCGATCAGGTTCAAGCCGAGGTTCTGGCCGGCGGCGACGGGGCCTTGCCCTCGCTGGTCTTCCCTCAGCTCCTCGGCCTGGCCCTCGGCCTGGCCCCGGCGGAGGTCGGCTTGAACCAGAACCGGATCGATTGCCGGCGGATCACTGATTTCTTCAAGCCGCCCGAACCACCCCCAGAGGAAAAGACCAAGGAGAAGGCGGCCCCCAAAGAGGCTGAGAAGACAAAAGAGTCATAATTTTTCGCCCCGGCCGGGGCCGGGGCGCCTCAGAGGACCAAGGCATGTCTGAAAAAAAGACGGGCGCGGCGATGGTTGTTGGCGGAGGCATCACCGGGATGCAGGCGGCCCTGGACCTGGCTGACGCCGGGTTCTACGTCTACCTCATCGAACGGTCGTCCTCCATCGGCGGGGTCATGTCCCAACTGGACAAGACCTTCCCGACCAACGACTGCGCCATGTGAATCATCTCGCCCAAACTGGTCGAGGTCGGCCGGCACATCAACATCGAGCTGCTCACCCTGTCCGAAGTGATTGACGTCAGCGGGCGGGAGGGGGATTTCAGGGTCCAGGTCAGGCAGAACCCCCGCTACGTTGACCTGGACAAGTGCATCGCCTGCGGGCTGTGCGCCGAGAAGTGCCCCAAAAAGGTTGACGACGAATACAACCAGGCCATCGCCAAGCGCAAGGCCATCTACGTCAAGTACCCCCAGGCCGTGCCCCTCAAGTACGCCATCGACGCGGCCAACTGCATCTACCTCCAAAAGGGCAAGTGCGCCGCCTGCCAGAAGTTCTGCCCCACCGGGGCGATCAACTTCGAGGACGAGGCCAAGGAGCTGAACCTCGAGGTGGGGGCGATCATTCTCGCCCCAGGGACCGCGATCTACGATCCCGGCCTCTTCGACGTCTACGGCTACGGCAAGTACAAGAACGTCCTCACCAGCCTGGAATACGAGCGCATGCTCTCCGCCTCGGGCCCCTTCATGGGCCACGTCCAGCGGTTGGACGACCAGGCACCACCTCAAAAAATCGCCTGGGTGCAGTGCGTCGGCTCCAGGGACGTGCACCAGGGGGCCAACACTTACTGCTCGGCGGTGTGCTGCACCTACGCCGTCAAGGAGGCCATCATCACCCAGGAGCACGTCCCCGGGGTGGAGA
>CAYXRH010000164.1:6478-9011 GCA_964466355.1 uncultured Thermodesulfobacteriota bacterium
CCTTCGGCAAGGACTTCGAGACCTACTACACCCGGGCCAGGGACGTAAACGGCGTCCGCTTCGTCAAGTCGCGCATCTCCAACATCGCTCCCGCCAACGGCGGCAGCCTGGAACTGAGATACACCCTCCCCTCCGGCGATCGGATCAGGGAGGTCTTCGACATGGTCGTCCTCTCCGTGGGGCTGCGCCAGAAGCCCGAGGCGGTCGACCTGGCCCGCCGCTTAGAGATAGACCTGGACGAATACGCCTTTCCCAAGCGCTCCAGCTTTGCTCCGGTCAAGACCAACGTGGCCGGGGTTTTCGTCTGCGGGGCCTTCCAAGGGCCCAAGGACATCCCCACCTCGGTCATCGACGCCTCGGCCGCGGCGGCCGAGGTGGCCAGCTCCCTGGCTCCGGCCCGCCGCTCCCTGACCAAGACCAAGGAGTGGCCTGCGGAGCGCGGCGTCATCGGCGATCCGCCCCGCGTCGGGGTCTTCGTCTGCCACTGCGGGACCAACATCGCCGGCGTGGTCGACGTCGAGGCCGTGGCTGAATACGCCGCCGGCCTGCCCTACGTGGCCCACGTGGAGCGGAATCTCTTCTCCTGCTCCCAGGACTCCCAGGAGAAGATCGCCAAGGTCATCGCCGAGGAGAACCTCAACCGGGTCGTCGTCGCCGCTTGCACCCCCCGCACCCACGAGCCCCTCTTCCAGGAGACCCTCACCGCGGCCGGATTGAACAAGTATCTCTTCGAGATGGCCAACATCCGCAACCAGTGCTCCTGGGTCCACGCCGACGACCCCGCAAAGGCCACCCTCAAGGCCAAGGACCTGGTCCGCATGGCCGTGGCCAAGGCCTCCCAGTTGGCCCCGGCCCAGGAATCGGAGCTGGCGGTCAACCAGAACGCCTTGGTCATCGGCGGCGGCCTGGCCGGGATGGCCGCGGCCAAGAACCTCAGCGACCAGGGCTTCCACACCTTTCTCGTCGAGCGGAGCGAGCGCCTCGGCGGCCAGGCCCTGAGCCTGAGCCGGACCTGGGCCGGCGAGGCGATGGGGCCAAACCTCGAGGCCGTGGTCGAGGCGGTCGAGGCCGCCGCGAACATCGAGGTCCTGCTCGAGGCCGAGATAACCGGCGTGGAGGGATTCGTCGGCAACTTCAAGACCACCCTCCAGGCCGAGGGCCAGGAGAGGGTCCTCGAGCACGGCGTGGCCATCATCGCCACCGGGGCCAGCGAACTCAAGCCCAAGGAGCACCTCTACGGCGAGCACGATGACGTCCTCACCGGTCTGGAGCTGAGCCGAAGGATCAAGGAGGGCGACCCCAAACTCAAAGAGATCAACACCGCCGTGTTCCTCCAGTGCGTCGGCTCGCGCATCCCCGAACGGCCCTACTGCTCCCGGGTGTGCTGCACCCGCTCCATACTCAGCGCCCTGGAGCTGAAGGAGATAAACCCCCAGGTGGAGGTCTACGTCGTCTACCGCGACATGCGGCCCTACGGCCTCCGGGAGGATCTCTACCGCCGGGCCCGCCAGGAGGGGGTCCACTTCATCCGCTACGAGTTCGAGCAACCCCTGACCGTCCGCCCCAAGGACGGCCGGCTGGAGGTGGAGTTCACCGACTACGTTCTGCAGCGCCGCCTGATCTTAAACCCAGACAAGCTCATTTTAGCCGCGGCCATGGTCCCGCCCCAGGAGCAGCCCCTGGCCCAGATGTTCAAGGTGCCCCTCAACGAGGACCGCTTCTTTGTCGAGGCCCACGTCAAGCTGAGGCCCGTTGACTTCGCCACTGACGGCGTCTTTGTCTGCGGCTTGGCCCACGCCCCCAAGTCGGTGGACGAGTCCATCGTCCAGGCCCAGGCCGCGGCCGGGCGGGCGGCCATCATCCTCTCCCGGCCCTCCCTGGCCGTCGGCGGCATCACCTCCTTCATCGACCCGGCCCGCTGCGTCGGCTGCGGGGTCTGCATCCAGGTCTGCCCCTTCCAGGCCATCGCCTTTGACGAAAAACAAGTGGCCATGGTCAACGAGGCTTTGTGCAAGGGCTGCGGCAACTGCGTCTCCTCCTGCCGCTCTTCGGCGCCCCAGCTGAGGGGCTTCACCGACGCCGGCATCTTTGCCCAGATCGAGGCCTGCTGAACCTCGACCGACCCCGTCGGGCCGGGGGCCGCTGGGCTCGACGAGGCATTCAGGCGGATTGACCTTGATCCCTCAAGCTCAAACTAAACGAGCCAGATGAGAGGATGGAGCAACGAATGAACCGGGCCGTGGTGGCCATCGAACGCTACGTCGAGCCGCTCGAATCGGTCCGCCGGGTGGTGGACCTGGCGGGCGGGCTGGATCATCTCCCGGCCAGGGCCAAGGTCTTCATCAAGCCCAACGTGGTCTTTTGGACCAAGGAGGTGCCCTTTCCCAAGTGGGGCGTCATCACCACCTCGCGGGTGGTCGAGGACGCGGTCGTTCTCTTGAAGGAGCGCGGCGTGGACGACATCACCCTCGGCGAGGGCATCGTCACCTCCAGACCCAAGGACGCCGCCACTCCGGCCCACGCCTTTGAAAGC
>CAYXRH010000165.1:0-9006 GCA_964466355.1 uncultured Thermodesulfobacteriota bacterium
CCTTCAGGGCGTAACCGCTGGCCGTGGTGACGATGCTGGCCGTGCCGGAATAGGTCGCCGCGGCCAGGGAAGAGTTGAAGTCGCCGAGCACCTGGGTCAGGGTCCGGCCGTCGGCCACGTTCACCGTGATCTGTTGGGTGTAGATGGAGAAGGTGACGGTGGCCGCCGCGCCGCTGTTGACCACGGCGCTGACGGCCGAGAAGGAGTCACTGAGCATGTAGTAATCGTGTTCCGTGGTCGCGGCGTTGAGGTTGATGGAGATGTCCACGTTGCTGGTCATCTGCCCGGCGAGAGAGGTCGAGGAGAGCTGGATGTTGTCCAGGTCGCCGACCGCGTTGCCCTCGCTGTCCACGCTGTAGCCCTGGACGATGTATCCGGTCGGAGAGACCAGATAGCCGTAGCGGTCCACGGAGAATTCACCGGCGCGGCCGTAATACTGGGCCGTCTCAGAGTAGGTGGCGGTGCCGGTGGGCCGGTTCTGGAGGATGAAAAAGCCGCTGCCCTGGATGGCCAGGTCAAGGGACCGGGTCGAGTTCTGAATGGCGCCCTGGGAGTAGTCGCGCCAGATGGCCACCGTGGAGGCGCCAAGACCGACCTGGCTGCCGGAGCTGAGGCCAGACACGGCCTGGGCCATGAGGTCGGCGAAGATGGGAATTCCTTTTTTGAAACCAATGGTTTGGGAATTGGCCAGGTTGTCGCCGATGACCGACATGGCCATGCCGGAGACGTTCAATCCAGATATGCTGGAGTAAAGTGACTGTAACATTGAATACCCTCCTGAGCCTTAATAAAGGCGATTGATCCTCTTTATCCAACCGCCCGCGCGGGCCAGGTTGTTGAGTCGCTGGCGCCCCGCCCTGGCGTAGCGCGCCAGGGTCTGATCGACCGTCCCGCCGTCCTCTCCGTCCGCGGCGGTCAGGATTTCGATGACGTCGCTCAAATACGCTTCGATGCGCCCATCAATGGGTTCGCCATTTTCATCCGTCACGTCAGAACTATAGGACCCGACCAAGAGAAGCGGGACGCCGTTGTCGTCGAACTTGATGCCTGTGACCGGGCCCTGACAGATCTGGACCACTTCCAGAGGCAGATCGTCGGCTCCATTGGCCGAGACCTCGAAGGTGTAGGCGCCGTCTGAGAGGGTCTCGCCAAAATCGTCCTGGCCGTCCCACACGAACTCGTGCTCCCCGGCCGCTTGCTCCCCTTTCTCGATGGTCCTGACCAGTTCGCCTTGCTGATCATAGATCTTGATGGTCACCTCGCCGTCGTCAGGCAGGATGTAGCTGGCCGGGGAAGCCTGTTCGTCTTCTAAAGTGATGAGATCGCCGGTCACTCTGACATCCCGCCCCAGAAGACTCATGGACTGGGCCGTGTTGATGGAGGACTCGTAAGCCAAAATGGTCGTCAGGAGGTCATTGGTGTTGTACTGCTGCTCGAGCTGAGCAAAGGTGGCCAGTTGGGCTACATATTCAGTGCCGTCCATGGGGTTGAGCGGGTCCTGGTTCTTGAGCTGCTCGACCAACAGGCGCAGGAAGGACATCTTGTCCAGGGTGGTTTGAGGCTTGTCCTCGTTGTATTCGGTGAAGTCCCAAGGTGGCCCAGAGATCGTGTCCGTGTCCTGCGTGTCGCCAAATCCCAGGTCCTGTGTACCTGAGGCTGTAAACGAGGCCGCCGCGGCGCTCATCTGATCCGGGTCATAACTCGCCCACGCGCTCGGCGTGGTCACCCGGCGGGGCGCTTGGATGGGGACATTCAAAAGGGGGGCCAGACCAGACACTTTTATCTCCTAGACCACCACGTGCATCCGGGCCGATCGACCGCGCCGCCTTGGACGGACGGTCTGCTCATCTCTGTTTTCTGCCTCGATCTCATTTTCAGCCAGGGTTTCTCCCTGGTTTTGGTCCTGCCCTTCTCCCCCGGATCGATTCGAGGCGGTCTGTTGTTCCTGGTCCTGAACCAAGACCTCAAACTGCTCCAGGTTGAAGCCTTGATCGGCCAACGATTGCCTCAACTCGGCGCTGTGCGACCCGAGAATCTGTTGGACCTGCTGATTCTCGGCGACCAAGGTGGCTTTGACCCCCTGGCCGTCCACCTTGAGGTCCACGCGCACGTGGCCCAAATCAGGGGGATAGAGCTGCAAGCGCATGGTCGGCTGGCCGGACTTGATCATGACCATCATGCGGCCGCTGAGCTGGGTCAGCAAAACCGAAGGCTGCATGCGCGGCGAAGCGGCCGGGGCCGGAGCGGTCGACCGCGACTGGCTGGGCCCTGGAGAGGCGGCGCGCAGGTTGGACAGGGAAGCCTGCGCGCTCGGCTCTGAGGCCAGGCGAAGAGTCGGCGACTGGCTCGTCCGGGAAGCCGCCGCAGGCTGAGTCGAAACCCGGGGGGTTTCCCTGGTCCAGACAAAACGAAGGGCCTCATCACGCGATTCAATCCGGGCCGTCGCGGTTTGTTGTGTTGGCGTCGACTTGGCCGCCGGGTGTTTGGCGGGCTCGGTCTTGGTCTGGTTCAGCCGGCCCGAAAGGGCCACTTTGATCATCTCTTCCAGGATCTCGCTCGTCTCTGCCGAGGCCAGGCCCGCCAGCGCCGCTGTGACCGGCTTGGCTGCCTGAGTTCCTTGAGCGGTCTGGGTTGTTGGCATCGACTCCTTTGTCTGGCCTGCTTGGCTCGATTGTTCGATTTGAGCAAACCAGGATGACTTGACCTTGGCCCCCAGCCCGAGCTCCCGGCTGAGCTGGATGGGTCTTTTTGCCTCTGCCTGGAGCGTTTTGAGCTGGTCAGACAAGGCCTTGCTTTGGGCGCGGACGACCTGGCGGTCCTGACCGACCACCTCGGCCCCCTCAAGCAACCTGGCCACCAAGGGACCGAGCCGACCGGAACGGGTCAGGTTCACACCCTCGTCGCTTTGGCTGGCCGCTTCGTTGAGAAGGCTGACCAGCCGCTTCATGGTCAGGCGGCCGCGGGGATTAATGTGGCCGGAGATGACCTCTTCGACCTGCCCCTGACTCAATCCCGCCTCGGAGAGAAGCTCCCGGACAATGGCCACGTCCTCGGCCTTGAGAACCAGGTCAGACCGGCTCAGGTTGCTCAATAGACGCGCCAGGCGCTTCATTGGAATGGGTTCGCGGCCGAGCTGTTCGGCCAGGCGATCCAGCTCCGCGCCTTTGAGGCCCATCTTCTCCAGGGCAACCAGAATCAGCGGCGCCAAACCGGCCGGGATGACCGCTCCGGCGTCTGCATTCCCCTGACAGAAGCGATTCAAGGACTCCATGACGGCTCGCAGGCTCATCTTGCCGTCCTCCCGGGTGGCTTTTTGGATCGTGGCCTCGATGTTTTGCTCACTCATCCCCAAATCGCTCAGCAGCTCTCTGACTTCCTCTTTTCTCTCCGCGGGCAGGACGATGTCTTCGGCTGCTTGACCGTAGCGCTCCACTTCTTGGCGGATGGCCTTCACCGGCGTCTGCCAGCTTTCTTCTCCAGGATATAGCGCCTCGGGCGGCGGCGAAGCGGCAACATTTACCCGGTTGGAGATCTCCTCGGCCCGGGCGGCGAAGATGCTGGCAAAGAGATCAGACGACGTGGAAAACGAGGTCCCGATCTTGTTGAAGCCGCTGAACAAGCTTTTTGGATCAAGGAGCTGAATCAGTTGATTCAAGGCTCATCCCCCTCGCCAGGTTTTCGGGTCGAGGGAGGCGCAAAGGACATGCCAAAGGGACGCTTAGATTATTTTAGAAGCGATTATAATATGTTATGGAAGGAGCCGCCTCACGGCGATTCAGTGGCGGATAGGCATTTCTTGCCGTTTCCGATCGCTTTAACGGCCCAGAGAGAGGAAAACTTAAACGCCACTGAGGCCCCTCTCAAGGGGTCTTGGTCGGCGGCGCCTCAGAGAGCATCTTGCTTATGCGCGAGGCCTTGTCTGGATTTATCTGGGCCAAGATCTTGCCCGCCTCGCGGCCGCGCATCTGACGGAATATCTCCACGGCGATGTCAAAATCCAGTTTTTCCATGACCGCGGCCGCGGCCTGGGGCTTCATGTTGCTGTACAAGGCGACGAGGTGTTTGATCCTCTCGTTGTGTCGGGCCTTCTCCGCGGCCACCTGGGCCTCGAACTCCTGACGCAGTTTCTGCAAAGCGGTCATCTTCTGATCAATCTCCGCCTGGAGAGCCAAAAGATCCTGCCGCTTCTGAGTCAGCTCCTTCTCCTGGGCCTCGAGGCGGCGCTTCTGCTCCTCCATGGATCTGAGCAGCTCCATTTGAGCCGGAGAGAGAGTCGCCTGGGTCGGTTCGGCCTCCTTTTTGGGCTGGTCGGCCGTTTGAGGTTGGCTTTCTTTTTTTTCGCTCGTCGCGACGGCTTTTTCATCTTGGGCCGAGGCCGGCCGGCCCAGCCAGTCCCGTCCGACTCCGAAACCGGCCAGGATCAGCTTCAATGTCAACAGACCGACGAGGGCCACCTGAAGCCAATGCCAGCTCTTCTTTCTGGTCTCAGCTCCGGCCACGTCCGGCCTCCTTTCGACGAACAAAGCTCAAGACGGCGAATTCATCGATGGCTTTTTGCTCCTGGGCTCTTTCCTGGGCCAGATGTTGGCGCCAGGCCTTTTCCTTGAGGCGTTCGACCGTCTTTTTTTTCTTGGTCGCCTCCACGAGAACGCCACGTCTCTTGACCGCTTCCGCCCGGCAGCGGGACAAACTAGCCATGGCCTCTCGCATCCGCTGATAAAGCCCCTCAAGATGCCACCGCCTCAAAAGAAATTCGTCCACGCTGAGGCCTCGGCTCTCCCGGGCCGTCAACTCCGCCGCGGCTTCGTCCCTCCCCTTCTCCAAATTCTTAATCAATTCTTTGATCTCGAGCTCCTGACGCCTCACCTCGGCCAAGGCCATCTGGGCGACCTCAAACTGGCGGACTCGCTGCCTCAGCACAGCCTCTAGGGAAAAACGGAACATCAACCCGCCCCCTTGCCCTTCTGGGCCATCAGGGCGGCCAGCTCCTCCCTGGCCTGGGCCATGGTCACCCGCACCACGATGGGCTGTCTTAAGTACTCGACCATGCCGGCATACATGCTCAAGGCCTCGTCAATGCGGGCGTTGGAGCCCTTGACGTAGGCGCCGATGTTGATCAGATCCTCATGGCGGCGATAGGTGGCCATGATCTGCATGAAACGATGGGCCAGGGCCTGTTGCTCCTCTGGAGCGACATCGATCATCAAACGAGAGACCGATTTCAAGACATCGATGGCGGGATAGTGGTTTTGTTCGGCCAGCTCCCGGGTCAGGACCACGTGCCCGTCCAAGATGGAGCGCATGGCGTCGCCGATTGGTTCGTTGAAATCGTCGCCCTCGACCAAGACGGTGTAAATGCCGGTCACCGAACCGCCGCTCGAGGAGGTGCCGGCTCTCTCCAAAATCTTGGGCAGTTGGGCGAATACGGACGGGGTGTAGCCCTTGGTCGTGGGCGGCTCGCCCGCGGCGAGGCCCACTTCCCGGCCGGCCATGGCGAAACGGGTGATGGAGTCAAGCATCAAGACCACGTCCTGGCCCTGATCCCGGAAGTACTCGGCCACGCAGGTGGCCAGGTGGGCTCCCCGCATGCGGATGAGGGGCGGTTGATCCGAGGTGGCGGCCACCACCACCGAGCGTTTCATGCCCTCTTCTCCTAAATCCCGTTCGATGAACTCCTTGACTTCGCGGCCCCGCTCGCCGATGAGCCCGACCACGGAGACGTCGGCCGAGGTGTTGCGGGCGATCATGCCCAGCATGGTCGATTTGCCGACCCCTGAGCCGGAAAAGATGCCGATCCGCTGGCCCTTGCCCAGAGTGAGGAGGCCGTTGATGGCCCTCACACCCACGTCCACCGGCTGCGTGATGCGAGGGCGGTCCAGCGGGTTGATCGGTCGGCCGTAAAGGGGGTAGAGCTTTTGATAGTCCAATTCGCCCTGGTCGTCGATGGGCTTTCCCAGGCCGTCGATGACCCGGCCGAGGAGGCCCGGCCCGACGGCGACCATGGCCTGGCTTTCAGCCGGCGTGATTTTAGCTCCGGGCCTGATTCCGCGCACGTCGCCGTAAGGCATCAACAAGGCGTTGCCGCCGCGGAAGCCGACCACCTCGCCCTTGATGACGCCGTGGTTGGCGTTGGTCTCGATGAAACAGGTCGTCCCGGTGGGCACCTCCAGTCCGGCCCCTTCAACCACCAGCCCGACCACCTCGACCACCCGTCCGTGAACCTTGAGGAGGTCCGAGTGGTCCAGGGCGGCGCGGTAGGCGGCCAGGCTAATCGCCACGGCCCGCTCCCTTGAGAACCTGCTCCATCACCTCGCTTAAGGAAGCCAGCCTCGTCTCCAAGGTTGAGTCAATCTCCTCAAACTCGGTCTCCACCACGCAGCCGCCCAAAGCCACGTCCGGATCAGCCATCAGGTCCAGCTCGCTCAGGCGGGGATGAGTCATCTCCAGCTCGGATTTGCGCTCTGTGATCAGCGCAAGATCCTCGGGGTTGAGTCTGATCTTGACCGAGCGGCTCCGGCCGACCCGCTCCAAGGCGGCCTGGACCGCGCCAACGACGACCTCTTTGTTGATCTTCAACTCCTGGGTGACCACCTTGGAGACGGCCAGGAGGACCAGGTCGATTATCTCTTGTTCCAGTTCACGCAAGATGGCCTGTTGCTGGCCATTCATTTCCCCGGCGGCGCGCATGAGCCTTTCGGCCGCCTCGGTCATTTGAGCCGCCGCCTCCACTCGGCCGGACTCAAAGCCTTCCTGGTGGGCCTTCCGGCGGATGTTTTCCGCCTCAGTCTCAGCTTGAATCAGAACCTCCTCCGGGGTCGGCGGGGCCGGTTCAGCCGCAGCCCCTTCTTCTTCCGATCGCGCCAAAGCCGCCGCGCCAGCCGCGCCGAACTCGGCCCGGAAAGGCCTGGCCGCTTGGGTCTGGGCCGCGACCAGGTGCTCGTCGATGTGGAAATGATTCTCTCGTCGACCTTCCCGAAGCGGAGTTGGCTGGTGAAGGTCAAATAAATCAAGATGTTGTGCCTCCGCCTGGCGCGGCGAGCCGGCCTTGATGATGCGGGACGTTCTAGACAAAGACGTCCTCCCCGCCCTTGCCGCCGATGACTATCTTGCCCTCCTTCTCCAATCGGCGGGCCACCCGGGTGATGCTCTGCTGGGCCCGATCCACGTCGGAGAGCCGAACCGGACCCATGACCTCCAGATCTTCCTGAATCATGGCCGCCGCTCGTTCGGAGACGTTGTTGAGAACCTTGTTCTTCAGCTCCTCGGAGGCGGTCTTGAGGGCCAGGGTCAGGTCTTCGTTGGAGACCTCCTTCAAAATGGCCCTGATGCCCCGGTCGTCGATGAGGGACAGATCCTCGAACACGAACATGAGCTGTCTGACTTCGTCGGCCAATTCGCTCCTGAACTCTTCGAGCCGCTCCAGGATCATTTCTTCAGAGGCCTTGTCCATGTGGTTGAGCAGCTCGGCGACGCTCTGGACGCCGCCGACCATGCCGCCGTCCATCTGCTCCACCGAGACGACCTCCTCTTCCAAAACGTGGTCGATCTCCTGGATCACCGCCGGCGGAACTGATTCCAGGGTGGCGATGCGCAAGACGACTTCATACTGAAGGTTTT
Source organism: uncultured Thermodesulfobacteriota bacterium (assembly GCA_964466355.1). Classification (GTDB taxonomy): domain Bacteria; phylum Desulfobacterota; class Desulfarculia; genus CAYXRH01. The sequence goes on from CAYXRH010000165.1 coordinate 7,618, forward strand.
CAGGGAAATGGTGCAGAATCTCGGCCGCCCTGGCCGCGTCCAGGTGGGCCAGGATGACGGCGATGGTCTGGGGATGCTCGTTCTTGATGAAATTGGCCAGCACTCGGGGATCGATATCTTTGATCTTTTTAAAAGGCTCCGGAGCGCGCTGGGTCTCGAGCTCCTCCAGCAACAAATTGGCCCGCTCGCCCATGGCTGAACTCAGAGTCCGCTTCAGAAAGTCGTCACCTTTGACGATCAGGTCCATGTCGCTGCCGATCTTGTCGTTGAATTCCTTGATGGTCCCATCGACCAGTTCGGCCGGCACGTTTCGGATCAAAGACATCTGGCGGCCCAGCTCCTTGACCTCCTCCTCGTCCAGCTTTCTGAAGACCTGGGCCGCAAAATCCTCGCCCAAGGACAAAAGCATGATGGCCGCTTTTTGGGGTCCGCTCAGGTCTTTCATTTTTTACCATCCTCCCGGCAAAATGGTTCTAACGCCTGGCCTCGCTTTCGTGGAGCCAGGCCCTGATGACGTCCACGGCCAGGTCTGGCTCCTTCTTGGTCAGCATGGTCGCCCGCTCCTTGGAGCCTATCTTCCGGCGCAGATCCTCCAACTCAGCCACGGCCGCCTCTTCGGATGGAGGCAGCTTCTTGACCTCGACCAACGCTTCCTTCAGCTCCCGTCCGCTCCAGCGAAGCATCGGCCGCACCACCAGCATGAAGAATAAAGCGGCCAGAATGACCGTCACGGCCGTGCGACCATACCGCCTGACGTAGAATAGAATCGTGTCCACAATGCCCGGCTTGGCCACGACCACCGCCGGTGCGGGTTCAAAGGGCATTGAGGTCACCTGAACCACGTCGCCCCGCGTCTCATCAAAGCCCACCGCTGAACGAACCAAGGTCGTGAAGCGGGCCAGCTCCTCCTCGGTGCGGGGGATGTAGGTTCTGGTCGGCGCTTGACCCTCGGCCGCCGCCTTCTCCTCGTAGCGCCCATCAATGATCACCGCCGCTGACAAGCGCTTGATGTCGCCGCCCGCTTTGACTATCTGGCGGTTGACCTTGGTGATCTCGTAATTCAGCGTCTCGTTGGTCCGGTTGAAAGAGTACTGCTCCCTAGCCCCGCCGGCCGCCACCGTCGGCCCGGTCACCTTGAACTGCTCGTCCGGCGAACCGGCCGCCTTGGCCCCCACCCCGAGCTGATTCTCCTCCGTGGTCTGGGAGGAGCGGATCACCGAGCTGGCTGGATCGTACTGCTCCTCGACCAGTTGTTCCTGATTGAAATTAATCTCGGCCGAAACCTTGGCCATGGAGCGATTGGCACCGATGACCTTGCCGAGCAACGACTCGATCTTTTCCACCAAATCCTGTTCGACCCGGGCCTTGTATTCCACCTGGGAATCAGTC
>CAYXRH010000166.1:0-4716 GCA_964466355.1 uncultured Thermodesulfobacteriota bacterium
AAAAAAATATTACAAAACAACACCAAGGGGGATACGATGTTATTCCCTATCCCTCTATCAGGCTCGAGGCCTTTTGCTTAAATCTGGCCTCGATGTCCCTCGGAAGACGCCAGGCTAGACCTGCCTTTAGAAGGCGATGGACCTGAGAAGGCTTTACCAAACAGTCGAAAACTGATACTGGGATGGTGTGGATCGCCGCGGTCCTGGCTGGGGCAGCCGGGGCTGAAGCCGGCGGCTGTTTCATTTGAGAGTGTTGAAAAACACTCTCAAAGGCGGGCCAGGGACGGCCCGCCAAATCGCGAGGTTTAAAGAACCCGAGCGATTTGAGAGCCTTTAATAAAACCACGCTTTTTTTAAGGCGTGGTTGAAAAAGGCCTGGATGGCCTTTTTCAACAGTCTCAATTTAGACAGGAGAGCCAAATGCTCCAGGGCCAGGACCCCCTCAACGTGATCATCACCGGGGTGGGCGGGCAAGGCAACGTTCTTTCCTCCCAGATACTGGGCCGCGTCTTGATGGACAAGGGCTTCATCGTCACCATCGGCGAAACCCTGGGGCTGTCTCAACGGGGCGGTTCGGTCATGAGCCACGTCAGGGCCTCCAGGAGCCGGCCGCCCTCGCCCCTCATCCCCGAGGGTCTGGGGCATTTGATCGTGGCCCTGGAGCCGGTGGAGGGCCTGCGCATTTTAGGTCAGTACGGCAACCCAAAGCTGCTGATGCTGACCAACACCAGACCGATCCCCCCTTTGGACGTGCTCTCCGGCGAGGCTGAGTATCCAGGCTTGGATATAATATTCCGCCACATGCAAGCCCTCTGCCGTCGAGTCTGGAGCGTGGCGGCCACGGACATCGCCTTGTCTCTGGGCAATCCCATCCTGGCCAACATCGTCATGCTCGGCGCGCTGGCCGCCTTGGAGGTCCTGCCTCTGGATCGGGTCAGCTTTGAAAAGGCCCTCAGCGGACTGCTCGGTTTGGATCGGATGGCCATAAACCTGAAGGCCTTTGAGCGAGGCCAGGAGGCGGTCCAGGAATTGGAGTCAGGGCCGCGCGAGCATTAGAACATGGTCGCGCGGCTTTTTGAATTTGAGGAGCCAGGGGCCATGCCCTCAATCGAAATGGACCAGGTGCAGCTTTCAGGCTACTATCCCGGCCTCATCGGCCAGGTGATCGAACTCCACGCCGTCTATTATCATCAAAACTGGGGCCTCGACCTGAGCTTCGAGTGCCAAGAAGCCCGGGAGCTGTCTGAATTCATGACCCGTTATCGCCAGGAGCAGGACCTCTTTCTGGCCGCGCTCGTCAAAGGCGTCTTCGCCGGCTCAGTGGGCATCGACGGTTCTGAGGCCCAGAACCGCGGCGCCCGCCTGCGCTGGTTCATCGTCGCCCCCCGGTTCCAGGGCCGCGGAATCGGCGGTCTGCTTCTGGGGCGGGCGATTGAATTCTGCCGGAGGGCCGGGCACGGGAGGGTGGTCTTGTGGACCTTCGCCGGCCTGGAGGAGGCCCGACGCCTGTACGAGCGAGCCGGCTTCAGGCTGGCCGAGGAGTACTCGGTGGCCCAGTGGGGCCAAAGGATCAAGGAGCAGATGTTTGAGCTGCACCTGGCCGCTGATTCAAGCGGCGGGCGTTGAGAGGGCGATCTTGTTGAAGTGGCAGCCCAAAGCCAAGGGCGCGGCCTTGATCGTGGCCGCGGCCTTCATGTACGCCGCCATGAACGGCGCGGCCAAGGTCGGCAGCGGCTACCTGACCATCTGGCAGATCGGCATGGGCCGCTTCCTGTTCGGAACCGTGATCTTGTTCATCACGGCCCGCGTCTTGAGGATGGAGCTTTTAGGCACCCACCGCCTCCTTCACGTCATCCGGGCCGTGGCCGGCGCGGCCGCCTTTTTGCTTCTCGTCCAAGCCTTCAAGACCATCCCCATCTCCGTGGCCATGATCCTTTTCTATTCCTGGCCGGCCTTCACCAGCCTCCTGGCCGCCTGGGTGCTCGGCGAGCCGACCAGCCCCCGGGAATGGCCCTTTGTCGGCGGGGCGTTCTTGGGCGCGGGGCTCATCCTCTGGCCCGGCGAGGCCGGGGCCGGCTTCAGCCTGGGGCACCTTCTGGCCCTCAGCGCGGCCGTCATCGGCAGCCTGGCCATCATCCTCGTCCGCCGTCTGGCCAGGGACAACAACCCGCTCACGATCTACTTCTACCTCTGTCTCGTCGGCGCCCTGGCCTGCCTGGGGCCGCTTCTGTCCCAGGAGGGGTCTCTTTGGCCCACGAGCGGGGCCGGCTGGCTGGCGCTGCTGGTCATGGCCGTGCCCTCCCTGCTGAGCCAACTATTTTTCAATAAGGGATACAAATACCTGCGAGCGCCGCAGACCGGGGTCCTGATGTACTTGGAGCTTCTGTTCCTGGCCGCCTTTGGGATCATCTTTCTCGGCGAGCCGCTCGATTGGCGTTTGTTGAGCGGGGCGGCGTTGATCGTGGGCAGCGGCATCTGGCTCAACCTGAAGCCGGCCAACCCTTAAAAACCCGAATTACCTGGCGGAGTTGAAAAGAAAGTTACAACAAACAACGTAACCTAATGATATAATGTGCTAAACCAAACAAGGGGCAGAATCTACAAATGCTCGGTAATGGTGAAGCACAGAACACCCTTCGCTGGGACAAGACAAGCTGTCACCGGTTCGAGACCAACCAGGCTCGTCTCTTGATGGGCGTCATCGCTTACAATCTCCTCCATATGCTCAGGTCTTTCTACATCATCGGCGAAGGTGTCAAGCGATCAATCGAGTGGTTGATCAAGCGGCTGATCAAGGTCGGGGCCAAGGTGATCTATCATGGCCGGAGGTGGCACGTGCATGTTGCCTCCACATTTCCACTCGTCCGCCATTACCAGACCGTCTTCGGCTGACGATGGTTGGCCTACTCATGGGTTGACAGGGTTGTTGAGGGTGTATCATACTAAATTTTAGTAAAGGAGTGTTACGAAGGGTCCGAAGGGGCGGTACAAGCGGTCTTCACGGGACTTATAAGCGATTCGTAGCCGTACTTGGCGAGTTCAGAAGCCTCTTAGGGTCGATCAGTGAATGCGAAATGGATTTGTGGGGTAATTCCGGTTTACGGAAGGAGGAAATAGAATGGCTTCTGAAATCAAAGATACATCAGGAAAGACATTGTATAAATTCACCGGAACTGAAATTCGAGACACTGCAGGTAAAGCACTTTTTAGAATCACAAGCAGCGAAATCAAGACAACTGGTGGAAAAACTCTTTATAAATTTACAGGCAACGAAATAAAGGAACCAGGAGGGAAAACAATTTATAAATATACAGGTAGTGAAATAAAAGAACCGGGAGGGAAAACGCTATTCAGATACTCTGCAAGTGAACTTAGGTCAGCAAGCGGAAAAACAATCTATAAGTTTACGGGAAGAATTCCTGTCCCCGTGCTGTTTGCATTGAGTCTCATATAGCCATGTTTAGCCCGGGCAACAACAAGTTTAAGAAATCGTCTTTTCCCGCGCCCAATTCCTATCCCATCAAATGCCCGACGGCCACGAAATAGTCGACAATTGCCCGAAAGGACTCAGCGATGTAGGCGCGGTCTTCAGCGGTGTTGCGATTGCATCACCTCTTATTGGCAAAAATTCGGGTTGAAATGAAACAAAGATGCTCTAGTCCGCCCAGGGCCTGGCGGTGGTGACTTCTTCTATCTGCCGTTTAGCTATTCCTTTGATAACACAAGAAAAATGCTATTATACAAACCACTTAAGAGACGCGAGAACAGACGGTGGCTTCAAGCCGATCCAGCCAAGACAGAGACGGTCATGAGTCCTTGAATAATCGACCAGCCCAAAGCGGCCCACAATATGAACCGCGAGGCCGGCGCGTTGAACTCGGGGCGGCTTTCCTCGCAAGCAATTAACATATTTACCGTTAACTAGAGCCACCTCTTGACCGTCTTTCAATTGGCTCATCATGGGCCTTGAGGCTCTCCAAATATCCCGCGATGGCTTCCTTGATGTTGGCCTCAGCCTCAATTTTAGTTCTACCCTGGGAAATACACCCTGGCAAGGCTGGACAACGAGCCACGAAAACGCCGTCTTCGTCCTGCTCGAATAAAACCCGCAACTTCACGGTTAATGACCCCTTAGGCGCATAATCACGTCGTTAAAAAACCACCAGTTTTCCAGCTCCCGTCATGTCGTTTAATTATAACACACCGCCCCGATTTGAAACGCCGCTTGCTCCTCAGCCCCCCTCCACTGGCGGGAAAATGACCAGCTTGTCGCCCTCCCTTAAACTGTCATCGTCCTGGGCTGGACGGCCGTTGAGGAGGACGACCTTGGGCTTTTGAGGCGGAATGTTCAGCTCGACCAAGACCTGGGCCACGTTCTGGCCAGGGCTGAGCGCCAGCTCAATCTCCTCAGACCTCTGGGGTGAGTACTGCTTAAAATCAGCGAAGAGGCGCACCGAAACGTTCATGCTTTGGCGTCCACATTCAAGCCAGACCCAGCTCCTCGAGCTTGGCCTCGGTGGGCCCTCCTTCCTCGTCCCAGCCGCGGAGCTGGTAATACTCGGGCAGCATGTCGGCCAAACGGTTGACCATGCCCTGGGCCGGGCCCTCGGGCATGGGCTCCTCAACCAGGCGCGGCGGGAGGGAGTCGTCGGCCCGGCCGAAGCCGCCCAGGCCCGAGGTCAGGACCATGTCGCCTGCGCTTACAGCGACCGCCTG
>CAYXRH010000166.1:4726-8998 GCA_964466355.1 uncultured Thermodesulfobacteriota bacterium
GTCGTAGCCGGCCCCGGTGGCCGCGTTCAAGAGCTCCATGACGCCCACCGGGCGGACCTTGAGATCAGGCGTGGCCAGGTTGCGGACCGAGAAAAAGACGCACAGCCCGGCGGCGTCGATGACGGCGAAGAACTCCTGCCAGTCCTTGACCGCCTCGGCCTTGCCCTCCCAGATCAAAGGATCGACCACCACCGGCACGCCCAGAAGCTCAAAGTAGGCCGGATCGCCTCGCATGTGAGAGCCGCCGATGGGCGAGGTGGCGTAGGCCAGGCCCATGCCCTGCTCAGCCCGAGGCTCGTAGCCGGCGAACTCCTGCCCTTTGGCCACCATGGCCAACTCTGGATGGCCGCACCGGGCGGCCAGGCGGAGGCTGCCCTCGGCCAAGAGGTCGCCGAAGCCCTCCCTGAGCCCGGTCTGACGGGTCAGGGCCACCAGGGCCTCGGCGTCGCCGAATCTTAATCTTCGGCCCACCTCGGCCTGGCTCAAAAACCCTTTCTCGGCCAGCTCCATGGCGCAGGCCAAGGTGGCGCCCATGGAAATGGTGTCCAAGCCGAGCTCGTTGCAGATGTAGTTGGCCTTGGTCACGGCGGCCAGGTTGTCTATGCCGCAGTTGGAGCCCATGGCGTAGATGGTCTCGTACTCCGGCCCCTCCCCTCGGCCCTCAAAGGGCGGCTCCTTCACCTCGGTCAACCGGCCGCAGGCGATGGGGCAGGAGAAGCAGGCCTTGGCCCCCACGAGGTATTTTTCGGTCAAAGCCTCGCCGTGGATGGCCCGCCAGCCTTCAAAGCTGCCCTGTTGAAAGTTGCGCGTCGGAAAGGCGCCGTAGTTCTGGGTGGCCATGACGGTCACGGCCGTGCCGTGGACGCGCAGCGGCGGCGGCCCGGCCTTGGTGGACTCCTTGAACCTGGCCAGGTATTTCTTGACCGCCTGGCCAAAGGCGGCCCGATCATGAAGCGGCACCCTGCCCTGGCCGCGCACGACCACGGCCTTGAGGTTCTTGGCGCCCATGACCGCCCCCACCCCGGAGCGGCCGGCGGCCCGGTCCTTGTCGTTCATGATCGAGGCGTAGAGAACCCGCCTCTCCCCGGCCGGGCCGATGCAGGCCACCTTGGCCTTGGCTTCGGTCTCGGCTCTGACGACCTCGTCGGTCTCGTGGACCGTGCGGCCCCAGAGATGGCCGGCCGGCCGCAGCTCGGCGCGTTCGTTGTCGAGCCAAAGGTAGACCGGCGCGGAGGCCCGGCCCTCAAAGATGATCATGTCCCAGCCGGCCCTTTTCAGCTCGGTGGGGAAAAACCCGCCCGAGTTGGAGCAGGTCAAGGCTCCGGTGAGGGGCGACTTGGTCGTGACCATGTATCTGGCGCCGGTGGGGGCCTGGGTCCCGGTCAGGGGCCCGGTGGCCATGATCAGTTTGTTCTCGGCGCTCAAGGGAGCCACCTTGGGATCCACTTCGTCGAGAAGGCAGCGGACGCCCAAACCGCGGCCGCCGATGTAATCCCTGGCCACCTTTTCATCCAGGCCTTCCTCTTGCAGCCGCTCTTGAGTTAAATCCACGCGAAGTATCTTGCCTCTCCATCCCGACATGGCCTTTCTCCCACTCAACGGCATGGCTGACTTTTGATCAGCCCATCCCTGAAATTCTTCATCGATGACTCTAAGTAATTATCAGATGAACCGCCTCCGGGCCAGGGAAATCACTCGCTCCTGTAAGCCTCGAGGCCACTCATCGCCTCTGGATTAAAAGACTAAGACGCCTTTTTCAAGGCCACTTGACTGGCCACCAGGACAGGGTCCCACACCGGCCCGTAAGGCGGCGCGTAGGCCAGATCGAGGTCGTGGATCTGCTCCAGGGACAAGCCCGCGCTGAGGGCCGTGGCCCAGACGTCGATCCGCTGGGCCACCCCGTCCCGGCCGACCATCTGGACCCCCCAGGGTTTCTTGGTTCCTTTTTCGACCACGACCACGGTCTTTATCAACGCTGCATCGGGATAATAGTGGGCCCGCGAACCGCCGCTGACGACCACCTTGACCGCTTCGAGGCCGTGCCCGCGGGCCTCTTGAAGGCTCAAGCCCGTCCGGGCCACGGTCAGGTCAAAGACTTTGCTCACCGTTGTGCCGAGGATGCCCGGAAACTCCTTGTCGATGCCGGCCACGTTGTCCCCCACGACCCGCCCCTGCCGGTTGGCCGTCAAGGCCAAGGGGACGTAAGCGTTTTTGTTGAGCAGACGGTGATACGCCTCGCAGCAGTCGCCAGCGGACCAGACGCCCGGCGCCGAGGTCCTCTGCCGCCGATCGACCTTCACCGCCCCCTTGACCCCCAGCTCCAAACCGGCCGCGGCGGCCAGGCCGCTGCGGGGCTGCACGCCGACGCCGCATAAAACGAGATCAAAGAACGAGCGCTGTCCGTTGCTCAGGCTGACCGCCAAGGCCCCTTCTCTGACCTCGATCTCGGTCACCTCGGCCCGGGTGACGACCTTGACCTCGTGGCGCTCAAGCTCCCCGGCCACGGCCTCCGAGACCTCCTCCTCCATGATTGACATCACCCGGGGGCCGCGCACGACCATGCTCATCTCCAACCCGGCCTTGCTCAACCCCTCGGCCATCTCCACGCCGATGTAGCCGGCGCCGACGATGAGCCCTTTTCGCGGCGAAGAGGCGTTCAAAAACTCCTTTATCCGCCTGGCGTCATCGAGGTTCCGCAAAGCAAAAACCCCGGGCAGAGAAAAATCCACCCCTGACGGGGTCACGGGCTCAGCCCCGGTGGCCAAGAGCAGATCGTCAAAGGCGGCCTCCCTTATCCCTCCCTGGGCCAGATTCTTGACCACGACCAGCTTTTTCTCGACCTCAAGGCGGACCACCTCGTGCCAAAGATTGACCTTGACGCCCCGCTCCTGCTCGAACTGCTCAGGCGTGAGGACGATCAGATCCTCCAACTCGGGGATCTCGCCGGCGATGAAGTAGGGAATGCCGCAAGCCCCGTAGGACACGTATCGGCCCTTCTCAAAGACCTCAACCTCAAGATCGGGCCGTCTTCGCTTGGCCCGGCTGGCGGCGCTCATTCCGGCGGCGTCGCCGCCGACGACGAGGAATCTTTTTGAGCCCATTGACGCTTCTTCTTTCCTTTATTCGTTTCAGAGGGCGTCTTGCGCCCCGGACCTGTTCACTCTATACTACGACTGCCGGAGCATCAAGCCGTCGCGCCACGTCACGCCCGGTCTTCTGAGGCTTGTCTTAAGCGCACGAAAATGGGGTGCCCCAGGGGCGTCATCCTCAACCATGTCCGGCTCGTCTCGCCTTGGAGCGGCGGGGGGTGGTCTTGGCCGCCGGACGAAACTCAGCCCTCATAGGGGGCGGCCTTACAACTTGTGGGGCTTCTGGTTGCGTCAAACCACTGTATGTGGTAGGGTCATTCAAAGGTCGCGTCGGCGGAACGAAGCTGTGACATGAGCCGGGAGATAATCAATCCAGCCCTTTTGTTTCCGACCGGTTGGCTTGGATCAAGCGGCGGCTGGAGCTGGGTGATTTCAACGGCCAGGAGGTTGATCAAAGGAGAAAGGGAATGAGCGACGGGTCAGCGGACCAAGTCTTCAGCCTTGACCTCACCTCCCGAGGTCTGGTGCCCCAGAAGGTGCTCACCTTGATCGGTGGGGCCGGGGAGCAGATCTTGTCCCTGGCCAAGCTGAGACGGATTTACGCTCGCATCCCGCCCGCCGAGAATGAAGCTGATTTTATAGAAAAAGCCCTGCAGGCCTTCAACGTCATTCCCCAGATCTCGGACGACGACCTAAAGCACGTGCCGCCCCAAGGCCCGGCGATCGTGGTCTCGAATCATCCCTTTGGCGGGATTGAGGGCATGATTTTGAGCTGCGTCCTCAGACGCGTCCGTCCAGACGTCAGAATCATGGCCAACTACCTCCTCCATCGCATCCCCGAACTGCGGCGGCTGTTCTTCTTCGTGGATCCCTTTGGCGGCCCGAGGTCGGTCCACGCCAACCTCAAGCCGCTTCGAGAGGCCATACGCTGGGTTGAAGACAGCCACCTCCTCGGGCTTTTCCCGGCCGGCGAGGTGGCCCATCTGCGCCTCGGAGAAAGGGCCATCGTTGATCCGGAGTGGAGCCCCAACCTGGCCTGGATCGTGCGCCGGACCCGAGCCCCGGTCTTGCCGGTCTACTTTGACGGCGCCAACTCCCGCTTGTTCCAGATCATGGGCCTGGTCCACCCCTGGCTCAGAACAGCATGCTGCCCCGGGAGCTGGGCAACAAGTCCAACAAGCGC
>CAYXRH010000167.1:0-8994 GCA_964466355.1 uncultured Thermodesulfobacteriota bacterium
TCTTCACCCTGACCATCAACCTGGCCGGTCTGCCGGGCCTCAGCCTCCCGGCCGGACTCTCCAGCCAGGGTCTGCCCATCGGCCTGCAGCTCATCGGCCGCCACTTCGACGAGGAGACGCTCCTCAAGGTCGGCTTCGCCGCGGAGCAGGAGATCGGCTTCTGGCTCAAACACCAGCCGCCGGCCCTGTAGAGGCGGTTTAGCTTTACTCCCCCACGGTCGCGGCGGCGGTGAGCAGGTACCCGCTGTCGCTTTGGAAGGGAAGATCAAAGGCCTCGGGCTCGGTGGCGGCCATGACCAGGATGGGGTCTTTGTCCTTGACCTTGGCCAGGCCGATGCCGGCGCAGTAATCCTCGATCTGAGGCGTCCGCCAGGTGTTGGCCAAGGCGCTGCCCATCCAGTTGAAGGCGTAGACGCTGCCTTTGCGGTAGTAGCTGATGTGCATGGTTATCCGCCGGGCCAAATCTTCGTTGTGCAAAACCAGAACCTCGACCTTGCCGTCCCCGTCGATGTCGCTGACCAAAACCGGGGCGTTGAGCCTGATGTCCGGTCTGTCCTCAGCCTGACCCTCCTCCAGGTCGCGGCCCATGATGACGTTGTTGGAACCGCCGAAGACCGACTCTGAAACGAAGACCGGGTAGTCGGCGACGTTGACCACGGTCAGCTTTTCGGTGTAGCCGAGGCCGATGCTCTCCACCGTGCCGTCGCCGTCCAGATCGGCCCGGGCCAGGGAGGAGAAGCCGATGTAACGCTCGCCCGGGACGGCGCCCCGAGGCACGAGCCTGCCGCCGCTCAAGACGAACCGGCTGAAGGCGCCCAGAAAGAAGTCGGACAAGGTGGCCTGTTGGCCGATCAGAATCGGGCCCTCAGGGGAGGGGATGATCCTGAGGTGATGGCGCTCGAGTTCGGCCAGCTTGACCAGCTTCGTCCCCTCCAGCTTGAAAACAGCGCAACGGGGCAGTCGTCCGTAGATGGAGGTCAGGGCGATCTCGGCCCGGCCGTCGCCATCGACGTCCCCGCCGCTTACCATCAACAGCCGACCCGGCAGAGGGCTGGGGAAGCGGGCCAGAGGGACGGGCTTGCCGCTATTTAAGCTCAGGATGGCCAGGTCCTTTTTGCCGATGATCAAGATGTCCTCGGACCTGTCGCCGTCAACGTCGGCCACGGCCAGGGCCACCGGTTTGGGCGAGATGGTCATGACGTCGAACACGGAGTGAGCCACGGCCTGGGGCCGGAAGAGAGCCGAGGTCGCGGCCGCCTCTTGGGGCCCGGCGCCCGGTTTGAAGAACAAAGAGCGTTTTTTCTTCTCTTCCACTTTCGGCGTCGGCGTCGAAGCAGGAGCCGGCCGGGCGACGAGGACGGGCAAGGGCTGGCCGGTGATGACCCGCCGGGCCAGGCCGGCCATCTCATCCACGGTGGCGATGAGCTGATCCTCGGTGGCCGTCCGGGCCAAGCCAGTGGGCTTGGTCGGCTCGTCGGCCTTGAGGATCTGCCAGTTGAGACTGAAGCGGTCGCCGAGCTTGGTTATGGAGCCGAAGATGACATAATCGGCCTCGAGCTTTCGGGCCGCCTCGGCGGCGGTGCTGGCGGTGAGCGGAGCTTTAGTCCCGCTCAAGGCCACCTCGATCTCGCTCGGGTCGATGAGCTGTATCTCGGCCGAAGCCAGCCGGGAGACGAGCATGTCTCGAATGCCGTTGATGAGGTAGCCGAGCTCTTGGGCGGCGTAAACGCTCAAGGGCGTCACCGCCACCCGGACGCTTTTGGCCCGCGCCTGGCCCCCGAAGACCAGCCCAAGCGCCAAGGCCAGCCCGGTCAAGCCCAGGACCAAGCGAGTTCGTGGGATCACCTTCCACCTCCTTAAAAGCCGCCTCAGGCGAGGTTCCTATCTAATGACACAAGGCGCGGCAACGGTCAACTGCAATGCCGCCTCCGGGGAGCCGGCTCGAGAAGTCCGACTGGGAGCGAGGCTAATAACAGCTCACCGAAAAAGAATGAATCGACGCCCTGACTCTCCCTCGGTCTCTATTGGGCCGCAAACCCCAGAAAGCTGGCTTCCGCCTTTAAACCAACTTTAGACCGCCGCCGCGGTTCGGTCAATCAGGTCGGGGAGTGCTTTTGAGGGGCAGGAGAGCACTAAAAACGAGAGCATCTTGAGACTGCGGCCAAACCACATTTTGGTTCGAGGAGCAGACAACGCCGTGATCAGGACAAAAGAGCCGTTTCGCCGCAGTCTCATCAGGGGCGGCCGGTTCCGATGCTCGCTCGACCAGCAGACCACCGCCCCGCCCTCTTAAACCACTTCAGGGACGCAACACTAGAAGACCAGTCTGGAGAAGACGCCGAAGAGCAGCCGGCTGCCCAAATCGACCTCGTTTTCGTTCTCGCCGTCGTCAAAGTAGACGATCTCGGGTCTGAACTCGATGGCCCCGAAGGGGATGCGGTAGTTTATGTAGCCGGCCTGAGCGTAGGCGTCCTGCGACCAGCCCTGAAGGCTGGCCCCGGTGTAGCCGTAGCCGAAGGACAGGCCGGCCACGCGGAACTCGCCCCAGAAGGAGTAGGTGTTCACGTCGTTGTCGACCCTGTTGTTGACATCCAGCGAGGGGATGCTCCTGAAGGGGGTCGCGGCGGCGGTGTTGAGGGCGTAGGTGCCCTCGAGGGTGAAGCCGATGAGGCCGAAGTTGCCGTCCAAGGCCAGACCGAAGTCCCAGGAGTTGTAGTAATCGGTCTCGCTCCCGTCCTTCCACTGGGTGTTCTCAAAGCGCAGAGCCGGCAGGACGCTGACGTTGCCGAAGCTGAATTCGCCGCCAAAAGCCAGGGCCGGCAGGACGTGATACGCCTCGCCCACGCCGCCCCAGACGTCGCCCTTGGTCGGGCGGGAGGCCTGGAACATGAACTTATATTTTTTACCTATGTTGAGACGGACCAGCTCTTCGCGGCCAAAGTAGGGGTTGCCGTAGCCGATGAGGCTCGTGGCCGAATCCAGCCACTGGTTCATCCACGGGCCTTCGTTGACCGAGTAGCCCTGGCCGAGGCGGACGAAGCCGTTGCTGAAGTTGTACTGGAAATACGCCTGGCGAGTCGAGTTGGCGTTGCCGCTGGTGTGGGAGTAGATCCCGGTCTCCAGGTAGGCCTTGTACTTTTTGTCGTCAGTGACGTAGCTCACCTTCAACCGCGTCGAGGAGCCGTGGAAGCCCTGGAGAAGGAGGACCTCCTCGTCGACGCCGTTGTTGACGAGGTTGAAGTCTTCATCGTAATAGCCGTAGGTCAACTCCAATCGAACATCGCCGCCGACCTTGACCGCGGCGGAGACCATGGCGCTCAGGCCCAAGGCAAAGACCAGAGCCAAAGACAGAGATATAAACTTCTTCATCTCTTTTCTCCTCATTAGACCCAGTTAAGCGATTGCTTCGGGATTATTGTGACTTGACGGAAAAAATAGCCTCGGGTTTAAGTCTTGTTCACCTCCCTCCCCTGACCGGCCGGGGGGTTTCGAGGCCCAGGTCATGGCTCACCCGCCTCCCCGCCTTTTCAAATCGACCGATCATAGTATTTGATGGGGGCGATTATCATGATTCAGCCTTCGAGTGTCAACGGATTTCACGGCCCGGGCGGTTTAAGGGGGGGAGGTGTCCGCGCCGGTCGACCTGTCCAGGCGGTCCAAAAGAGACCCGCCGCCTCCCTTGAAGGAGGCGGCGGGTTGGGGGCTCGTTGGCTAAGCCGTCTTAGAAGGCCAGGCGGGAGAACACGCCGAAGAGGATCTTGTTGCCCTGGTCAACGCCGTTCTCGTCCTCGCCCTCGCCGAACCACACGATCTCAGGCCTGAACTCGATGGCCCCAAAGGGGATCACGTAGTTGGCGTAAAGGGACTGCTTGTACGGATCCTGATCCCAGGGATCGAAGCTGGCCGAGGTGTAACCGCCGCCGAGGGACAGGCCGGCGATGCGCAGCTCGCCCCACACGGCGTAGCAGTGGACGTCCTTGTCGACCTCGTTGTTGATGTCCACCGAGGGAGTGGACCTGAAGGGGCTGGAGCCGGCGCTGTTGATGCCGTAGGTGCCCTCAACAGTGAAGCCGATGAGGCCGAAGTTGCCGTCCAGGGCCAGACCGAAGTCCCAGGAGTTGTAGTAATCGGTGTCGCTGCCGTCCTTCCACTGGATGTTCTCAAAGCGGAGGCAGGGCTGGACGCTGACGTTGCCGAAGCTGAAGTCGCCGCCAAAGGCCAGGGCCGGCAGGACGTGGTAGGTGTAGCCCACGCCGCCCCAGACGTCGCCCTTAGTCGGGCGGGAGGCCTGGAACATGAACTTATACTTTTTGCCCACGTTGACGCGGACCAGCTCTTCGCGGCCAAAGTAGGGGTTGCCGTAGCCGATGAGGCTTGTCGCACTCTCCAACCACTGGTTCATCCAGGGGCCCTCGTTGGCCGAGTAGCCCTGGCCGAGGCGGACGAAGCCGTTGCTGAAGTTGTACTGGAACCACGCCTGACGAGTCGAGTTGGCGTTGCCGCTGGTGTGGGAGTAGATCCCGGTCTCCAGGTAGGCCTCGTACTTTTTGTCGTCAGTGATGTAGCTAACCTTCAACCGCGTCGAGGAGCCGTGGAAGTTCCACAGCTCGACGGTGTCCTCGATGCCGTTGTAGTCTTCGTCGGTCCAGGCGTAGGCCAGCTCCAGACGAACGTCGCCGCCGACCTTGACTGCGGCGGGGGCCATGGCGCTCAGGCCCAAAACAAAGACCAGAGCCAAGCCCAGAACCATAAACTTCTTCATCTCTTTTCTCCTTTAGACCATTGTTTGACGCACTCTGGTTTTCCCATCTGTGACCTGAAAAAACCAATTAAAGACAGCCTTAGTTTTGCTCACCTCCCTCCTCGCCGCCCCTAACGACACGATCTTGGGGCGATCATGCGTTGGTCGGGCTCAAAACCCTCCCTTTCTCGGGTCATTCTCCATATAGACCCAATTGGAGTGATTATGGAAATTTGTTCTTGGAATGTCAAACCTTTTTTTACTGGTCTCGTATTTTGAGACTGTTGCGAAACTGCCCTTTTGTCCCGATTACGGCGTTGCTCGGTTTTCTCGAATGCTCACATATTACCATCATATGCTGCGCTTCTCCAAAACCTCGCGCCTGGTCCTCGAACCAAAATGTGGTTTCGCAACAGTCTCATTTTAAATTTTGGACGTCCATCGAGGCCGCGCCTTCGAGGTTTTAAAACAACCTCGAGTCTGAGCCGCTCTCCCCTTGCCAAAGGAGAAAAAATGATTATAGTCTCTTTGATCGTGGAGGAGTTCGTGGCGTTGAGGCGGCCTTATTTCAGCCCCCATCAGCACCGGGCCTTGGCCTGGGCCGTGGATTTGGCCGAAGAGGTCGTCTCGGATCACTACCGCTTTTCCGAGACCTTCTGGAAAAAGCGCGGCCGTTGCGAGTTCAAGACCCTCATAGACTTGGGTCCGGAAGAGGTGAGCGATGAGGCTTTGGCCCAGATCGTCAAGTGCGTCGGTCCGGCCGCGATCAGCCACCGCCACCGGGAGTTTTTCCGGATCTGTCTCCAGGATCACCACATCAAGGCGGCCAGGCAGCGGGCCGATCTGGACCTGGGCGCCCTTTTGGCTTACGTGATCACTCACGAGCTGGTCCACGTGGTCCGCTTCGCCCGGCACGACCAGCTTTTTGAGGCCCCCCGAGAGGCGCGATGGGCCGAGGAGCTGAAGGTCCACGATCTGACCTGCCGGCTGCTGACGCCCTTGAAGCTCAGGGGCGGAGATAAAATCTTCGATTTCGCCACCCCCAGGCCAGGGGGCGTGTTGTTAGAAATGATCGGCCGGGAGGCTTCTCCTGGCGACGGCGTCTCGTGGTGAGGAGGAATTAGGGCATGCCCATCTACGAGTATGAGTGCCACAAATGCGGCCGCATTCACGAGGTGTTCCAAAAGTACGGCGACGAAGCGTTGACCACCTGTGAATGCGGCGGCGCCTTGAAAAAACTGATGTCCTTGAACAGTTTTCATCTCAAGGGCAGCGGCTGGTACGTCACCGACTACGGCCGCGGCCGGTCCAAGGCTTCTTCGGAAAAGAGCAAGGAGAAGACTTCAAACAAGAGCAAGCCGGAGACCAAGTCCGAGGCCAAGAAGTCTGACTGAGCGCCGGCTTTGTAATCCCCGCCGCGCTCGGCTCATGGTTGGTCGATCCTGACGGAGTAAGGCTTCAGGTCGAGGACCGGCGTCCCTTCCCTAGCGTCCAGCCCTCGAAGCGTCACCCGGCATCCCTCCACGGCCACCACCTCGGCCAGATCCAAGGCGATGGGGTTGGGGCGGTGGGGTGAACGGGTGTTGAAGACCCCGCTCAAGGGCCGCCGCCTGTCGCCTCGGGGGTGAACTTTGAGCCGATCCCGCTCAGCTTGATCGAACCAGAGCAGAACCCACACGCTTTGACCGGGCTTCAGCCCTTCAAGCCCCGGGGCGTAGGCCGGATCGATGTCGATGGTCGACCTCCGCCTCACCTTCTCCCGGCCCTGGCAAGGGATCTGCTCTCCGGGGCGGTAGCCCTGGCTTACCCGGCCGATGGGCCTGATTTCAATCGCTCTCACCAGAGGGACCTTTGAGGCGGCGAATCATGGACACGATAAAAATGAGCCCCAAGGCGGCCGAGATGAGAATGATAAAGTTCGAGGCGAAGAAAGTCATGATGAACAGGCCTGGATGATTGAGCCGGTAGGCCGCGCGAAGAAGCGACACGCCGAAGGCTATAAAAAACCCGGACAGGGCGGTCAGGGCCAGACGAACCGCCCAGAAACGCGCCGCGGACAAACCATCTTTCATTTTAAACCCCAATTGGGTCTTGAAGCTTCAAGCCCCCTCCCATCCGGCCGCCCGGACCGCATTTTAGTTCCTTCCACACCGCCTGACAACTCCAAAGCCGCCGCGCTGAATCTCTTGCCAGAATGGAAAAGGCTGTGCTAATAATAAATAAATGTTGTCAGAATGATCTTGCATTATGGGGAGTGAGAAGGAGGGCCTGATATGGCTGACAAGCGTGTGGCCAGGGTGACCGAGATCATCGCCGCCTCGCCAGTGAGCTTTGACGACGCCATCAAGGTCGGTTTTGAGAGAGCGGCCAAGACCCTGAGAGGCATCACTGGTCTGAAGATCATTGAGCAGCGGGTGGCCGTGGAGGACAACCAGATGGTCGAATTTCGGGTCAGAATGGAGGTCATCTTCGTTCTGGAGAATTGATGGGCTAGGCGCCATCGGTCCGGCCGCCCCATCTTCGGCCTGGGCTTACATCTGGTCCGTTGACCGCAGGGATCAAGGCCATGGTCTTGAGTTTGCAAGATCACAGCCGTTGATGCGGCGGCGTTGGTGCTTAAGTTTCAGGGACCGGATTTGGTGATTGGCTTTCGGGCGCGGTGAGGAACCCGGCCCCAAACGGCGGGCCGGTTCATCGTCCGCGCCCTCGGTTTAGAGGGCGTGATATTTAGACGTCTGGATCACCTTTTTTGAGGGAGAGATCGTTGGGGCCGAGCGAAGGGCTGGATCCGGCCCAGTGGGCCAAACGCTGCCTGCTGGTCGTGGGCGATTTGATGCTGGACGAATATTTGTGGGGCCGGGTGGAGCGCATATCCCCCGAAGCGCCGGTGCAAGTGGTCCAGGTCTCTTCCGAGACGGCCGTCTTGGGCGGGGCCGGCAACGTGGTTCGGAACCTGCGGAGCTTGGGCGCTGCGGTGAGCGTGGCCGGAGTGATCGGCCGGGATCGGACCGGCCAAGCCATTGTGGACATCTTGGGCCGCGAAGGGGTTGACGGAAGCGGGGTCTATTTGAGCCCCGGCCGCAAGACCAGCCGCAAGACTCGGGTCATGGCCGGGCATCAGCACGTCGTGCGCCTCGACCGCGAGACATCGGAGCCGATCAGCTCGACCCAGGTGGAGCGCATCCTCGATTTTGCCCGAGACGGCTCCGACCGCTTTCACGGACTGATTCTGTCCGACTACGCCAAGGGAGGGCTCACCCCGCGGCTGATCAGGGGCCTCATCGACATCTTCATTGCTTTAAAAAAGCCGGTGGTGGTCGATCCCAAGGGGCGCAGTTACCGCCGCTACCAAGGGGCCACGGTGCTCACGCCCAACCAGCGCGAGGCCAAGGAGGCCTTAGGCCTCGACACCTCTCTCGCGGAGGCGGCGGATAAGGCGGACAAGCTGATGGCCCTCCA
Source organism: uncultured Thermodesulfobacteriota bacterium (assembly GCA_964466355.1). Classification (GTDB taxonomy): domain Bacteria; phylum Desulfobacterota; class Desulfarculia; genus CAYXRH01. Next base: position 8,201 of record CAYXRH010000167.1, read on the forward strand.
CCAATGGTCGGGCCTCATCATCACCCAGGGGGCCCAGGGGCTGAGCCTATTTAGGCCAAGCATGACCCCGCTTCACCTGCCGGCCAGGGCGAGGCAGGTGTTTGACGTCTCCGGAGCCGGAGACACCGTGGCGGCGGTGGTCGGTTTGGGCCTGGCCTCGGGCTGGCCCTGGGACCAGGTGGCCCGCTTGGCCAACCTGGCGGGAGGGGTGGTCGTGGGCAAGGTCGGCACCGCCGCCCTGAGCGTGGAGGAGCTGAATCAGGTCCTGCGGCCGGCCGGCGAGGAGAAGATCGTCTCCGGCGAAGAGCTTTTGGGCGCCGCGGCCCGCCTCAAGGCCGAGGACAAACGGATCGTCTTCACCAACGGCTGTTTCGATCTTCTCCACCTCGGCCACGTTCATCTCCTCCAGCGCTCCAAGGAGCAGGGCGAGGTGCTGGTCGTCGGGCTGGACGACGACGCCTCGGTGGCGAGGCTCAAAGGCTCCGGGCGGCCAATCATCGACCACCGGGAGCGGGCCCGGATCCTGGCCGCCCTGGACTGCGTCGATTACGTGACCGTCTTTAAAACCGAGATGCTGCCCGGACTCATCGCTGACTTGAAGCCGGACGTGCTGACCAAGGGCGCCAATTACCGTCTCGACCAGGTCGTGGGCCGCCAGGAGGTGGAGCGGACCGGGGGGCGGGTGGTCCTCATCCCCCTCTCCGGGGCCCTGACCACCTCGGGGCTCCTGGAGAAGATCTCCAACGGGGGTCAATGAGCTTCAAACGACCCCCCGCCTTTTCAGCGCCTCGATC
>CAYXRH010000168.1:0-8914 GCA_964466355.1 uncultured Thermodesulfobacteriota bacterium
TATCCGGGCTAGGGCAGAGTAAGGCTTGTTTGTTTCATTTCAATGGGAAAATGGTGTGAGTGGCCGTCTAATCCCTAAAAGAGGTCAGAGCTTCGTGGATGGTCTGGCCCTCGCGGAAGCGGGTCGGTCTGAGGCGCTCGATGTCGATGGTCTCGGCTCGGCCCTTGGTGATCAGCTCGGCGACGACGACCCCCACGGCCGCGGACTGCTGGAAGCCGTGGCCGCTGAAGCCGGAGACGTGGATCAAGCTCTTCATCTCCGGAAACTCGCCGATGACGTGGTGGTGGTCGGGCGAGATGGCGTAGTGCCCCACCCAGCCCCGGGCGATGCGAGCCTTCTCCATGATCGGGATGCGCTCCATGGCCTTCAAGGCCGTCCATTCCTCGGCGTCGAAGTCAACTTTTTCGCTGAACGAATGCTGCTCCGGCTTGTTGTCCGCCGGTCCGCTCAAGAGGACGCCGTCCCCTTCGCGGCGGAAATACCAGCCGCTCTCGAAGTGCAGGGTGAACGGCGTCAGGCGGGGCATGTATTCGAAGGGGAAGGGCGCGGTGTGGAACAGGTGGCGCCTCAAGGGTCCGATGGGCAAATCCAACCCGGCCAGGGCGGCCACCTGCCCGGCCCAGGGGCCGGAGGCGTTTATGACCAAGTCTGATTTGATGCGCTGACCGTCTTGAGTCTCCACGCCGATGACGCGGCCCTTGTTGGTCAGGATGCCGGTGACTTTGGTGTCTTCGCGGATGGTCACGCCGTGGCGGCGGGCGCCCCGGGCGAAGCCCTGCAAGACCTCCTGGGGTCCGTAGATCCCGGCCGCCGGATTCCACAGCCCGCCGTGGACGTCGTCGGTGCGCAGATAAGGCCACTTCTCGGCCACTCTCTGGGGCGTCATTATCTCGGCCGGAACCTTGAGCTTTTCGTTGATTTCGGCCGTGTTCTCCAGCACGGACCAGCCTTTGTCGCTGCTGGCCGTGTAGAGGTAGCCGATGTTGACCCAGGCCGGGTCGATGTCCAGCTCGGCCTTCATGCCGTCGAAGATGGGCTTGGAGTGCAGGGAAAAAAGGATGTTGATCTCGGTGCCGAACAAGGTCCGCCAACCGCCCAAGGAGCGATAGGTGGCCCCCTGGGCGCCCATGGTGCCCTGTTCCAGAAGCAGGATGTTGGAAACGCCTCTCTTGGCCGTCTGCCAAGCGATGCTGGTCCCCATGAGACCGCCGCCAATGATGACCATGTCAGCTTTGTGGGGCAAGGGGTTAGTCATGAACTCTCTCCTCTGGATTGACCGAACGCGCCGGGGCGGTCTTGACCGCCCTTTTGGCGGCCAGCATCTCGGCCAGGCGGCTTCTTTGGGTTTTCAAGGACCAGAAAAAGACCAATCCGGCCAGACCGAGACCGATCAGATCGACCGTCCGACTGGGATAGACGAAGCTGGCCGCGGCGGCAAAAAGCATCAGCCGAGGCAGGGGTGAAAGGGGCCCCCTGAGCTGGCCGATGACGGCCGCGGCCAGGCAGATGACCCCCAAGGCGGTGAAGCCGAAGCTGAGCAGAATCTGACCGAAGCTGCCGTCAAGGAGCAGGGCGGGGTTGTAGATGAAGGCGAAGGGCACTAGAAAGCCGGCGATGCCGAGCTTGAAGCCTTCGAGGCCAGTGGCCATCGGTTCGGATTCGGCCAGGTTGGCCGCGGCGAAGGAGGTCACCGCGTCCGGCGGCGTCAGGTCGGCCAGGACCGAGTAGTAGAAGCAGAATAGATGGGCGGCCAGGAGGGGGACCCCGAATTTCCCGAGAGCGATGGCCCCCACGCTGACGCCGATGACGTAGGCGGCCGTGGTCGGGATGCCGGTGCCCAGGACGCTGATGATGACGAAGACGAGGATCATGCACAGAAGCAAAACGCCCTGCGAGGCCGAGACCAAAATGGCGCCGAAGGCCAGGGCCACCCCGGTCTGGGTCAAGACGGCGACGATCATGCCCGCCCCGGCCAAAACCGCGGCGATGAGGGCGGCGTTGACCATGGCCCGCACGATCATCTCCAGCATCTTTTTGGGGCTGAGCCAAGTCCGGCGATCTAAAAAGCTCAGGAGCAGAGTGATCCAGATGGTGTGAAAAGCGGCCTTGGCCGGCGAATAGCCCGAGGCCAGCAGGGCGACGATGGCCACGAAGGGGATAACGAAATAGGCGTGACGCAGGACCCGGGCGCCGCTGGGCCGCTGATCCTTGGTCACCGGCTCGATGCCTCTTTTCATGGCGATGAAGTGGACCATGCACATCACGCCGAGATAATAAAGGAGCGCTGGGATGACGGCCATTTTGATGACCGTGAAGTAGGGCACGCCGGTTATCTCGGCCATGATGAACGAGCCGGCGCCCATGATGGGGGGCATGATCTGGCCGCCCACGCCAGAGATGGCTTCCACGGCCGCGGCCTGCTTGGGCTCGTAGCCGCTGCGCTTCATCATGGGGATGGTGAAGGAGCCGGTGGCGTATACGTTGGCCACGGTGGATCCGGAGACGGTGCCGTAGAGAGCCGAGGAGACGACCGCGATCTTGGCCGAGCCGCCCCTGGCCCAGCCGGCCGCCCAGGTGGAGAAATCGATGAGGAAGTCCCCGGCGCCGGTGACGGACATCACTCCGGCGAAGATGATGTAGACGTAGAGCAGTTCGGCCGAGATGCCGATCAAAAAGCCGAAGACACCGTCGTCGTGGTTGAGATAGAGGATCTCCACGATGCGGTCCAGGGGAAACTCCTTGAAATAGAACATCCCCGGCCAGTGTTCGCAGGTCAAGAGGTAGACCAGAACCAGGCCGACCGTCAGGGCGAACCATTTGCTCAATGATCGCCTGACGGCCTCCAGGCAGAGGATGACCAACACCCCGCCCAAGATGACCTCCTCGGGCCGGACGGGATCGATGGTCATAAACCGCTCGTTGAGCCGGTTGACGTGAAAAAGAGTGTAGGCGCAGGCGGTGGCGCAGAAAGCGGCGGCCAGGATGTCGATGACGCTGGGCCTGTGGCGGGGGGAGTTCTTCGTCGCCGGAAAGAGCAGAAACAGGGGCGGCAGAAGAAGAAGCATGTGCAGGCCGCGAAAGACTCTCGGCTCCGGGCCGCCGAAGCCGGAGGCATAGTAATGAAACACGCCGGCCACCACGGCGTCGGCGACGATGAGGGCGTACCACCAGCCTGATAACGTTCTCATGGTCTCTTCGTTCCCACCTTCAATTCAAACCGCCTCAGAACCCCCTTTTAAGTCTGAGGGCGCGGGAGCGAACAGAGACCGCCGCCAGCGGAGGTTGGCAAGATTCTGGCTCTTGGTTGGCCGCGCCGCTCGCATGCGACCTCTCCCCTGAGGACAAAGTTTTTGAGCGAGGGCGACCGCCGTTTGAGGATTGAAAAAAGCGTCGGTCGCCCCACCATGGAGGGCCGTCAGACTAGAGCCAGCCCTTTTCCTTATAATACTTGGCCGCGCCGGGATGGATCGGAATGGCCGCTCCCTTGGCGCCGTTCTCGGGTTTGTAAGGGGCCAGGGAGGCGTGGACCTTGCGGACTTGCTCCACGCTCTCGTTGAAGGCCTTGGTCAGAAGGTAGGCCACGTCATCGGGCATGGAGGCGTTGATCATGATCACGCAGCCGGTGCAGCCGGTGCGGACGTTCTGGTCCCCGTTGGACGCCTTGGGGTAGCTTCCGGCCGGGATGTCGCAGCCGAACATGCCGAACTTCTCGACGTACTTGATGGCCTTCTCGGACCAGGGCACCAGCTTCATCTCGCGGCCGATGCTCATGTCCGTCACCGCGCCGGCCGGAGCGGCCAGAAAGGTCCAGACGCCGTCGACGTTTTTGTCCTTGTACTGGTTGGCCTGGAAGGAGTAGCTGCCCCTGGCGAAGTGCCACCCCTGGTCCTTCAGCTTGTCCCAGCTCTTGCCGTGGGCGGCCATGGCCTGCTCGAAGACCCAGACGTCCGAGGCGCCGCGCTGAGACATGGCCATGCGGAAGTCCTTCTGCTCGAAGAACTGATCCATGGTGTTGACCGGCGAGTCGGGGGCGACGAGGAGATGGATGTGGCTGGTGGACATGTAGCCGCCGGCCATGAGGCGGATCTTGTCGTTCTTCTTCTTGAACGGCGCTTGGCCGTGGAGGGCCAGATAATTTAAAAACGGCAGGCCCCAGCCGATATCGACGTTGCCGTCGTTCACGGCGACTGGGTTCTGACGGCCGCCGCCGGGAACGACCTTAATGGTGAAGTCCGGATCGTAGTCCTTGATGATCGTCGAGATGCCGGCGGCCATGCCGTACCAGCCGCCTCCGGCGCTGCCGGCCATCCAGGTCAGGTTGATCGGGCCGGCCCCGGCCGACAAGGGGATTAGGGTTACGGCCACAATTGCCACCAAAATCGTTAGTCTGCGAGCCATGCTACCTTCCTCCTTTCAAGGTTCCGAACCATGAATCTGAACTCCAAGACCCTCGACGCCGCGGTCCTCCTTCTTTGGCCGCGTCGACCTTTTTAGGGATCATCATCCTCGCCGATATCTCTCCACCAGCGCCTGGTTTGGGCTCACCCCCAGCCCCTCTCGGGTGGGGATCATCACCTGACCGTCCTTGAAAACGACCGGCTCGTCGACGATGTCGCCTTCAAGCAGCAAGGGGCCGAACAGCTCGCAGCCATAAGGCAGAGCGTCGGCCAGGGCGGCGAATTGGAGGTAGGTGGCCGTACCGAGGCTGGTTTCGAGCATGCAGCCGATGTACGCCTCCAGCCCGGCGGCCCGGATGATGGCGTAGAGCTCCCTGGCCCGAAGCAGTCCGCCGCTCTTGGTGAGCTTTATGGAAAAAATGTCGGCGGCGCCGCGTTTGATGATGTCCAGACAGGAGTGCTCGTCCGAGAGGCTCTCGTCGGCCATGAGGGGCGTCGGCGACTTTCGTCTCAACTCGGCCAAGCCGTCCAGGTCCCACTTGGGCAGGGGCTGCTCCATGAACTCCAGACCGTATTTGTCCATCTCCCTCATCGCCCTCAAGGCCGTGGTCAGGTTCCAGCCCTGGTTGGCGTCCACCCTGAGCCTGACGCCATCGCCGAGTTCTTGACGAAGGATCTTTATCTTTTCGACGTCCTCGGCCAACGGCCCGGCGCCCACCTTTATTTTGAAAATCCTGAATCCTTGGGCGGCCATCTTCTTGGCCTCTTTGAGGTCGCTCTCGAGGCCGCCGCTGGCCAGGGACCAACTCAAGTCAACGCCGTCTCTTAATCTTCCCCCCAGCAATTCGTGGAGCGGACGCCCAAAATGCTGGCCAAAGGCGTCCAGGAGAGCAAACTCCACGGCCGCCTTGGCGAAGAAATTTCCCCTGATTCTTGAATCTATCTCGCGCAATAAAATGTTGAATTCTAGAAGGTTTTTTCCCTTTAATACGGGGGCGATGTACTTGTCAATCATGACTTTGATCGTCTCGGCGCTTTCTTCGGACCACGTCGGGCCCTGGAGGGTCGCCGCCTCGCCGCAGCCGGTCAGGCCGGAATCGGTCACGATTCTGACCAGTACGAAATTCACCTCCGGGATGCGGCCAAAGGACATGACGTGGGGCCTTTTCAAGGGGATGTCCAGCAAAATGGTTTCCACGTCTTTGATGAATGCGCCTGCGCCCATCTTGACTCCGCAGCGTTGATGATTCTTTTTATGGCGGCCTCGTGGGCCTTTATCCGGCCCTGTCTATTGGGCTATTCGAGACGATTCGAGTCAACCGCGGTGAATCGGCCCCTCGTACCTTTGTCTGACCAAAGCCGAATAAACATGATGAATCATGGTGTTGAAATCAAAGACCGGCCGCCCCACGGCCGCCTGGACCGCAGCGGCGTAAGGCGGCATGTTGGAGCATTCCAGGAGAATGGCCCCCACTCGCTGTGCACCGGAGACCAACCGCTTGGCCTGGGCGACGACCTCGGCCTCGACTTTTTCGAAAACGAGGGGCTTGCCTTGGCCCAGGATGGCCCCGGCGAAATAAGGCTGGTCCTGAAGGCCGACTATTTTGACCGGTCGGGAGGGGTCGAGCCCGCCGATGGCCAGGTGCTCCGCGGTCAATCGTTCGGCGTGGGCGGTCAGGATGCCCAGGGTCTCATCCGGCCGCAGAGTGCGTTGAATAAAGGGGATCTGAAGCAGAGAGGACAAGAAGACCGGCACCGGCAGAGCCGCAGCGACCTCCATCTGGAACAGGGCCCAGAAGCCGCAGGCGGTGGTCACGGCGGCGGCGCCCTCCTCGACCAGTTCCAGGCCGGCTTTGACGAGGGGTTCGATGAGGGAGCGGTCGCGCTGGTGGAGGAGGCGGTCTATGGAGGAGGCCTTGACCGTCTTGTAGATCACCGGAAAGGGGTAGGTCGCCGGGTTGCCCACGTCTCCGGCCGGTCTTTCGAGGACGTGGTCGAGCATGAGGATGCCGATGGCCGGGCCGTCGGCGGGGCCACGCCGGTGCGCATTTCGGCTCATTCTCTTCCTCCCTGTCGCCCCCGGGGAGGGCTGGGTCACCGAGACCCTGTCGTAGAAATCAATTCATCGGACCAAAAGATGGGCCTCATCCACATCGATGAGGTGAAACATCACCAGAGACGACCCCCACCCGGGCTGTGTTTAGATTATTGTTCCAACTTAGATCGTTTGTCAAGGACAAATTAACGGCGGCTCCCCGCGGAGCCTGAGCCGGGCATGAGCCGCCGGGAGGCGATGGTTTTTAGGTCAGACCCACGGGCGGCCTGACCACCCGTGCGGTGCGATTGAGGAGAGCGTGGCCCGGGCTTCCAGCCCGTGAATCACGGCCAGGATGGCCGTGCCACCTCAAAGACGGGGAAGGGAAGCTGGTTTCTAGAGGTGGGTACAAATCCGCCACAAGACTGAGGACCAGCTTTATGAATCGGCGTCACGCCCCAACTGGGTGCGCGGCCACGGGGAGGTTGGCGGAATCCCCCCGTGGCCGCTCAGTGAAAGGGTTGAACAGCCTTCTCGCTTTCCTGGGGTTGAGGCCTTACGCGACCCGATGTTTGAGGGCGAGGCCGCTCCTGATCGGGCGGCCGACGGCCGGGCCGCTCACCTCCGGAGTCCCGGACCAGATCGGGGAGATTGAGCCCGGCGGCGGCGAACAGCCGCCCGCCGACGATTAACTGGCCGTCCGGGGAAACAACCACTATCATTGAAACCTTCTATGCGCCGTTGCCCCAATATGAGCTGGAGTCTACATTAGTGTTTGAACCCCATGTGCCGGCGTAGGTGCAAGAGCTGTATACACCGGTTGAACCGTCAATCAAAGTGGCTGCAGTTCCGGCGCCGCCGCCGGTCAGAGTGAGGGCGTTGCCGGCCAGGTGTAATTTGGCCCCGGCGACATCGATTCCTGTGGCGCTGCCGCTGTTAATGCAGGTTACGGCGATCGCTCCTGAGGCTCCGTGAGCGCGCGACAGCGTGCCGCCATTGACCGATATCCCCTTCAACAGTCCCGTGCCCGAGATGGTGATTGTAGAGGTGAAAACTAGGATCGCGCCGGCCAGGAGCAGAATGCCTGTTCCATTATTGGAGCCGGTGTTCTGAGTGATCGAGATTGCGCCCACGCAACTAATGAAGCTGTTAGTACCAGCATAAATCCCGATGCCGCCGGCGGCGCTGGAGGTGAAGGTGATGTCCTGCGCGTCGACCTGGCCATTCGTAACTTTGAGACCCTGGTAACCGCCGCTGACAGTCAGATCTTGACTCAAAACCGCCCGGGCGTTGCTCACCATAACCGTGTACGACGAGGCGCTTGATTGGGTCACTGACAGGTCGTTGCTCTGGAGATTCAGGAGCGAGCCGTTCTGGATTGAAAATAGAAATCCATTGACCGTAGCGCTGGCGAAACGGGATTGAACTAAGCTTCCGTTTATGGCGTACACGAAACCGCTACTGACGTTGACGACGCAATCTGCGTCAAACTCGATGGTGCCCTGATCGACGGACACCGCCGTCCCTGACGCCGATCTGGTGAAATGACATTTGGCGAAGTCAACACGAGCCCATTTGTTGATGGTGATGGTGGTCGTCGCGCCGGAAAATTCGGACCATTTCCACGTCAGCCTAGTCCCGGAGATCGTCACCGCGCCGGTGACATCCACGTTGGACGGAGACGCCGAGTTGCCCTGGATTGCCAAAGAGGCCCCGTCCAGGACGGCCCGGTCAATCGCCACTGCGTCCGCATAAGTTCCGTCGGCTAAATGGATCGTGACCGCGTGGGCGACGACGTAGGGCACGGCGTCGAGCGCGCCCTGGATGGTCTGTTTGGGTTCGGCCTCCGTGCCTGGGTTTTCATCATCTCCGGTGGCGGCGTTCACGTACAAATTCATGGTGGTGGTGGTGCATGCTTTGGAGAGCAGTTCCTTGAGGGCCTCGATGGCCGTCTGAGTCCGGTCCGGGTCGCCGGGGAGCTGGGCTGTGGAGTTGTCAAAGCTGATCTTGCTCGCCGGATGGGCCGGGTCGGCCTCCTCGTGGTCGCTGATGAAGGTGGTGATGGCCTGATAAAGCTGAGTCAGATCTTCTTGGCTCGGCGTCAATCCAGCCTGCTCGATGACGTGGACGATCTCCGCTTGGGGTTGATCGACCAGGGTGGTTCCGACTTCCTCCATAAGATGTCTCCTTTCCTGGATGTTGTTGTTGCGGCGCCTTAATGGGCGCCGATTCGCCAATGACCAATGAGAGACCCCACAATGGGCAAACCCTCTTTCGGTGGGCCCTGCCGGCTGAAATAAAGCATAGCCAGCCGGGGCTCTTGCGTCAAATATACTTGATAATACTAATAAATTAAGAAGAGACTAGTCTAAACACGACGATCAGCCGCGCCAGTGGAGGGAAGATGTAAAGGAGGCGCTCGATTGACCTCGCTTGGCTTCCTCGGCCTCGGTTTTAGGAGGATGAAATCCCTTGACCTGAG
>CAYXRH010000169.1:0-8838 GCA_964466355.1 uncultured Thermodesulfobacteriota bacterium
ACTACGTGCAGTACGCCCACGCCAGGGTGTGCAGCATCGAACGCAAGGCCGCAGAGAGAGGCCTGGCCGGCCCGGATCCCGAGGCCGTGGACTTGAAGAGGCTCACCCTCCCTGAGGAGATCGGGTTGCTCAAGCTCCTGGCCGACTATCCAGACCTCGTCGCTCAAGCGGCCCTGGCCCTGGAGCCTCACCGGCTGACCTACTACTTGGGTGAAGTGGCCGCCGCTTTTCACAACTATTACAATCACCACCGGGTCTTGAACGAAGAACCGGCCCTGACCGAGGCTCGACTGCTCCTGGTCTTAGCGGTGAAGCAGGTCGTGGCCAACGGGTTGCACATTCTTGGCGTCAGCGCGCCCGAGCGGATGGATCGCGAATAGGCTGACCGGGTCCTTTAGGGATCATTCAAGAAGGAGGTCTGCTTGGCTCTAAAAAGGCCTTCAGGCTCCGAGGGGGGCGGGAGCGACCGGCGCCACAAGCTTCTAGTCGTGGCCGCTGGTCTGTTCCTGGTGGTCTGGGGTTTTGTCCTGGGCGTCTTGGTCGGACGCGGCAGCTTGCCGACCATCGTTGATCAGGAAAAGCCGAAGGCGGTCGTGGAGGAGTCGGCCAAACCCGGTCAGATCAAGGAGGAATTGCAAAAGCGAGCCTCGGCTGAGGCGCCTCCGCCTCCAGCTCCGGCGCCGACGCTGGACTTCTATAAGGATTTGGACAAAAAGCGCCGTCCGGTGGTCATCGCCCCGCCGCCGACCACTCCGCCCCCGCCGCCAGAAGCGGCCCCCCAAGAGCCCCAGCGTCAGCCCCCGGCCAAAGAGCCGGTCGCGACCTCGCCGCCGGCGCCGCCAAAGCCCGAGCCGCCCAAACCCGGCCCGAGCGAGAAGGTTAGGGCCAAGTACACCATCCAGGTGGCTGCGTTCAAAAACAAAGACTCAGCCGAAAAATTCGCCCTGGAGTCTTCCCAGCGCACGGGCCTCAGCTTCAAGGTCGTCACCGCGACCATCGCCGGCAAGGGGACGTGGCACCGGGTTCAAGTCGGCGCCTTTGCCACCCGCTCCGAAGCTCTGGCCCAGTTGAAGGCGCTCAAGGACCAGGGCATCAAGGACGCCCTGGTGGCCAGGGCCGGGCCCTGAATTTTTACTTGACAATTGGCCTCTCAATGATTACAGGAAGCATCTTGACCTTAGCCCTAGTTCGGCGCTTCGAGGCTTGAAGGATGAAGACTTACTCGATCAGTGAAAAAGACATTCAACGGGAATGGTTTTTAGTGGACGCCGAGGATAAGATTCTGGGGCGTCTGGCCACGGTTCTGGCCGCTCGGTTGAGGGGCAAGCACAAGCCTTCTTTCACGCCCCACCTTGACGTCGGTGACTTCATCGTGGTCATCAACGCCGACAAGGTTCGGCTGAGCGGTAATAAGTGGAATCAGAAAAGCTATTACCGCCACTCCGGTTTTCCCGGCGGCCTCACGGCCATTTTGGCCAAGACGATGCTTCAAAAAAAGCCGGAGGAGATGATCCGCCTGGCCGTCAAGGGAATGCTGCCCAAAAACAGCCTCGGCCGCAAGCAGCTCAAGAAGCTGAAGGTTTACGCCGGCGCCGAACATCCCCATGAGGCTCAACAGCCCCAGGTCTTGGAGGTCTAAAGATGCCCAAGACAGAGGAAGCCTATTACGCCACCGGCCGCCGCAAGACCGCCGTGGCCAAGACGTGGCTCAAACCTGGCAGCGGCCGCATCATCATCAACAAGCGCTCCATCGACGACTATTTCGGTCGGGAGACGGACAAAATGATCCTCCGTCAGCCCCTCCAGGTGACCGAGACGGATAACAAGTTCGACGTCTTCATCAGCGTCAGAGGCGGCGGGCTGACCGGCCAGGCCGGAGCCATAAGGCACGGCATCTCCAGGGCTCTGTTGGCTTACGACGCTGAGCTGAGACCCGTTCTCAAGAAAAGCGGTTTTTTGACCCGGGACCCGAGGATCAAGGAGCGGAAGAAATACGGTCAGCCAGGCGCTCGGGCCAGGTACCAGTACTCCAAACGCTAACCGCCTTAAGCTCATGGTCAAAGTCGCCATCATCGGCGCCTCCGGTTACACCGGCCTGGAGCTGGTTCGCCTCTTGGCCGGCCATCCAAAGGCGCAGCTCGCCGCGGTCACGTCCCGGGAGCACTCTGGACTTCCGACGGCCCAGGTCTTCGCCAGCCTGACCCCTGGCCTCAGGGCCGCGGCCTCGTCAGAGCTGGTCTTTGTCCACCCCGAGGACGAGGCCGTGGACGAGGCCGAATTCGTCTTCACCGCCCTGCCCCACCAGGCGGCCACGGAGCAGGTCGTCAGACGCCTCGAATCCGGCCAGCGGGTCATTGACCTCTCGGCCGACTTCCGCTTCCGCGACCCCGAAACCTACGCCGCCCATTACGCCCCCCACCTGGCCCCTGAGTTGTGCCGGGAGGCGGTCTACGGCTTGTGCGAAATCTACGCCGAGGAGATCAAATCGGCCCGGTTGGTCGGCAACCCCGGCTGCTACCCCACCTGCGCCCTCCTGGCCCTGATTCCCTTGCTCAAGGAAGGGCTCATAAGCATTGACGGCCTCATCATCGACGCCAAGACCGGCGTCTCGGGCGCGGGGCGAAAGGCCGCGCTGAGCAGCCTCTTGGCCGAGGCCGGCGAGGACTTAAAGGCCTACAACATCCCCTCCCACCGCCATCGGCCCGAGATGGAACAGGAGCTGAAACTCGCCGCCGGCGTTGAGGTTAAAGTCGTCTTCACGCCGCACCTGGCGCCCATGTCCCGCGGCATGCTGGCCACCATGTACGCCCAGCCTCTAACCTCGCTCAATAGGGTCCTGGATTGCTGGCGGGAATTCTATGCCTCGGCCCCTTTTATTTGCGTCCTCAAACCCGGCCAGTGGCCCCGGACCCAGGCCGTGCGCGGCTCCAACATGTGCCACTTGAACGCCGTCTTGGATGAACACACTCAGACGCTGATTCTGCTGTCCGCCATTGACAACCTGACTAAGGGCGCTTCTGGTCAGGCGGTGCAGTGCCTCAATCTGATGGCCGGCTTTGAAGAGACCCTCGGCTTGCCCCGCCTCGGGTTGATGCCTTGAGCACCGCCCTCGAGCGGACCCTGCGCCTGATTCTGGCCTACGACGGCACAGCCTATTCTGGCTGGCAGCGCCAGAAAAACCGCCCCACCGTCCAGGCCGCCGTGGAGGCGGCCTTGGCCCGGGTCATCGGACGCCCGACGACGATCACCGGCGCGGGACGGACCGACGCCGGGGTCCACGCCCTCGGCCAGGCGTGCGGCCTGGCCGCCTCGACGCGCCTCAGCGCCCCGGAACTCGCCCGGGCCCTCAACGCCCTCCTGCCTGAGGACATCAGGATCATCCAGGCCGAGGAGGCCGCCCCTGGCTTCCACGCCCGCCGTCACGCCTCGGCGAAGCGATATTGCTACCACGTCTACAACGGCCCCGAGCCCCCCCTCTTTTTCAGGCGCTACCTGTGGGCCGTGTCCCGGGACCTGTCCATCGAAAGCCTCGAGGCGGCCATGGACGCACTGCCCGGCGAGCACGACTTCGCCGCCTTCCAATCCGTGGGCAGCCAAGTCAAAGGGACCCGCCGGACCATCCATCGGGCCGAGCTTTCTGCCCAAGGGCGGCTGCTCACTTTCCTCTTCGAGGCCGACGGCTTCTTAAGGCACATGGTTCGGGCCCTGGTGGGCACGCTGATTGAGCAGCCCGAACCGCAGAAAATGATCGAGATCATTCAAAGCGGCCGCCGGTCGCGGGCCGGGCGCACGGCGCCGCCGCAGGGCCTCTTTCTGGTCTGGGTCCGCTACCCGGACCAGGCCGCGCCTGTGACCGCGCCCGGACCATTTGATCCTTGGGAGTGAAGGAGCAGTCATGAAAGGAATCATTCTCGCCGGCGGTCTGGGCACCCGCCTCCACCCCCTGACCCGGATTACCAACAAGCACCTCCTGCCAATCTACGACAAGCCGATGATCTTCTACCCCCTTCAGACCCTGGTCAACTCTGGCGTCAAGGACATCCTCATCGTCACCGGCGGCAAGCACGCCGGCGATTTTTTGGAGCTGTTGGGCAACGGGGCCGACTTTGGCCTGGCCCATCTGAACTACACTTACCAGCACGGCGAGGGGGGCATCGCCGACGCCTTGAAGTTGGCCGAGTTCTTTGCCGAGGGGCAGAAGATCTGCGTCGTCCTCGGCGACAACATCATTGAATACAACATCAAGGACGCGGTCCAGGCTTTCGAGGCCCAGAAGCAGGGGGCCAAGATAATCCTCAAGAAAGTCGAGGACCCGCACAGATTCGGCGTCGTCAGGTTCGAGGGGGAAGAAGTGGTCGAGATAGTTGAAAAACCACCCCAGCCGCCCTCCCCCTACGCCGTGACCGGGATTTACTTTTACGACTCAACGGTCTTTGACGTTTGTCAGACCCTGGTCCCCTCGGCCAGAGGCGAGCTGGAGATCACCGACGTCAACAACCACTACATTCGTCAGGGAAGCATGACCTGGGAGATTTTGGAAGGCTGGTGGACCGACGCCGGCACGTTCGACTCGCTCCTGCGCGCCTCCAGGCTGGTGGCCGAGACCGGGGCCAACAAGATGGCTTGAGACGTGAGATTCTATTCCGCCGGCTCTTCATCCGCGGGCACGGCCCGATCAATGGCCTCGTAGATGGCCGAGAAGGCTTCGCTGAAGTTGGACAGCGACAAGCGCCCTGTTTCAATGTACTTGACCGCCACCTCCTTGGCGGCCCGCAAGATCATCTCCTGTCTTGACTTCATCTCTGACCGCTCCTTTCAAGGCCAAAGCCCCTGGCGGGCGGAAGAAGGCTTTAAAAGTCCCCGTCAGAGGCTTCTCCTTGGGAAGAACCGTCAAGCCCTCCCCAACGAGGCCACTCTACCAAGCCGGCTCGAGCGAGGCAAGCAACTCGCTTTTAAATCCAGCGGCCGAGGGGTGAGCCGTGGCCTCTAAACCCCTGGGGATCAAAACCTGGTTGGCCGTCTTTCTGGCCGGATTGACTCTTTCTCGAATAGCCTACCTGCCCCTCCTGCCCCTCGCCCCTGACGAGGCTCATTACTGGGACTGGAGCCGACGCCTGGCCTGGGGTTACTTTGACGGCGGCCCCATGATCGCCTGGACGATTCGTCTGGGGACCTGGCTGGGGGGGGATTCACTCTGGGGCGTCCGCCTGCCGGCCATTTTCATGGGCCTGGCCATGAGCCTGCTCCTCTTTGATTTCTGCCGCCGCGTCTTCAAGGACGAGAAGCTCGGCTTCTGGCTGGTCGTGGCCGCCAACAGCTCGATCCTCTTCAGCCTCGGCGGCTTCATCCACACCTACGACACGCCCCAGGTTCTCTTCTGGCTGGTGAGCCTGAACCAGGCCGCGGCGGCCATGTTTGACCAAAAGCCCGCCCGTTGGTACCTCGCCGGCCTGGCGGCCGGGCTGTCGATGCTGGCCAAGTACTCCTCGATCCTCCTCCCGGCCGGCCTGGTCATGTATCTCCTCACCTCGGCTAGGATGCGGCCCTGGCTTCGGCGCAAGGAGCCTTGGCTGGCCGCCCTGATCGCCGCGGCGGTATTTTGCCCCAATCTGATCTGGAACGCCGGCCACGATTGGATCAGCTTCAAGCACGTCCTCGGCCTGGGAGGCGCCGCGGGCCAAAAAATCTTCACCCTGCCCGAATTCATCGGCGGCCAGGTCCTTTTAATCGGCCCGGTGATGTTCTTTTTCTTGGTCTGGGGGCTCAAACGCTCCTGGACAAAAAGTCGCCAGGGGGATGAGGCTCACCGCTTTCTCCTCTGGACCTCTCTGCCGGTTCTGGCCCTGTTCCTGGCCATGTCCACCTGGACCAGGGTCTACGGCAACTGGCCCGGGCCCGGCTATCTGGCCGCCGGCTTGGCCGCCGGGGCGAGCTGCTTTGGCTTGGTGCAAACCTCTAAGGCTTGGCGTCGGGCGGCCGTCATCGGCCTGGTGAGCGGCTATCTGATCCTCGGCCTCGTCCTGGTCCAGGCCGCCTGGCCCCTGTTTAAGCTGAAGCCGGATTTCGATCCCAGCGCCGAGGTGCGCGGCTGGCCTCAGTTGGGTCGGGTCGTGGAGCAGACCCTGAAGGACTGGCCTGGATCAAAAAAGCCCTTCATCTTTGGCCTGCGCCATCAGATCTGCTCTCTGGTGGCCTTCTACACCCCCGGCCACCCGAAGGTGGAGGGCCTCTTCGTGCCCCAGCGCCGCCTGAGCCAGTTCCTCTTGTGGACCGACCCGGCCAGGCTTGAGGGCCGGGACGGCTTGGGGGTGGTCAAAGAAAACTCCAGCCGCCAGGAATATGTGGCCCAGATGTTCAAAAAGGTGGACATCCTGACCGAGGTGGACCTCAAGGACCCCCGAGGGGGGGGGGGCCCCCGCCCTCCCCCGCCGCGGGGCGGGGCTCCCCCCCCCCCCCCCACGCCAGGCCAGCCGAGACGCTGAAGCTGAGCCAAGGCCCTTGATCAAAAAGCGCTCCGTCAGGGCGGCTGAGCCCCAGCCGCAAAGCCCGCCCCACAAAAAGCCGGCCAGAATGTCGCCCGGATAGTGCATGCCGACGTAGATTCGAGAAAAGCCGATGATCAGGGCCAGTAAAATCAAGGCCCGGCCCAAGCGGGGGTGGAAGCGAGCGACATAAACGGCCAGTCCAAAGCTGTTGGCCGCGTGGGCCGAGGGCAGGCCAAAAGAGCCCGCCGCCCTGGCCATGAACCCGGCGTCGGTCACGATCCAGCCGTTGTGATAAAGGTGGACGCCCACCAAAGCGGCGTAAGGCCGCAGCCGGCCGATCCAGGGCCGCCACAGGTGGGCCGTGCCCGCGTCGGCGAGGGCCAGCACGACCGCGGCCCCCAAAACAACCCAGCACCCCCTGACCCCTTGTCTTAAGGCCAGCCAGGCGGCCAAGGCGGCCCCAGGGAGCAGCCAGAGCCGATAGTTGGTCACCCAGGGCATGAGCCAATCAAAGGCCGGATTCATCCACGCCAGGTTGATCTCTCGAAACAGAGCCACATCCCAGGCGGCCAAGATATTTAAAACCTGATCAAACAACGCTCACCACTCCCCGAGGCCTTTGGGGCGACGATCTTGACTTGCCCCCCCCATCGGCTCATCCTCGCTCAGGTCCTTCACTCTTCCCTCCTGACCCAGGGCGTCTTGGCCTGGCCGCCCAGAGCGCCTCGGCCAGGAGGTCAACCAAAAAGATGAGCATGAGCCACGTCCCCAGCCGGAGAAGGAGACCCACCTGAAGGACGTGGCGGTCAATGTCATAGGAGTCGGCGTGCCAGACCGCCACGCCGAGAGGATAGGCCAACAAGGCCAGGGCCGCGGCCACGACCCAACTGGGCCTGACCCGTCTTTGAATCAGGGCCGCCGCGGCCAGGCCGACAAGGCCCAGGCCGCCGAGCCAAAGGACAAGCGCGCTGCGATGGGCATAGAGGGCCCAATTGAGTCTGTCCCAAAGCGGCGGTCCGAAGCGTTCGGGCTGGTGGCGGGGGGCGAGGGACGAAATGAGGAGATCCACCTCGGGCCAGCCTTTCACCGGCGCGGTGAACAGATAGCGCGGATGCGAGAGGAGATAACTGATGTAAGTTGATTTTCCGCGCTCGAGGGTCCAGGCTCCGAAGCGGCGCAGTCGGGGGTCGTTCTGATAGGGGCTGTTGTCCTCGGCGCCGTCCTTGCCGGCCCGCTCCATGAGGGCCGGGGTGAGGGGCATGCCGCGTCGGACAAAGAAATCGATCATCTCCTGGTCGAGGAGAATCCGCTGACCCATGTTGTTGCGGAAGGGATGCAGCCAGCGTTTGCCCAGGTCAGCGGTGTAATTGCTGACCAGGAAGAGGCTCAAAAAGACGCCGGCCACCATCAGATGAGGCCGGGGAATGACCCTCGCCGCGGCCAAGACGCCGACCAGCCCGCCGGCCATGAGGACAAGGTAAGCATTGGTGTCTCTGGCAAAGGTCAAGAGGAAAGCGAGGAGCATCAACCCCACTGCCCGCGGCCAGGTCCAGCGCTGAAGAATCCACAACCAAGCGGCCACAAATGCGGCCAAAAGGGAGTTCGAGACAGACTCGGTTCGTAAGATCCGATCCCAGAAGACTATTTCCACGCTCAAGCTGAAGGCCAGAATCAGAGCCAAAGCCAAGACCTTGAGCCACCGCGTTCGGACCGCCTGGGCCGCGGCCAGGCCCAGAACGCTCCAACCAGCCGCGGAGATGACAAATTGGGCCCAGGTGATGAGCTCATAATTGCGGTTCAGAATCTTGTAAAGAAGGGGGACGGTGAGCGGGCTGTGACCGGCCAGAAAGCGCCTGGCCCAGAGGTGGTACTGGCTGGTTTGGATGATGACCAGGGAGTCCTTGCCGGCAAAAAAGGCGTCCACCTGGACAAAGGCGATGACCCGGATGACGACGTAGGCCAGGAGGAGGGCCACAAAGGCCGTGGAGACGCTCGGGCAAAGGCAAACCACGGCCAAACCCCCGATCAAGACGGTCCAGATGATCATGGCCGGCCAAAAACGCGCCGTCCAGAGTTGGAGGGGCACCGTGCCTAGCAAAGGTTGATCATTGACCGTCAGTTGACGGCCGCCCTTGGCGCGGCCGTCTGGTTCATAGACCAAGGCCACGCAGTGATGCCGCTCTCCACCGCCCGGGACAACGGCGTCAGGGGAGTGTATGCTCACCTCAAAAGACCGGCCGCCAGAATCCAGGATCGGCCGAAAGCGCCACACGCCGAAGTGCCAGTCAGCCAATGTCGCGGCCGGAAGCTTGGCCCGACGGACGACCCGAGAAGACCCCGCTCGGCGCAGCTC
>CAYXRH010000170.1:0-8786 GCA_964466355.1 uncultured Thermodesulfobacteriota bacterium
GAGGGAGCCCGCGGGCTCCCTCTTGGCGAATCGGGTTGATTGAGGTTATCTGGCCGCCTGAGCCTTGACCTCGATCTTCTTGGGCTTGGCCGGGCCGATTTTGGGCAGAACCAGCTCCAGGACGCCGTCTTTCATCTTGGCCTCGATTTTGGCCTGGTCGATCATCTCGGAGAGTCTGAACTGCCGGTAGAACCGTCCTGTTTCGTACTCGCTCAAAAGGATCCTCTCCTTAAGGCCAACCTCCCTGGCCGCCTCGGCCGAGAGGGTGAGGACGCCTTCTTTGAGGTCCACTTCCACCTTGGACGGATCGACGCCGGGCAGATCGGCCAGGAGAGTCAAGGCCTCGGGCGATTCGTAGATGTCCACGGCCGGAAGGAAGACCGCCCCGGCCCTGGTCTGTTCGCTTTCCGCGGGCGCCTCGATCTTGTGGCGCGCGGTGATCTCTTGGTCAGACATGATATACACCCCCAATTCTCAAGCCGCCGTGACCTTGATCTGGCGCGGCTTGGCCTCGGGCGCTTTGGGCAGGGTCACGGTTAAAACGCCGTTCTTGGTCAACGCCTTGACCTCGTCGGCCGCGACCTGGACCGGCAGGTGCAAAACCCGCCTGAAGAGGCCGGCCGTGCGCTCGCGGCGATGATAGTTGACTTTTTCGTCCGCACCCGGGATCTTGCGCTCGCCGCGGAGGATGAGGCTGTCCCCCTCAACCGAGATTTCGATATCCCCGGCGCCGACTCCGGGCAGCTCGGCCCGGAGGTAGAGGTTGTCGTCGTCCTCGGAGAAATTCAACGGCGGATACACGCCCGACCAGGCGCCCACGCCCTGGCTGCCCAGGGAGCGGGCCAGATGATCGAGGCGGCGGCTCAGCTGAGTCCACTCCGCGAAAGGATCTCGATCTGGAAACCATCTGAAGATGGTCATTATTTCGTCCTCCTTGTTTCGCCTGTCGTCTTTCTCGCCGTGAAGCGCTTCACTAGTCATCCAATCTCAGGCAAAAAGTAAGACCGAACGCTAGACTGTCAAGAGAAGCCCCAAGACGCTTAAGGGAACCGGGGTGTCGTCAGTCAATCAAAACGTCCGATTTTGTGCCGACGAGGTGGCGCGTTACCAGGAGCTGATGCTGATTGGCCATCAGTCAAGTAGTATTCTGATCTGGTTGTTCGGACGAATTTGAGGGCGAGGGTCACAGGCCTTGGCCAGGGCTGACGTTTAGCCTTATAAGCACTTGACGTCATTCAATAATATGACGCGGCCGCCGGTCGAAGAAAAATCCGACTCGGGGCCGCGTCGTCTTCAGGGGGCTGGCTTTAGTCTAGTCCGCCGGCACCCAGTACATGTCCAGAATGGTGTGGCTCGCCTCCTCGCCGGTTCTGAACTGGGCCTTGACCTTCATTCCGATCTCGGGCTTGCCGTGGAGCAAATAACCCTTCATCACCGTGGCCGTGTCCGGGAGCTCCACGTCGATCTGCCAGTAGGGCGTCTTCAGCTCCACGCCGGTGCCGGCGTAATCGACCATGGTGTAAGTGTAAATGGTCCCGATGACCGGTTGGGGCAGCTCCTCCCACTCCATCCGCTCATAGCAATCCGGGCAGTCGGCCCGCGGCGGCAGCCAGCGGCGCTTCTCGGGGCAATTAGGGTTGGTGCACCGCGTGGCCAGGAGCTTGCCCTGCTTGAGCCCTTTAAAGAAGGGCGAGAGGAGGCCATAGGTGTGGATGTGGCTCAAGGAGCGGGGGAAATCTATGACCATGGCCGGTTCGGTCTGCCGGACCTTTTGAGGCGTGCCGATGTACGCGGTGGTGATCTCTTCGTCCCATTTTGCCATGTGGCGCCTCCTTCCTACCAGGCCTTCTCGAGGATGCCGACGGTGACGTGCGAACCAACCCCGGCGTGAGAGACCCACAGGGCTCGCCGGCCGTCCTTTATTTGGAGTGATCGCCAGTCGGCCGGCTTCTCCTTGCCGGCCAGCCGCCAGTACTTCTCGTCGCCGTGGAACTTGTCGTACTTGCCCTGGAGTTGCCACAGGCACTCGGCGGCCTGATAGACGCCGGTGGCGCCCACGGCGTGCATGGTGCCCAGCAGTCCGCCCGAAAGGTTGGAGGGGCACCTGCCCTCGTAATAGGCGTCGCCGGACTCAATGTAATCCGGCTCCTGGCCGTAAGGCCTCAGCCCGATGTCGCCGTAAGTCTGAATGTCGGAGATGGTGAAGGCGTCGTGGAGTTCGACCAGGTCCAAATCCTTTAGGGGATCGTGAATCCCAGCCATGCGGTAGGTTAGATAAGCGGCGAACCGGGCGGCCAAAAACGACTCGAAGCCGGGCCAGCGGCTTGACTCCTTTAAGAGAGCATCGTACATGCCCGGCTCCTCGTGGGGCAGGAGGGGGATGTCCATGTGCCGCCGGTCAGCCACCCTGAGGGTGTGGGAGCCGCCGGCGATGTATACCCGGCAGGGCTTGTCGGTGAGCTTATAAGCCAGATCTTCACCACACAGCAGCACCGCCGCCGAGCCAGCCGTCATGGCGCAGCACTCCAAGAAGCGCAGCGGGTAAGCCGACATGGGCGAGCTGAGGACCTCTTCAATGGTGTGCTTGCCCGGCTGCTGGGCGAACGGATTGGAGCAGGCGTAGCCGCGGTTCTTGACCGCCACCTTGGCCCGGGTGGTTTCGGAGAGATTGTACATCTTGGCGAAACGGTTGGCCATGGGCGCGTAATAGGAGGAGTAGATCCGCGCCAGCCTCGTCTCGAAATCCTTGCAGGCGGCGGTGGAGATGTAAAAGTTGCCGGTGCGGGTGTCCACTTCGTCCATCCGCTCCCAGCCCTCGACCAGAACGCAGTCAGCGTAGCCCGAGGCCACGGCCATGGAGCCGACCAAAATCGCCGAGCCGCCGGTGGCGCCGCCGGTCTTGATGCCGACGTTGTAGAGGGGATCGAGGCCCAGGTAATCGTGGATCTTGGCCTCGCAGAGAAGCTGATCTTGAAAGTGATCCGCGAACTCCGCGTAACTGGCGAAATTCAGCAACCCTTTAATGTCCAAGGGCCTTTGCTTGAGATTATTGTCCTCCAGACACATCTTGAAGGCCATCATGCACAGCTCTTCGAGCTTGTACTCCGGGTAAAACTTCTTGAAAGGGGTGCAACCGCCGGCGACCATGAAGACCGGTCGAGACCACTTGGGAATACGCAGGTTTCCCTCGCCGAAGGTGATCATGTCTACCTCCTTGGGGTGGCAAAGATTTATTCTTCCACAAATCGCGGGCCTGAAGCCGGGTTAAGGTATCACACCGGAGGGCCAGCTTCAAGGGTGCTTCAATTCCGGACCTCAATAGGCCAGCCTCTGTCCGGTCCTGATGACGTCTGTGCGAAGGTTGTTCATTCTCTTGAGGTGGGTCACGCTCACGCCCAGGTTCAAGGCCACTTCGCTCAAGGTGTCCCCTTTCTTGACGACGTAGTATCGGCTCCGGGCGCTCTTGGATCTGGCCACCTGGCGGGGAGGACTCTCTTGGTCGAGCAGTTTGCTCAGGCGGGCCTCGAAGCCGTCGGCCCCTTCGGCCGGCAGGCGGACCCAGTGGTGGCCGGCCGGCAGATGATAGCCCCGCCGGGAGGGGTTGAGCTCCTTGATGACCTTGAAATAGGTCCCCGCGGCCTGGGCGATGAGGCGCAGATGGACGCGGTTTTTGAGGTGGAGGCGGACGGCCTTGGTCTCGACCGGTTCGTAGAGCTTGATCTTTTTAGGATCAAAGCCGTACTTCTGAGGCTCGGAGAGGATCAGCTTGGCGGCCAGGATGCGGAAGATGTACCGTTCTGTCTCCAGGGGCAGGTCCAGAAGGTAATACTCGTCCACCCCCTGCTCCTGGATCTCTTTCTGGACCCGATCCTCGCCGCAGTTGTAGGCGGCCATGGCCAGAGTCCAGGAGCCGAACATGTCATGGAGGTCTTGGAGATAATTCAGGGCCGCCTTGGTGGCCTCATCGAAGTCGAGACGCTCGTCTTCGAAGCGGGTGCGGCTCAAGCCGTAGCGCCGTCCGGTGGCGCGGATGAATTGCCACACCCCGGCCGCGCCGGCCGGGGAATAGGCGTGGATCTTCAAGGCGGACTCGGCCACGGCCAGGTACTTGAGATCCTCCGGCATGCCGGCCCGCTTCAGGGCCCGCTCGATGTCCGGGAAATAGCGGTTGGCCCGCTTGAGCCACATGACCACCTGGGCCTGATCGTAGACGGCCAGCTGGAACTCCCGATCCAGCATTTCGTAAACCTGCCGCCGCTGAAGCGGCACCAGCTCGCCGCAAAGAAAGACCTTGTCGGGCAGGCTGTAGAGGGGGACCTGGTGGTTGGCCTCTGATCCGGCCGGCTCAGCGCCCCAGGCCAAGGGGGTGAAGAGAAGAACAACAAAGCCGATGAGCCACGTTTTCACGGTTTTTTACGTCCTGTCAGCCAAGTGGTCAAAGCCGACCACTTCCGAGGCCTCGGCCGGTCTCAGGCCGCCTTCCTCCTCAAAATGAAGGCCCTCCCCGGCTTCGAGGCGGCCCACGGCATGGAGCCGGCGTCCGAAGGCTTCGGCCACCCTGGCCTTGAGCTCGGCTTCGGCCTCGGGGGGGCAAGCGAAAAGAAGGGCGTAATCCTCGCCGCCGCTGATGGCCCATTTAAAAGCGCTTCGGCCCAACTCCCCGGCCAGAGCGGCCGCCTCTGGGTCCACCGGAACCGCGGCGGCGGTGATGACGGCCGCCGCACCGGAGGCCCTGGCCAGCTTGGCCGCGTCAGGGCCGAGGCCGTCGGACAGATCGATCATGGCCCTCACCAGCCCGGTGGCGGCCAGAAAAGGACCCAAATCTATCTCCGGCTCGGGTTCGCACAGGGCGGTCTTGAGTTTCAAGGGCACCTCAACCCCGGCCTCGAGGCCGGCCAGCCCGGCGGCGGCGGCGGCGAGGGGCCGGCTGACCAGAAGGCGATCGCCGGGCCGCCCCCCGCGGCGGTAGACCACCCGGCCCTCGAGGGCCTGGCCCCACAGGGCCAGGTTGGCAACGATGGGTCCGGACGAGCCGGTGGTGTCCCCGCCCAGGACGGCCACCTGACGCCGCTCGGCCGCTCGGGCCAGGCCGCCAAGAAAGGCCTCGACCCACTCCGGCTCGATTAAGGCCGGCAGGCAAAAAGAGAGCAACCCGAACCGGCTCCGGCCGCCCATGGCCGCCACGTCGGAGAGGTTGACGCTCAGAAGACGCCGTCCCAAAGCGGCCGGCTCGAGCCAGGACCGCTCGAAATGAATCCCCTCCACGAGCAGGTCCGAGGTCAACAGCCACGTCTGGCCGTCTGAAGCGACCACGGCCGCGTCGTCGCCGATGGCCTGAAGGACCTCCGCGGGACCAGGGCCGAAGAGCCGCCCGGCCAGGGCGATTATGTCCGCTTCGCCCAGCCGAGAAGCGGCCTTCATTGGCCCACGATCTCCAGGGCGTTGAAGAAGTAAAAAACTTCGAAGGCGGCCGTCTCCGGCGCGTCCGAGCCGTGGACGGCGTTTCGCTCCACGCTCTCGCCGAAGCGGGCCCTGATGCTCCCCGCGGCCGCTTGGGCCGGGTCAGTGGCGCCCATGGTTTCGCGCCAGCGCTTGATGGCCTCCTCCCCGGCCAGGACCATGACCACGCACGGGCCAGAGGACATGAACTCGGTCAGGGAGTCGAAAAAGGGTTTTTCCTGATGGACGGCGTAAAATCCCTGGGCCTGGGCCTTGGTCAGGTGAAGCATCTTGAGGCCGATCAGCCTCAGGCCGGCCTGGTTGATGTGGTCGAGGATCGGACCGAAAAACCCCTTCTTAAAAGCGTCGGGTTTGATGATTCCCAGAGTCAGCTCCACTTCAGCCTCCCCAAGGCGAGGCCTCGAGCCACGCCTCGAAACGTTTCACTCCGGCCGGTCTCAATCCCACATGGCGGCCGGTCTCCAAAATGGCGTCGTAGAGGGCCTGGCCAAAGGAGCGCTCCCCGGCCACCAGCCAGGCCGGCTCCGGTGTCTTCAGGGCCACCACCTGGACCGGCACCTGGGCCAGGGGGCAGGCGGCCAAAAAAGGCTCCTTCTGATAAGGCCTCTCCAGATCCACCGGCGAAAGGCGTCTGAGAACCTCCACCGCCTCGGGCCCCAAGAGGGCCAGGAGGACCCAAGCCTCGCTCAGGTCGGTGAACCCGGACCCGGAGAAATCGAGACCGCCCCGCGCCAAGCCGAAGACGACCGCCTCGGCGGGGTTTAAGGCGCAGATAAGCCCCGGGCCGGCGGCCGTCACCTCAGCGGGCTTGAGTCCGCTGAAGGGTTCGAGCCCCGGCCCTTGTAAAAGCCCCTTGTTTAGGTGGCTGACGTCGATCAGGACCGCTTCGGCCTCTTCTGCTTCCGGCTCAAAACCGAGGATGACCGGCCAGCCGTCGACGAGCTCCTCCATCGGCTGACCGGCCCAGCGGGGCGGATTGATTGTCCTTTGGCGGATGATCACGCCCTGAGCCTCTCTCCTTTGGGATCGTAAAAGGGCGGTTTGACCAGCCGGGCCGTCTTCTCCTGGCCGCGGACCCGAAGCCTCAAGACCCCCTCCTGGAAGGACTCGTCCGGCTTGACCAGGGCCAGACCGACGGTCTGGTCCAGGGCGGCGGAGTAGCGGACCGAGGTGACGTGCCCCAGCCGCTGGCCGCCGGCGACGGCCATCAGCCCCTCCTTGACGTCCTGGCGGCCGCCCAAAGTGAAGCCGACCACCTGCTGGCGGAGGGGCTGGCCGGCCAAAAGCCTCAGCATCGGCCCGCCGACCAGGTCCTCCTTGGTCTCATCCCACAGCCAGCCCAGGCCGGCTTCAAAAAGGGTGGTCTGGCCGTCGGTGTCCAGGCCGACGATGACGTGTCCTTTTTCGAGACGACAGACGCTTTGAGCCTCCAGGCCGACGGACCTGAGGCCCTCCTCGCGGCCGGCGGCCGCTAGAGAGCGCCAGACGTGGGCTCCGAAGCTCGAAGGGACGTGGATCTCATAGCCCACCTCGCCCAGGAAGCCGAGGCGCAGCACCAGCGCCTTCACCCCGGCCACCTCCATCTCTTGCCAAGCCATGAACGGCAGAGCCTGGTTGGAGACGTCGGCCTCGGTGACCTTGGCCAGCACCGCCCTGGCCTGGGGTCCGGCCAGGTTCATGGCCGCGTAAGCTTCGGTGAGGTTGACCACCCAGACCGACCAGTCCTCTTCACGGCTCCACCTCAGAAACCACTCCTTGGCCGCCGGGGCCCTGGCCGTGGCGGTGGTCAGATAAAACTCGTCCTCGGCCCTTTTGATGATCACCCCGTCGTCGATCAGGACCGCCTCCTCGTTCAAGGCGGCCGAATAGAGAACCTTATCCAAGGCCATCCTGGCCACGGGGCCGGTGTAGACTCGGGACAAAAGCCGGCTCGCGTCCGGGCCAAAGACCCGGAATTTGCCGAGGGTGGACACGTCGGTCAGGCCGGCTCTCTGCCGGACCGCCTCCACCTCCGCCTCAACGGCGCCAAAGTCCTCGACCCGGAGCCAAGGTCCAACCCTGAAGAAATTGGCCCCCTTTTCAGCCTGGATGTGGTGGAGGGGCGACAATCTGATGGGATGGCGGCGGTGACCGGCCAGGGCCCCGAAGCTGATCGGAACGGCCGGCGGCCGGGTGGTGGGCAGGGTCCGGGCGGCCAGTTGGGGTCTCCTGGCGGCCAACACCTCCACCAGGTTGGCCTGGCACATGAAGCCCTGACAAGGGCCCATGCTGGCCGTGGTGTAGCGCTTCAAAGGCTCGATGGCGTCAAACCCCTCGCCGAGGGCTTTATCGACGTCCTTCTCGGTCACGTCCGAGCAGAAGCAGATGAACCGCTTGGACTTCCCGCCGCCCTGGGCCAGGAAGACGGGCGAGGGCCTGGGGCCCGGCCGGCCGGCCAGAATCTCCGCGGCCGCCTCGAGCTCGAAATCGGCCTTCACGCCCAGCCTTTTCAAAAGCCGGGCCGCGGCTAAACGTCCCTGGGCCTTGATCGCCTCGACGTCCTCCAGGCCGAGCACTCGACCGGCCGCCTCAAAGCCCGGTGGAATCTCCTCGGGCAGGTGGAGGCCCAGTTCGGGCTTGAAAACGAGCTTGGCCCCGGCCTGGGCCAGGAGTTTGTTCAAGGGGGCGCGGCCGCCCGAGGCGATCAAAAGATCGGCCTCCATGAGGAGCGGCCCGGCGGCGATGGAGCGCAGCAGCTCAACCCCTCTGACGCCCTGGCGGCCCCAGGTCCGGGAGACGGCGTGTCCGGGCAGAAACGCGGCTCCGGCCTTGGCCAGATCGGCCAGGAGCTCGCTCGGGAAGCCGCCGAGCCTGAAATCAGCCAAGCCGACGACCTCCACCCCGGCGGCAAGAAGATCTCGGGCGACCCGATAGAGGTGGTCTTCGCCCCCGGCCAAAACGGCCTTGCGCCCCGGCTTGAGCCCGTGGAGGTGGATCAGGCGCTGGGCCGCCTGGCCGAGCATCACCCCCGGCCGGTCGTTGTGGCTGAAGATCAAGGGCCGCTCGATGGCCCCGCTGGCGATGACGCAGGCCCGGGGGCGGATGAGGTAGGTCCGCTCAAAAAACGGCTCCGGGGGCGCCAGGCTCTCCACGGCCACGACCAGGCCGTCAGGATAAATGGCCGCCGCGATGGTGTTGGTCAGGACCTGGATGTTGTCGGCCGCCTCCACCGGCACGGCCAGGGCCAAGGCCTGCTGGAAGGCGCTCTCGCCCTGGATGGCTTCGAAACCGCCCAGGCGGCCCTCGGCTTCGACGAGGACGACCCTCACCCCGGCCGCGGCCCCCGC
>CAYXRH010000171.1:0-8782 GCA_964466355.1 uncultured Thermodesulfobacteriota bacterium
ACCCCCGGCACGGCCTGGATGCGGGCCTGGTCAGCCCCGGCCAGGGCCCGGACCGAAGCCGCCGCGGGGGCCTTGGGCCAGACCGCCGCACCACTCCGGAGAGAAGCCGCCGTGGCCAAATCCCTTCAGTTCTGGGTACTTGCTCTGCATCTCACGCCAGTGGAGGAGGTGCTTTTCACTGAGCTGGTTGCGCAGCTCGTTGCACTCCTTGTTTTTGCCCAAAAGGGCTTCCTGAGTCGTCTGAGGGTTGAGCATCAGAGCCACCAGCTCGGCCCGTTTGAGGGCCAGGTTTTGACGCAGCTCCTGAGTGTCATTAAAGAACTTCTGCCGATCCTGGGAGATCTCCTTGGCTCTCTCCTCGCTCAGGCCTGCTTGGCCCCAGCCGGGTCCCATCATCTGTCCGCGGCCGAATCCAGGCCCGCCGCGCCAGGCCAAGGCCGGCACGGCCACCAGCACGGCCAGCATCAAGACTCCGCCCCAAACGGCTGTTTTTTTCATTTTTGACCTCCTGTTTTCTTGGTCAGTTTATTTGTGCTCAAGGCCTCAGTGGCCAGGTTCGCTGACTGATAAAGCAGGCGGCGTGCCAATCCGGTCTTGTGGTTATAAATCACAAAATGACAATGACTTATAAAAATGGCCCCCTGGCCGGTTCGCCGCCGGCGTAAAAAAATTATGCACCATCGTCAGGGTCAGGGCCACCTTTTTATGCACCTTGAGAGGCCAGCCGATCGGGTGTCGGCCCAAAAATTGATTCAAGCTCGGGCGGGGGATGATTTTAAAACGCCCTTTATTATAAAGGTTGGTGGGGAGGAGATTCGGCCCGCGGTCAGGAGGAGGGCTGAGCCTTTGAGCCTTGACGGCCCAGAACTTGCTACCTATATTCAGAGACCATGGAGAACATCGCCAAATTTATTTTTGAGCTGGGCATGCTCAAAAAGACCCCCCGCACCGGCTATCAGTTTCTGGGCCGCGGCGGGGAGAACGTGGCCGCCCACTCGTTTCGGACGGCCATGATCGCCTTCATCCTGGCCAGGCTCCACGGCCAGGCCGACGTCTGGCGGACGGTGGCTCTGGCCCTGGTCCACGATCTGGCCGAGGCCAGGACCGGTGATCACAACTACGTCAACCGCCGCTACATTCAGGTTGACGAGCTCAAGGTGGCGGCGGACCAGGTTCAAGGGCTGCCCTTCGGTCAAGAGGTTTTGGAGTACCTGTCCGAATTCGAGGCGGCCGAAACGATCGAGGCTCAGTTGGCCCGGGACGCGGATCAGTTGGATCTGATCTATGAGCTCAAGGCTCATCACGACCTGGGTAATTCTTATGCGGTCCGATGGATCAAATCGGCCGCCAAACGTCTGCTCACCCCTTGGGGCCAAAAGATGGCTGACCAGGCCTTGAAGACGGACTGGACGGCCTGGTGGTTCAACGACAAAGACCAGTGGTGGGTGGACGGCTGTTTTAATCGGGAGGAAAAATGAAAAAAATCCTTAGAACGGCTGGCCTGGTCGGGTTGATGATCGGCCTGTTGGCCCTTCCGGCCTGGGCTGGCTTCTGGAGTGAGGGCAAGGACAATCACGACCCCGTGCCCATTGATTCCCAGACCATCGTCAAGCTGGCCGAGGAGCTGAAGCCGGCCGTGGTCAACATCGACACCGAGGCCACGGTGACCATGGGCACCAGGAACTTCGGACCGAACGTGCCCAAGGACTTCAGGGACTTCTTTGAGCGCTTCTTCGGCCAGATTCCAGAGCAGAAGCAGCGGCGCCAGGGCACGGGCTCTGGCTTCATCATCACCAGCGACGGCTACATCGTCACCAACAACCACGTCGTCGCGGGAGCGGAGAAGATCCTCGTGCGGCTCTTGGACAAGCGAGAGTTCAAGGCCGTGGTGGTCGGCACCGACTCCAAGACAGACGTCGCTCTTTTAAAGATCGACGCCAAGAAGCTGCCCCACGTGGTCCTGGGCGACTCGGACAAGCTCAAGGTCGGGGAATGGGTTCTGGCCATCGGCAACCCCTTTGGCCTGGATCACACCGTCACCTCCGGGATCGTCTCGGCCAAGGGGCGCATCATCGGCGCCGGGCCTTACGACGACTTCATCCAGACCGACGCTTCCATCAATCCGGGCAACTCCGGCGGACCGCTGTTCAACTTCTACGGCGAGGTGGTGGGCATGAACACGGCCATCGTCGCCCACGGCCAGGGCATCGGCTTCGCCGTGCCGGTGAACGTGGTCAAGAACATCATCTCCCAGCTCCGGGACCACGGCAAGGTCGTCCGGGCCGAACTGGGGGTCATGATTCAGCCGGTGACCAAGGAGATCGCCGAGTCCTTCGGCCTCAAGGAGCCCCACGGGGCCCTGATCAGCCAGGTCTTGCCCGACTCGGCCGCTGAAAAGGCCGGCTTGAGACGGGGCGACGTCGTCGTCGAGTTCAACGGTCAGAAGGTCGAGGAATGGACCGACCTGCCCCGCATGGTGGCCCATCAACCCATCGGCTCCAAGGCTGAGGTGACCATCGTCCGCGAAGGCGACGCAAAGACCATTTCCGTGGCCCTGGGCGAGCAAAAGGAGCGGGCGCTGGCCGCCGCGGAAAAGGAAGAGCCAGGGGCGGCGCCGGGCGAGGCGGCCGAACTGGGGCTCAAGGTTCAGGATCTCACCCCTGAGATTGCCGAGGGTCTGGGCCTGAGCCAGAAGGAAGGCGTCGTCGTCGCCGGCGTCAACCCGGACAGCCCGGCTGCCCGGGCCGGCCTGAGGCAGGGCGACCTCATCCTGGAGGTGAATCGCCAGCCGGTCAAGGACGTGGACCGGTTCTTCAAGGCCGTCAAGAAGGCCGAGCGGGACAAGCCTTTGCTCCTGTTGATCCAGCGGGGCAAAACGAGCCTCTACGTCCCCCTGAAGTGGTCCAAGGACTAAGCGCTCCTCTGTGACCGCCTAGAGACCATCAGGTCCCCAGGGTCTATTGAGCCCTGGGGGCCGCTTTTTTGAAGTCATTGGGCCGAGCCAACAAAAAATGGGCTCGTCATCCTGAGCCGGACAGCAGCCGTTTCACCAAGGCCACGGCCTCGCCGGCGTCACGGGCGTAGCCGTCAGAGCTGATCTTGCGGGCGAAGTTGGCGTTGACCGGCGCGCCGCCGACGATGACCTTGATCCCTTGTCTGAGAGCCTGTTTTTGAAGCTCTTTGATGACCTCCTCCATGGCGGGCATGGTCGTGGTCAGCAGGGCTGACAGCCCCAGGACGTGGGGCTTGTATTCGATCGCCTGCCGGATGATTTCAGCGACGGGCACGTTGACGCCCAAGTCCCTGACCTCATAGCCGACCCCTCTGAGCATGGTGATGACCATGTTCTTGCCGATGTCGTGCATGTCGCCCCGCACGGTTCCGATCAGGATCTTTCCTTGGCCCGCTTCCTGGTCCGAGGCCAGATACGGCTCCAGCACGCCCAGCGCTTGGTTCATCACCCGGGCCGAGAGGAGCACTTCTGGAATGAACGCCTGGCCTGTCTTGAACTGTTGACCGATCTCCTCCATGGCGGCGATGAGACCTTCTTGTAAAAGGTCGCGGGCCGCCAAGCCCTGGTTCAGGAGCGCATTCAAGTGGGCTTCAATTTCAAGATGACGGCCCTCTATGACGTCTCGCCGAATTTGGTCGAATCTTTTATCGCCTCGGGCCGGGGGGGCCGGCCTGACCGCGGCCAAGCCGGCCTCGGAGACGGGGTTCAGGCTTCCGCTTTCCAGGGGCAGGCGGGCCTCCTCGGCCACCCGCTCACCGATCCGAACCAGCCGCTCGAACACGGCGTCCGGCGGGGTGGTGTCGGCCACGCCCAGGATCATGTTTCGGCCCGGGGCCACGGCCTCGAACAGATGATCCAGGTAGGCCTCGAACTCCTCGTCAGAAGCCAGATCAGTGAGGAGCATGTTGGAGGGGATGCCGCCAAAGATGCACAGCTTGTCGCTCCAGCGCTGATAATACTCCTCGATTCTGACCTTGGTCATGGGATGAGGGCAGATGGCCTCGGCCACGTGCATGCCCGAGTCGCGGATGAGGTCCATGAGGCCGAAGTTCTCGCCGTCGCAGTGACAGACGACCACCTTGCCCTTGGCGCCCAAGGTCTCGGACGCTTTTCTGATCCAAGGCTGAATTTCCTTTTTAAAGTAAGCTGGATAGGTGATCATGTCGTCAAAGTTGGCCCCCCACAGGATCGCCTCGGCCGGCGAGTCGGCGACGATGGCCAGGGCCTGATCAAAGAAATGCGCCACGCTCTCGGCCAGAGCGCGCATCTCTTTTTGATGATCGTGATAGTGGTAATAAAACTCGGTCGCGTCCAGAAACTCCTTCTGGATGTGGTGCATGGGCGAGGAGGCCAGGCCGACCATGGTCGCGGCGACGCCGTCCTCGCCGATGGCCTCGCGCCACTTGACGAAGTCGTCAAAGGCCGGCCTCAGCTCCAGGTTCTCGAAGATGTAGCCGACGACCCGGTAATCCTCCGGCTTTTTTATGATGTGCTCCTCGATCCAGGTGATGGAGGCGCCGGCCCTTCTCATCTCCTCGGTGTAAGAGGTGACGGTGCTGACCAGGCCCAGGGGGGTGTGGTACTCCACGCGGGTGGAATCACCCTCGCGAGAGACCTTTATGTCGATGTCCCTGGAGAAGCGGTAATCAAAAACCATTTCCTTGAGGGCGTAGACTCCGATGCCGCGGTGGAGATTGTCTTCGGGCCGGCGGACGTTGAGGAATTCAGGCACGATCCGGTGGATGGCCCAACCCTCGGCTCGGGAGATCTCGTCCTGGGTGCGGCCCTGATGCTGGGGCGGCAGGGTGGAGTACAGCGAGTTGGCGTTGTACCACAGGTCGATGCGGGGCACGTAAGGCAGCACGTCGGCCAATTCACCCCGAGCGGCGGCCAGGATCCTTTGCCCGTGGGTCATGCTCATGGGTTCATCCTCGTCTGACTTAAATCACCCGGGGCTAATTGGCCGAGCCGATGAGACGGCGGGCCAAGGCCACGGCCTCGGCGGCGTTGGCTCCGTACCCATCGGCGCCTATGGCTCGGGCAAAAGCCTCGTCCACCGGCGCGCCGCCGACGATGACTTTAACTTTCTCTCTGAAGCCGCGGCCCTCCAGCTCCTCGATGACCTTGCTCATCTCGGGCATGGTCGTGGTCAAGAGGGCGGAGAGGCCCAGAATGTCGGGCTTGAGGGCCTCGACTTGCTCGACGAGCTTGTCCACATTCAAATCAACGCCCAAATCCTTCACCTCAAAACCGGCCCCTTCGAGCATCATGGTCACGATGTTCTTGCCGATGTCGTGCAGGTCGCCTTTGACCGTGGCCATGATGATCGTTCCCTGGGAGCGGACCTCATCGCCGCTGAGCAGCGGCTTGAGCACTTCCAGCCCGCTGTTCATGGTCATGGCCGCGACCATCATCTCGGGCACGAAGATCCGGCCGTCGGCGAACCGCCGTCCGACCGCGTCCATGGCCTGGATGAGACCGTCGTTGACGATGGTTTTGGGCTCCAGCCCGTTGTTGAGAGCCTCTTGGACCAGTCCCTGAATGTCCTTAAGGCGCATATTGATGACGGCTTCGCTCACGGCCTGGAGTAAATCGCCCATCATTCCGATCCTTTCTCTTAGATGCTTATGGGGTAGGCGCCGTGCTTGAGGGCTGTATCGCGCATGGCCATGTAGTTCTCGAATCTGGCCCAGGCCGGAACCGAGTTGCCCGAGCCGAGGCAGTACCCACCGCCAGGAGCGCAAAGGCGCAGAAGCTCCTTGACGCGCGCCTCGATGGCCGTCGGTTCGGCGCTGCGCAAGAGCTCGTTGGCCACGTTGCCTATCAAACAGATGCGTTCGCCGTATCGTTGCTTCATGGCGACGATATCCATGCAGGTGGGATCGATGGGCTGCAGCGCGTCCAGACCCATGTCAATCAGATCGTCCATCAAGGTCGTCAGGTCTCCGTCCGAGTGCATGAGAAAGAGTCGATCCTTTTGATGACATCGCTGGGCCATCTTCCGGTACCAATAAAAAACGTGGTCGCGCAGGGCTTGAGGCGAGATCATCGGTCCGGTGCCAAAGGCCACGTCGTCCACGACCCAGACGCCGCCGACGTAATCCTTGTCCAGGATCACTTCCAGGGCGCTGAATTGTATCTCCGCCACCCGTCTGAAGACGTCGGCGACGAGTTGTTCATCGAGGATGAGTTTCGTGGAAAAGTGGTTGAAGCCCAGGAGCATCCAGGTCAGGGTGAAGATCTTGCCCGAGACGGCGATGACCTTCATCCCTTTGGGCAAGAGATTCTCGATGGCCTCGAGCTGGCCGAAGTCGGTTTCGGCGGCCGCCTCCCAGGGAAACTTATAAAAGTCATCCCGGTCGTGAATGAAGCTGGTGAATTCCAGATTCCAGGCCTTTGGATCCGTCTCGTCGGGATTTTCCTTCAGGACCATCTCGCGCAGGACTCTGGTGATCTTCGATTCCTGGGTCACCTTGCCCGGCGTCATCATGCTCACGGAGATCGGCGCGTAGTCGTAGCCCGCCTCGGTCCAGAATTCCACCTGGGCCTCCACATCATCGGCCGTCACCTCCCGGCCCAGGAATCGGCTCTGAATGGGGTACTCGACCAGAATTTCGCTCAGGGGCACCCGGTCGGCCTCCTGACCTAGGACCACCTTTCTGAACCGTTCGAAGTTCGGCTTGATCTCCACCGCTCGCTCCTTTCAGCCTCGGCCGGGCGAAATCATCTCTTCGCCTCCTCATCCAGCCCGAACAAGGACGCGGCGTCCAGATCGACGTCCATGTGGGTCTCGATCCGTTCGACCACATCCCAGAGATGTTGAATCATCAACCTCTCGGCCGCGGCGGCGTCCCCCGCGGCCAAGGCGTCGACGATGCTGGTGTGAAACCTCAGGGCCTCCTCGGTCGCTCCGGGCAAGCGGGAGACCTCGCCGATGAACTTGTGCATGAGGTCCCAGATGGCCTGGAGAAACCTGAGGAGCACGCTGTTGCGGCTGACCCGGGCCAGATCCAAATGGAAGGTCACGTCCTGACGGCTGAATTCGTCCGCGGCCTGGTTGTCGATGGCCGCTTTTTGTTCTTTTAGCAAGGCGGTCAGATTGTTCACGTCCGCGGGTTCGGCCCGAGCCACGGCCAGCCGGACGGTGGTTCTTTCGACGCAGATTCTGGCCTCGATCAACTCCCGGACGGTGATGGGGTCCAACAGGAGGTGATCGTAGATGGAGGTGACGTAATGGGCCGGGCCAGAGGGTTGAACCACAGTGCCCACGCCCTGCTTGGCCCTGACCAGACCCAGGGCCGACAGTTTGAAGATGGCCTCTCGCAGGGTGTTGCGGCTGACGGCGAACTGCCTGGCCAGATCGTCCTGGGAGGGCATCCGGTCGCCGGCCTTGAGGCGGCCGGATATGATCCACTGATGAAGTGTCTTAAAGACCTCGTCCGCGGCGCTGGTGCGCCGTATGGAGCTGGCTATCATTTCCTCGGGCATTCTGCCTCCTGGGGCGTTCACTTGAGCATCATGCTCGGCAGCCACAATGACAATCGCGGAAAAGCCACGGTGAAAGCCAGGGCCACCAGGGTCAACCACAGATAGGGCAGATTGGCCCGGTATATCTTGCCCACGGATATTTCATCTCCCACGACGCTCTTAAGATAAAAGATGGACGGGCCGAACGGCGGCGAGAGATAAGACACGTGCATGTTCATGCAAA
The DNA here is from genome assembly GCA_964466355.1 of uncultured Thermodesulfobacteriota bacterium. GTDB lineage: Bacteria > Desulfobacterota > Desulfarculia > CAYXRH01. The sequence continues at coordinate 7,725 of CAYXRH010000171.1, forward strand.
AGACGACGCCAAACCAGACGTTGTCAAAGCCCAGCTCCAAAATGATGTGCACGAAAAGGGGCATGGTCAAAAGGACGATGCCGATCCAATCCAGAAACATCCCTAAAAAGATCATGATGAGCTGCATGCCAATGATGACGCCCCACCGGCCGAAGGGAATGGCCATGACCGCGTTTTTGACGAACTGGTCGCCGCCGGCCAAGGTGTAGATGCCGATGATCGTCTGAGCCCCGAAGAAAAGCCAGGCCAGCATGCAACTTATTTTGACCGACTCATAGAGGGCCAGCTTGATGCCATTGAAGCTGAGTCTTCGATTGATGGCCGCGGTGATGAACGCGCCGAGGCAGCCGATGCCGGCCGCCTCGGAGGGGGTGGCCACCCCGGCGTAAATGGAGCCTAAAACGGCCAAGGCCAGGAGGCCTGGCATTATCAGCCCTTTCAGGAGGGCCAGCTTCTGCCTGAGTGGGATGTCTCGCTCCTCCTGTGGGGCGGCCGGAGCCATCTCTGGCTTGAGCCAGGTGGAGACGACGATGTAACCGATGAAAAGCGTGGCCAGGATCAAGCCGGGAACGATGCCGGCGATGAACAGGTCGCCCACCGACGCCCCGGCGGTCATGGCGTAAACGATGAAGACCACGCTGGGCGGGATGAGGGTGGCCATGCCGCCGCCGGCGCAGATGCTGCCCAGGGCGATGCGTTCGTCGTATTTTCGCTGGAGCATGCCGGGCAGGGCGATGAGGCCAAAGGTGACGATCTCGGCCCCGACGATGCCGACCATGGCGGCCATGATGGTGCAGGAGATGATGGTCCCGATGGCCAGCCCGCCCCTGAACGGCCCGGACCAGATGTGCACCGCCTTGAAAAGCTGCTCAGCCACCCCTGACTGCTGGAGGATGGCGGCCATGAAGATAAAAAGCGGCACCGCCACCAGAGCGTAGTTGAGCATCATGTTGTAAACCCGGCCGACCATCATGACCATCACGTTGGGTCCAAACAGGGCCAGACAGAAGATGACCGCCGTGGCGCCCATAACCCAGGCCAGGGGCAGGCCAGAGATG
>CAYXRH010000172.1:0-8780 GCA_964466355.1 uncultured Thermodesulfobacteriota bacterium
GTGGGTGGGGGGGGGGTCAACTGGCGCCTCGGCGTTTTAATTTGGGGGGTTTCTCGTCGGCGGGCTGATAGCCCTTGCCCTTGGTGGTCAAGACGTGAACCAGGACCGGACCTTTGAGGTGGCGCAGGTTGCGGAAGGTCTCCAGAAGCCTGTCCAGCCGGTGGCCGTTGAGCGGCCCCAGGTAGTCGAACTTCAAGGCTTCAAAGAGCATGCCCGGCGTGAAAAAGGTCTTGAGCGCGTCCTCCCACCGGCGGGCCAGCTTCAAAACGTTTTCGCCCTGGGGCAGTTGGGTGAGGGCGTCCTTGAACCGCTCCTTGAAGTTGACGTAGGCCCGGCCAGTGAGCTTAAGCGACAGATACGAGGACAGCGCGCCCACGTTGGGCGAGATGGACATCTCGTTGTCGTTGAGGACGACGATGAGGTCCTTGTCCAGGTCTCCGGCCTGGTTGAGGGCTTCAAAGGCCATGCCGCCGGTCATGGAGCCGTCGCCGATGACGGCGATGACCCGGTCTTGGTCGCCCTTGAGCTCCTTGGCCACGGACATGCCCAGGCCGGCCGAGATGGACGTCGAGGCGTGGCCGGTGTCGAGGCAGTCAAAAGGCGACTCGGCCCGCCGGGGAAAGCCGGACAGGCCGCCGTACTGACGCAGGGTGGCGAAGCGCTCGAGGCGGCCGGTGAGGAGCTTGTGAGCGTAAGCTTGATGGCCCACGTCCCAGATGATCTTGTCCTGGGGCGCCTCGAAGACGTAGTGCAGAGCAATGGCCAGCTCGACCGCGCCCAGGGACGGGGCCAGGTGGCCGCCGGTCTTGGAGACGGTGGTGATTATCTCTTGCCTTATCTCTGCGGCCAGGGCCGGCAGTTGATCCTCGCGGAGCCGCTTCAGATCGGCCGGCGAATTGATTCCCCTGAGCAAGCCGGTCTCGTCAGCGGAGATTGTGACGTCTTTTGAGTCCATTTTTGAGGTAGACCGAGCGGTCCGCTCACCTCTCGCGTTCGATGATATAAGCCGCCAAAGCCCGCCACGGTTGGGCCGCGGGCCCGAAACCCTCCACGGCTCTGATCGCTTCAGCGGCCAAGAAAGCGGCCTTTGCCCGGGCCGCTTTCTTCCCCACGGCCGCGGGGTAGGTCGCCTTGCCCTTGGCCAGGTCTGAGCCGACCGGCTTGCCTATAATATCTGTTTGGCCGTCAATGTCCAGCAAATCATCGACGATTTGAAAGGCCGCGCCCAGATTGCGGCCGTAGCGGGTCACCGCCTCGAGGGCCTCATCCTCAGCCCCGGCCAGCTTGGCGCCGCTGACCGCCGAGGCGGTGATCAGAGCCCCGGTCTTGCGGGCGTGGATGAACTCGACCTCGGACTCAGGGACCCCAATTTGCCCTTCGGCCAGCAGGTCCGCCGCTTGGCCGCCGACCATGCCTTCAGGGCCCGCCGCCCGGGCGATGAGCCTGATGACGGCGATGACCCTCGCCGGCGGGTGGATCTCGGCCTGGGCGGCCAGGAGGTTGAAGGCCTCGGAGAGCAGGGCGTCGCCGGCCAGGAGGGCCATGGCCTCGCCGAAGACCTTGTGGCAGGTCGGCTGCCCCCGCCGCAGGTCGTCGTCGTCCATGGCCGGCAGATCGTCGTGGATGAGAGAGTAGGTGTGGATAAACTCCAGGGCGCAGGCGGTGGGCATGACCGAGGACGGCTTGGCGCCGAAGATCTCGGCCGCGGAGAGGCAGAGGATGGGCCTCAGACGCTTGCCGCCGGCGAAGAGGGAGTGGGCCATGGCCTGGCGTAAGGGAGAAAGAGGCGCGGGCAGGTCCACCAGGCGCTCCTTGAGCCCGGCCTCGACCATTTCCCTTTTCTGGGCCAGGTATTGTTTGAGGTCAAAGGCGGTCATCGTCTTTTTCGTCGGCCAGATCGAAGGGGGCCGCCTTCAGCTCTCCCTGGGCCTGGCGCAAGAGGATTTCGACCCTCTCCTCGGCCTCATTGAGCCGCTCGTTGAGGCGGCGGCTCAAGCTCACCCCCTCCTCAAAGACGGTCAGGGCCTCCCCCAGGTCGAGCTCGCCGTCCTCGAGTTTCTTGACGATCTCCTCCAGGCGGGCGAGGAGGGCTTCGAACTTTTCTGGCGGTTTTTTGACTTTCTTGGGCATGGCTCTTCATTCCAGGGCTAGGGTTTCGGTCAGTTCCTGAAAGGCCAGGGGGTCGATCCTGGCGCCGTCCAGATAGAGGCCGTAGTGAAGGTGGGGCCCGGTCACCCGGCCGGTGGCCCCGGCCCGGCCGATGATCTGGCCGCGGGCGACCGTCTGGCCTGCCTCGACCTCGATTTGACTCAGGTGAAAAAACATGGTGATGAGCCCCAGGCCGTGGTCCAGGTAGATGGAGCCCCCGGCGAAGAAGTGGAATCCGGCCAGGATGACTCGCCCGTCCGCCGGGGCCTTGATGGGATCGCCTTCGGCGGCGCGGATGTCCACGCCGGTGTGGGGTTTTTGGCGGGGCTGATCATTGATTATCGTCCGCCGGCCAAAGGCGCTGATGACCTCGCCAGAGGCGGGCCTCAGAAAAGACCCGCGCCAGAGCCTCTGGAGGGAATAGGTGGCCAGGGCCTTTTTGACCAGAGCCTTCTCCTGCTTGGCCCTGGCCAGGTCAGCCGGGGAGAGGACCACCTGGGCTCGATCGACTTTGAGTCGGCGGGTGCCGTAGTCGCGGTCGCGGACCTCGACGAAGATCTTTTGGCGGCGATGGCTCTTGGCGGCGGTTTTCCAAGACAGGGTCAGGGGGTGGCGGCCCGGTTTGATCATGACGTCCACCCCAAAAAGCCCGATCAGATCCGACCCCTCCCTGATGAGCGGGATCGGCCGCCCCTGGAAGCGGGCCTTGACCTCTCTCTCGCTGGGGGCGGGGCTCAATATCAAAGCCGCCGGCCGGCCTCGATCGACCGGCTGGGGGGCGACCCTCACCGCCAGGCCTTGGGCCGCGGCCGGATTGAGCAGCAGCCCGGCCAGGGCCGCCAGGGCGACTTGCCTTAAGCCGACCATCGCTTCTTGACCTCTTTGACCAAGCAGCCCAAGCCGCCCTCTTTGAGCCGCACCGAGACCCTGTCGTCGACTTTGACCGTTGCCGCGGCGCGGACCAGGCGGCCTCGTCGGTCATAGGTCAGGCTGTAGCCCCGGCCCAGGACCGCCAGGGGGGAGAGAGCCTCCAGGCGCTCGGCGGCCGATCCGATCCTGGACCTGGCCTCCTTGACACAGGCCCTGACCTGCCAGGCCAAGGCCTGGTTCAGGGCGCTTTTTCGGGCCGTCAGGCGGGAGAGCAGGGGCCGGGGGCTCACCGCGGCGAGGCGGCTGGAGAGCAAAGCGGCTCTGGAGCGGCGGGCCTCGAAGCCGCGTTTCAAAGCGCCGTCGAGCCTGAAGATGAGGTCGTCCAAGGAAAGCCGCCAGAGGTTGATGCTCCGGCGGGGGTCGATGAGTCGGCCTCTGAGCGCCTTGACCTCGAGGCGGACCGTCTCCACCCGGCGGGCCGCGGCCCGGATCAGCCTGATCTCCCAGGTTCTCACCTCGGCCAGCCACTCCACCTTGGGCCTGACGAGCAGCTCGGCTGCGTTGGAAGGCGTGGCCGCGCGCACGTCGGCCGCGAAATCGGCGATGGTGAAATCGACCTCGTGGCCCACGGCCGAGATGACCGGGATTTTTGAGGCGGCCACGGCCCGGGCGACGACTTCGGTGTTGAAGGGCCACAGGTCTTCCAGCGAGCCGCCGCCCCGGGTGAGGACGATCACCTCTGGAGCGGGGCAAAGGTCGTTGAGCTCCGTCAGGGCGCGGACGATCAGCCCGGGGGCGGCTTCGCCCTGGACCGGGACCGGGTAAATCTGGATGGTCAGGCCCGGGAAGCGGCGCTTGATAATGCGCAGGAAATCCCACAAGGCCGCGCCGCTGGGCGAGGTGACCACCGCCACCCGGCGCGGCAGGATGGGCAAGGGCTTCTTGCGCTCAGGGTCAAAAAGCCCCTCCCTGGCCAGCTTGACCTTGAGCTGCTCAAAGGCGAGAGCCAAAGCGCCGGCGCCGAGCGGTTCGAGGTGCTCGATGACGAGTTGATACTCCCCCCGGGGCTCGTACACGGTCAGGGCGCCAAAGGCGAGGACCTGCATGCCCTCCTCGGGCTCGAAGCCGAGATGACGCCGCCTGGCGCTGAAGATGACCGCCTTTACGCCGGCCTTGGGGTGGTTGTGGTTGAAGTTGAGGTGCCCCGCGGGGGGGTGGCGGGGGGAGGAGACCTCCCCCTCGACCCAGATGAGGCCCAGATTTTTTTCTAAAAGCTCGCGCACCCGGGCCGTCAGCTCGGAGACGGAAAAGACCCTGGGCGGCAAAGGTTTGGAGACGGGAGCTTCCATGATTGTCGAATCAAAATCTTATCACCACCGCGCCGCGTCCACAACACAAAGACCGCCTCCGGCCGGTTTGATTGAGGCTCGTCTTGGTCCTGGAGTTGACAAGAACAGGCCCGAAAGATAACTTGCCTGGCAAGGAGGTTCAATGGAGGAGAAAGCCCGTCAAAGAAAGATGTGCGCTGATCCCAAGTGCCGGGAGGAGTGGATCAAGCTGGAGCAGACCTGCCCCGAGGCGGCGGCTAGCTTCATCTTTTGCCCGTTTTGCGCCGAGGAGTTGAACATGCACTGCTCCTCTTGCCACGAGGCTCTGGCCGATCCTAATTACCAGTACTGCCCCTGGTGCGGCCGGGAGTTCGAGAAATGAGGCGGCTGCTGACGGCCTGGGTGGTGGTGGCCTTTTTGACCTCCGGGCTGGCCTGGGCTGAAATGCGTTCGGTCAAGAGCAGCGTCTTGAACTTCCGCGACGGCCCTTCGACCAAACACCGCGTCCGCTTCACCGCGGAGCGCTACTACCCGGTCGAGGTCATCGGCCGCAAGGGCGGCTGGCTTCAGGTCCAGGATTATGAGGGCGACAAGGCCTGGGTTCTGGAGAGGCTGCTGGCCAAAGACAAGGGCGTGGTGGTCAAGGTCGGCAAAGCCAACGTGCGCCGCCGGCCGGACGTCAGCTCCCAGATTCTCTTCACCGCCTCGCGGGGGGCGGCCTTCAAGGTCCTCAAGACTGAAGGCCAGTGGGTCTTGGTCAGACACGCCGACGGCGACGAGGGCTGGATCCATCAGAATCTGGTCTGGGGGCTTTGAGCTCTCAAGCCCTCTCGGCGAGCCTTTTTGAGCGCGAGGCCGACGGTTCACTCGTCCCGGCCAAAAACGGGGGCAGGCCTTGGTGTGGCCTCACCGCAGCAGATATCATAAGTCAATGCTGCGCCCTCTTAGGAGACATTACACTAGAAACCTCTCTTTTTCTTAAGAGACTTCGGCCGATGAGCGAGGACAAAAAGAGAGTCCACGTCTTCGTCGTCTCTGACGCCACCGGCGTCACCGCCGAGAGGGTCATCAAGGCCGTCTTGGTCCAGTTCGACCAGATTGAGCCCATCTTTTCCCGGTTTCCCTTTGTCAAGTCCGGCGAGGTGTTGGCGGCGGTTCTGTCTCAGGCCGAGTCCGTCTCCGGCCTGGTCGTCTATTCCCTGGTCGCCCCGGACCTGCGCCGGTTCATGCGCCGCCAGAAAGGGAAGGTGAAGATTCAAGTCATCGATCTCCTGGGCCCCCTCTTGAGCAAGCTGGGCGACCTGTGGGACCTCATGCCCTCCCTGCACCCCGGACTCCTCGACGAGATGGCCCAGAAATCCATCCGCCTGGCCGAGTCCATTGACTTCACCCTGAAGCACGACGACGGCCAGGGCCTGGAGACCCTGGAGGAGGCTGATCTAATAATATTAGGAGTTTCAAGAACTTCTAAGACGCCAACCAGCCTCTATCTCTCCTGCAACCACAACCTCAAGGTGGCCAACATCCCCATCGTCATGGGCGCCAAGCCACCGGACAAGATCTTCGGTCTGCCCAACCGCAAGCTCGGCTTCACCATCGCCGCGGAGACGCTGGCTTTCTTGAGGCAGAGGCGGTTCAAGTACGCTGGACTGGACAGCTACGCCGATCTGGGCCAGATCAGGCGGGAGCTGGACTTCAGTCATCAGATCTTCGCCCGTCTCAAAGGCTTGCAGATTATCGAGGTGACCAACCTGCCCATTGAGGAGATCGCCAACCGGGTGCTTTAGGGCCAGGTCCCTTAAAGGCCGATCAGTATTATAAGATCTCAGGTCAGACGATTCCGGCCGCGCCGGGCACAAAAGCCGCGGGCCTGACCTCGATGAGCTGGATGGCCTCCTCGGGGCAGGCGATCAGACACAGCCCGCAGCCCATGCACTTCTTTGCGTCCACCTGGCCCGTTGATTCCCTTTCGCCCTCATCGAGGCTGAGGGCCCCGAAATAGCAGCGCTCCAGGCAGAGGCCGCAGCCGGAGCAGAGCGCCTCATCGATCTGGGCCCGAAAGCGGCTGGGGTCGATGACGTGGATACCGCCCTTGATGAGCACGGGCATGGTCTGGCAGCAGCAGGGGCAGCAGTTGCAGATGAAGTGCTCCACCTCAAGGCGGTTGAAGGTGACGTGGATGAGGCCCTGCTCCTCGCACTCCTTTAAAAGCGCCAGAGCCTCGTCCTGGCTCACCCGCCGGCCCGTGCCCCGGGCCAGGGTGTAGTCCGCGGCCCGATTGACCTGGAGACAGACCTCCAGGGGGCGGTCGCACTTTTGCATGGTCAGGCGGCAGGTGCACTTGGTCACGGCCAGGTTGCGGGAGCGTCGGACGATGTCGCTGACGCTTTCAAAGTCGAGGACCCGGGCCCGCGGCTCGATGGACACCCCCACGGGGATGATGCGGGTGTAAGGCTTGGGCATGTTTGCGGCCATCGCTCTGGCGATGGCCAGCCACTCCTCGTCCATGAAGTCGCGCCAGAGATCCAAGAAGGCCCGCGGCGCCTCGGGCCAGAGGATGGAGGCGTCGTGGAACTGGATCAAATCCCGGCAGAGGCGATAGGTCGGCGGGTCGGTCTTGGAGGAAGGGAAAACCACGCCCTTGACGAACAGGTCCTCGATCTTGGCTTCGACCTCGGCGAGGGGCAGACTCAGATCTTGAGCGATCTTTGGGGTTTGGGTCGGCAGACTCAAAAGAATGTCCGCCGCGGTCCCATCGGCCAGGTGTTCAAAAAGACGGGCGATGCGTTCTGAATGACCGAGGCCGATTTTGTCGGCCAAGGCCACGTAGCGCTGATCCATGAGCCGTCCTTCCCTTAAAAAATGCTGTCAGAAATTGGATACAAGATAGCAGAGGAGGGGGAGGGGGGTAAAGAAAAGGCGGAAGGAGGTTCTATGGCCGTATTCATTTGACAGTTGTTGGGTGAAGGGTTGGCGGCCTTGTGGCCTCCGGACGGGTTGGAAGGAGTGGAAGAGAGCAGGTCACTTCCTGACCCGGCGCGGGCGGGGTTTAGCGCGTGGGAGTCGAGCCGGACCCCTTGCCCTCAAACCCTTCATGTGTCATCTTGGGCCGAGCCCAGTTTGGGCCAAGAACTCGCGCCGACGCTTGGACCAGTTGTGCCCCAGATCCTTTTTCAAGAAACCCAGTCCTTCAAAAACCCCTGGGTCCGCTGGCTGGTCATCCTGGGCGTGGGGGCCATGGCCTTTCACTGGGGCCGGGGCTTTTACGAACAGATCATAAAGGGCCGACCTTTCGGCTCTGGGCCCATGTCTGATTTCTGGCTCATGGTGGTCTCTTTTTTCATGTTCGCCCTGGCCGCCTGTCTCCTCTGGCTGGCCTTTCGCCTTTGCCTGGAGGTCAGAATTTACCCTGACCATCTTTGCGTCCGCATGTTTCCCTTGGTCAATAAACGCATCCTCATCGCTCAGATAAAAGAGTTTGAGGTGGTGGAGTACAACCCCTTGAAAGAATACGGCGGCTGGGGGGTCAAGTGGGGCGGGCCCAAGCGGGGCTGGGCCTACAACATCTCCGGGACCAAGGGCTTGAGCTTAAGACTTTCAAGCGGCCAGCGCCTCTTGATCGGCTCTCAAAAGCCGGCCGCACTGGCCCGGGCCATCACCCAGGCCAAAAGCATGATATCATGAGGAATTGCCTCAGGCTGGGCCTTGACTTTGAGCCGGGCGAGGGCTCGACTCGCCGCTTGAGGGTGAGCCGCAGGCCAAAAAACGAGCCGCCTTTGTTTTTTCCTTGACAGCCCCGCCGCGATGCCATATATGTTGCCTTCGCCGCCTGGGTTTTCCCGGGCGGTCGGCTTCAGGACGGTTCTTTTAAATCAAGGGTGTTCGAGAGCGTTAAACCCCTTGACAACTCCTAAACCATGGGATAGGATCTAGCCTGGAGGATTAGTCCTCCAGCGTTTCGATCTTTGAAAACTAAATAGCGGACAATGTGGGTCTAAGTCGGGTCTACCGTCCATGGGACGTTAAAGAGCAGGCCTGTTTCTAGGTCTGTCAACGTTTAAACTGGAGAGTTTGATCCTGGCTCAGAACTAACGCTGGCGGCGTGCCTAACACATGCAAGTCGAGCGAGAAAGTGAGGCTTCGGCCTCGCGAGTAAAGCGGCGCACGGGTGAGTAACGCGTGAGTAACCCATCCCCAAGATCGGGATAACATCGCGAAAGCGGTGCTAATACCGGATAAGACCACAGGCTCTTCGGAGCCAGCGGTCAAAGGTTGCCTCTTTAAGAAAGCTGCCACTTGGGGGCGGGCTCGCGTCCCATTAGTTTGTTGGTGGGGTAATGGCCCACCAAGGCGACGATGGGTAGCTGGTCTGAGAGGATGACCAGCCACACTGGAACTGGAACACGGTCCAGACTCCTACGGGAGGCAGCAGTG
>CAYXRH010000173.1:0-8696 GCA_964466355.1 uncultured Thermodesulfobacteriota bacterium
ACTTCGGGGTCTACCGTGGGCTTGACAAGGAGTTTACTGGCCATGATATTGTATGCCATAGCCAGGGTGAGTATGTGAGGGGGCCGATTCATACGAATACTATTGAGAATTATTTCAGCATTTTAAAGCGGGGGCTGGTCGGTGTCTACCAGCATGTTGGCTCCAGATACCTTAAGCGCTACGTCGGGGAGTTTGATTTCAGATACAACCACCGCAAGGCCAATGATGCTGAACGAACTAGGGCCGCCCTCAAGGGGATTGAAGGCAAAAGGCTCCTTTACCGGGACTCGCCTGCTGGCCTTGCGCTGGGGAATTTAGCATGATGAAAGACCCGCTTAACGTGCCTGTGACGCCTGGACTGCTGAAGTGGGCCAGGGAGGAATCTGGCCTGTCCTTGGCTGAAGCCGCAGAGCGGGCAAAGATAAAAGCTTTGAAGCATAGAGGGGATTTCCCTGGTATGGAACCCTGGCAGCGGCTTCAACAATGGGAGGATGGAGAGGCGACCATATCTTTCCGCCAGATAGAACAAATTGCCAAGGCATACCGCAGGCCGGTATTAACCTTTTTCCTTTCTGCTCCCCCCAAAAGCGAATCTACCCTTACTGACTATAGAACCGTTGGAGACAGAGGCCCAAATCCAAAGGATTCTCCTGAATTTGCTGCTCTTACTAGGCGTGTGCGAGCCCTACACAAAAACATCAAGGAAATAGTAATGGAGGAGGGCCATCCTAATGTTGCATTTGTGGGGGCTGGCGACGTAAATATTGATGTGAAGATGGCAGTTGCAGATATTAGGAGGCATCTTTCTTTTACTTTCTCCGAGCAGCAGAAAATAAAAAGTAGTGACGGACTTTTCAGGTACTTGAGAGACAAGGCGGAAAGCATAGGGGTGTTTATTGTTCTTGAGGGGGATCTAGGGAGTTACCATTCTAAGATCGGCCCTGAAGTTTTTCGCGGTATTGTAATCAGTGACTCTTTTGCGCCATTCATTGTTGTTAATCCTAATGACTCTCTATCCGCGAGGGTTTTTACTTTGGTTCACGAGCTTGTCCATGTATGGCTTGGAGATACGGGTATATCCAACCTTGACTCTTTAGGTACAGAACATCACGATTATGGGAGGCATGAAAAATATTGCAACAAAGTTGCCGCAGAGTTTTTAGTGCCCGAACAAGAGTTGCGAGCTAGATGGATAGGCGCACAAGAGGTTGATGAATTATCCGGCAATATTCGTAAAACCGCCAAAGAATTCAAGGTGAGCGAAATATGTTTTGCTAGGCGTTTATTGGACCTAAGATTTATTTCTAAAGAATATTATTGGGATTTGTACAATGATTACAGGTCTTTTTTAAACCGGTTGAGAGAGAAACAAAAAGAAAAGCAGAAAGAGGAGCCCTGGAAACAGGATTCTATCATTAAGAACAGATATCGGTTAGGAAATAGACTTATCGAAACAGTTATTGACGCAGCTAACGACGGCAAGATATCTGAAATAGACGCCTTTCATCTATTACGCGTGAAAATAGACAAATTCGCAAGTATTTACCCGGAGACTGCATAACATTGTGTATATTCTAGACACCGATGTATTCACACAGGCCTTTAGGTATGACTTCCCGCCGGGCTCGGGTGATAATGGTTTTTGGTTTTGGCTAGATGAATTGGGACTGAAACACAAAGTGTATATTCCCGAAAAAGTATTCGAAGAAATAAAAAAGGGAACCGATAACCTCATAGATATTCTAAATGGATTCAATTACATTAAGAAAATATCAACTATAGATGCGCTTGCCTCGTTGCCAGCCGTGTTAAATGCTTACGGTGCTCTTACCTCAATAGATATGGAAACATTAGACGGGAGGGCTGATCCATATTGCATTGCGCATGGGTTAAGTCTCGGAGCAACTGTTGTAAGTCATGAAGTGAGTCAACCCAACATAGTTAATCCGACCAAGAAAAAGATACCAGATATTTGTCAGCGACTTGGTGTCACATATATGAGATATCCTCGTTTCTTGTGGGAAATGAAAGCCAAGGAGGAGACGTGACCGATAAAGATATCTCAAGTGAAGAAGAAAGGGGAAAAGACTTCAAGAAGGTGGTCAAACGTCTCCTAGAAACTCCTCCTCCACCGAAGCAAAAGAAGAAGAAAAAGAGCAAATAGACAAGGGGATTATCCTATCTCTGAGGTTTCTTAAGTTTATAATCGCCAAAATTTTACTGCGGCGGCAGGACCACCGCCTCGCCGACCAAGACCGCCTCGCCGTCCTGATTGAGGCAGACGGTCTCCAGGCGGAGGCGGTTCTTGGCCGGGATGATCTCCAGGACCTTGAGGCGGACAGTGATCTCGTCGCCGATGAAGACCGGCTTGACGAACTTCAGGGTCTGACTCAGATAGATGGTCCCCAAGCCGGGGAAGCGGGTGCCCAGCACCCCGGACATGACGCCGGCGGTGAGCAGGCCGTGGGCCACGCGCCGTTCAAAGGCCGAACTGCGGGCGAAGTCTTCGTCGAGGTGGATCGGGTTGAAGTCGCCGGTGGCCTCGGCGAAGAGCCTGATCATCTCTTCGCTGATGACCACGCTGTGCTCGTGGGTCTGACCGACGACGAGGCGCTCGAGGCTCAGGCCTTTTTTGACGTCTGGTTTCTTCTCCATCACGCCGGACCCCATTTTATCGAAGCGGCGGCGTAGGTGAAGCCGATGCCGCCCCCGGCCAGGACCACCACGTGGCCCTCCTCGACGGCCCCGCTCTCAAGCCCCCGGTCCAGGGAGATGATGACGTCGTTGGGTCCGTGGTGGCCGAGGTCAAAGAGGGGCAGGGACTGGCCGGGTTTCAGCCCCGCGGCGGCCAAGATCCGCGCCCGGTCCCCAGGGGCGAGGTGGCGCAGGGCCAGATAGTCGATCCTCCTCTGGCCGGCGGCCTTTTTGACCACCGAGGTCAACCCCTCCACCCAGCTTGATTTCAAATAGCGGTCCACCTTGGAGGGGTCGGCGGCCTGAAAAAACATCAGGGGCGAGTCGAGCATCTCCAGGCTGAAGGGGTGCTCGGTGCCGCCGCCGGGGACGAAGATCTCGTCGGCCATGTCGGCGTGGACCTCGAAGGCGAAGGACAGGAGCCGGTTGCGCCCATGCCCCCGCTTCAAGATCATCGCTCCGCCCGAGGCCGAGGCGGCCAGGAGGAAGCGGGTGTGGGGGTTGGCGTAATCGACCAGGTCCACGTTGCGCGTGCCGCCGGCCAGGAGCACGGTCTCGATGGTCTCGTCGCTGACCATCATGTCGTGGGCCACGCGCAGGCCGACGAGGGAGGTCACCCCCTGGCCGACCAGGTCAAAGGCCCAGGCGTTTCGGCAGCCGACTTCCTCCTGGAGGCGGATGGCCGCCGTCTGGGCGATGTAGTCCTTGTATTCCTCGCCGGTCCACAAAACCAAATCCACCTCCGCGGGCTCCAGGCCCGGGGCCGCGGCCAAGGCCCGCCGGACCGCCGCGGCGGCCATGGGGATGGGCTGATCCTCTGCTCCTGGCCTGGGCTTGCCCTCGAGGCCCAGCTCCTCGACCGCCGCCGCGGAAAGCCCGGCCCGCTCGGCGATCTCGGCCGCGGTCTCGTACCCGGTGGGAAGATGGAGGCCGTAGCTGACCAGACCGACGCTCGTCCGCCGCTCGCTCACTCGTTGTCCGCCCGGCCGTGTTTTTCCTTGAGGATGAACTTCTGGACCTTGCCCGAGGCCGGGGTGCGCGGCAGCTTCTCGACCACCCTCAAATACTTGGGCAGCTTGAACCGGCCCAGCTTGTCGGCCAGGAAGTCAAGAAGCTCCTCCAGGTTCAAGGACCGCCCCGGATGAAGCTCCACCACGGCCTTGCCCACCTCGCCCCACTTGGCGTCCGGCACGCCGATGACCGCCGCCGCGGCCACGGCCGGATGGGCCTCGATGGCGGCCTCGATCTCGGCCGGGTAGATGTTGACCCCGCCGGAGATGATCATGTCCTTCTGGCGGCCGACGAGGCTGAGGTGGCCGTCCTCGTCGAGGCGGCCCAGGTCGCCGGTCAGAAACCAGCCGTCCTTGATGGCCTCGGCCGTGGCCTGGGGCTTTTTCCAGTAGCCGACGCAGACGTGGGGGCCTTTTAAGAGTATCTGACCCTGCTCGCCGGGGCCGACCGGGCGGCCGGCGGCGTCGATCAGCTTCAAATCGACCAGGGGCATGGGGTGGCCGACCGTGCCCGGCTTGCCGTTGGCCTGGAAGTTGTTGGGCCCGACCTCGGTCAGGCCGTAGCCCTCCCAGATGCGCGCCGCCTTCCGCCGCTGGAAGACCTCGGCGACCTCCCGGCCCAGCGGCGCGCCGCCGGAGACCAGGAATCTGACCTTAGAGAAGTCCGCGGCCTCGAAGAGGGGGGACTCGGCGAGCATCTGATACATCGTCGGCACGCCGAAGAAGATGGTCACCTTCTCCCTCTCGATGAGCTTCAGGATCAAGTCGGCCTCGAAGCTCTGGATGAGGATGTTCACCCCGCGGCACTGAAACAGGGGCAGGGTGAGGACGTTCCAGCCGGCGGTGTAGAACATGGCCGAGTGCAGAATGGTCCGGTCGTCGGCGCGGAGGTCCCAGCCAAGGTTGGTGTTGAGGGCGTTGGCGGTGATCATGCCGTGGGTCAGGACGACGCCCTTGGGCTGGCCGGTGGTGCCCGAGGTGTAGATGATAAGTTGGGGGTCGTCCGGGTTGATGTCCACCTCGGGCGGGGGCTCGGCTAAGAGCCCCTCTGAGGCCCGCGGCAGGGCCAGGCCCACGGAGTCGTCGTCATCGAAGCAGACGTAGTGTTTGAGGTCAGCCTTGTCTTTCAATTTTTCGACGACGGCCTGATGCTCTTGATCAAAGAAAAAGGCCTCGGGCGCGGCGTCCCGGAGAAAGTAGACGAACTCACCGCTGGCCAGGCGGAAGTTGAGGGGCACCAGAATGGCCCCCAGGCGGCTCAGGGCGAAGAAGAGGGTGATGTACTCCACCCGGTTGAAGGACAGACAGGCCACCCGCTCGCCCTTTTTGAGCTTCAGCTCAGCGCCGAGATAATTGGCCAGCCGGTTGATGTCCCGGCTCAACTGGCCGTAGGTGTAGCGCCGGTTTTCGATGACGTCCACCAGGGCTTCCTGGTGCGGATGGGAAAGCCCCCAGCGGCCGATCCAATCGCCGTAGATCATTTATCAGCCCCTCCGCGCCCCTTCCCCCACCGCATCACCAGGGCGTCCCAGGCGTAGCCGATGCCGGCCGAGATCATCAGGACCAGGTCGCCGTCTTTGAGCCGGCCCTCCTCCAGGGCCAGCTCCAGGGAGAGGAGTTGGTCGTTCTGGCCGTGATGCCCGAATTCGGCCAGATAGCGGGTCTGGCTTGGCTCGAGCCCCAGTTGGGCGACGAGGTAGTCGTGGGCGCTGCGCTTCATCAAAAGCGCGGCCAGGTAGTCCACGTCCCCCCGGCTGCAGCCCGACTTCTCCAGGGCGCGGTCGATGCACCACAGCCAGTTTTTCAGGGACAGCTTCTCCAACCGCGCCTTCATGCCCGTGGGATCCATGACGTCGAGGTACTGCCTGCCCTGGGCCAGGCCCAGGGCCGTCATCGGCGCCGCCGAGCCGCCCTGGGGGACGTAGACGTCCCAGGCAAAGGAGCCGTCGCTCATGAACTGGCCTTCGAGGATCTCGTTCACGGGGCAGTCGCGTTGGACCACGCCGGCCGCGCCGCCGGCGGCGAGGTAGTACATCCAGCGCACCCGGGGGTTGGAATAGTCGATCAGATCGGCGTTGCGGTAGCCGGAGGCGATGAGGACGTTGTTCAGGCCGTCGTCGGCCCGGATCATGTCCCGGGCCAGCTTCAGGGCGACCATGGTCGTGCCGCAGCGCTGCTGCATGTCAAACGACCAGGCCTTTTTCAAGCCCAGCTCCTTTTGGATTTTGGGGCTCACCGGCCAGTTGCGGTACTCCTTGATCTCCTCCCCGCTCCAGATGACCAGATCGATCTCCTTTGGGGCGAGGCCGGAGTAATAGAGGGCCTTGCGGGCGGCCTTGAGGCCCATGGCCACGGTGCCGTCGCCGGGGCCGGGCACGTTCTTCTGACGCCAGCCCAGCTTGGTGCGGATGATCTCGGCCGGGGTCTCGCCCCGGGCGGCGATGAACTCGGCGTCGTGATAGGCCCGCGGGATGTAGGTCGCCAGGCTGAGGAGGCCGACCCTAACTTCAAGATCGGCCATGGCTCACTCGCCTTCGAGGGAGGCGGCCCGGCGCCGGGCGAGCATCTCCCCGGCCGTGCCGATGATGCCTTTGGGGAAAAAGAAGACCACCAGAATGAACAGGACGCCGAAGTAGAGCATCCACCGCTCGGCCAGGCGCTGGACCAGCTCCACGCCCGGAAAGAGGGCCTGGGTGAGGTGCTGGAGGTCGGGCAGCCAGCTCTCGGTGATCTGGAGGAAGGCGGCGCCGATGATGCCGCTGTAGAGGGTCCCCAGGCCGCCGATGATGACCATGAGCAGGATGTTGAGCATGGTCGGGATGCCCAGGACCGAGTCCGGGTTGACGTATCTGAGCCACATGGCGAACAGGATGCCGGCCAGGGAGGCGATGCTCGAGCCGAAGACGGTGGCCAGGACCTGGTAGTGGAAGGTCTTGAAGCCCAAGGCCGTGGCCCGCTGTTCGTTGTCCCTGATCGACTTGAGGACCCGGCCCACCGGCGAGCGCACGAAGCGCAGCAGCCCGAGGAAGAGGGCGGCCGAGACGACGAGGATGAGGTAGTAGGTGAGGAGGCGGCCGTTGAGCTCCCCGGCCAAAAGCGGCCCGGCCGACCAGTCCACGCTCAAGAAGCCCGGCAGCTGAAAGGACATGCCGTCCTCGCCCATGGTCAGACCGTGCCACTGGTAGCCGAGGATGTGGACGAATTCGGCCAGGGCGAGGGTCATCATGGCGAAGAAGATGGCCTTGATCCGCAGCGAGAAGAAGGCCACCACCAGGGCCAGGGAGACGCTCAAGATCAGGGCCAGGAGCACGGCCAGGATAAGGTGGTGCCACTGCGGCGCCGCGGCGTGAAAGATGACCAGGGAGAGGGAGTAGGCCCCCAGGCCGAAGAACATGCCGTGGGCGAAGGAGATGATGCCGGTGTAGCCGATGATCAGGTCATAGGAGGCCACGACCACGGTGAAGATCATGATTTTGGCCAGGACGTCCATGACCCGAAACGAGGGCACGATCAGGGGGGCGATGATGAAGCAAACGACCAGGGCCGCCTGGACATAAAACGAAGCCCGGCGGAAGCGGATTCTTCTTTCCCGGAGACGATCCCGCTGCACCGGGGTCAAGCGGCTGACCTCGTCGGCCACGGCTCTACTCCCGCCCCAGGAGGCCCTTGGGCCTCAACAGAAGAATGACGGCCATGATGAGGATGTTGACCCCCAAGGCCAGCTTGGGCAGCAGGAAGGCGACGTAGTTGAAGGCCAGGCCGACGATGATCGCCCCCAGGAAGGAGCCCCCCACCGAGCCCAGGCCGCCGATGATGACCACGATGAGGGCGAAGATGAGGTTCTCCTCGCCCATGGCCGGGTGGATCTGCTCCTTGAAGATGGACCACATCGTCCCGCCCACCGCGGCCAGGGCCGCTCCGGCGGCGAAGACGCCGGTGAAGATGCGGTTGATGTTGTGGCCCAGGGCCTGGACTATCTCCCGGTTCTCCACGCCGGCCCGGACGATGATGCCCAGCTTGGTCCTTTTCATGACCAGATGAATGGCCACGAAGACGGCCAGCCCGACGAAGATGGCCGCCACCCGGAACTTGTTGATGATCACGTCAAAGACGTCCCAAGAGCCCATGAAGGCCTGGGGCACCAGTACGACCTCGTCGTTGGGCCCCCAGCAGATCTTGATGATCTCGGCCATGACCAGGGAGGCGCCCATGGTGATGAGGATCTGCTTCAGGTGGCTGCCGTAGACCCGGCGGATGATGATCCGCTCCAACAAAACGCCCAGCAGACCGCCGACGATCAGAGCCAGCAGGAGGGCCAGGAGCACGCTGGCCACGCTCTGGCCCCAGGTGCCGGTCTCGACCCAGCCCCAGGCGTTGAGGGGGCCGAGGAGGGTGAAGCCGGCGTAGGCCCCCCAGGCGAAGAAGGCGCCGTGGGCCAGGTTCAAGACGTCCATCAAGCCGAAGATGAGGGTCAGGCCCGCGGCGGTGAGGAACAAAAGCATGCCCATGGCCAGACCGGCCACGGTCAGGACGAGATAGGTCGTCAAGTCGATCCACACCAGAGGCAGGAGCAAGAGGCCCGCCGCAGCGAGCCACGTGGCCAGCTTTTTCATCTCCGGGCCGGTTTTGATCTTGGTTTCAGCCGCCGCGTTGGCGTTCATTTTGTCCCCGCTCCTCAAGCGATGCCCAGATATTTCTTCTTCAGCTCGTCGTCCACGACGAGGGCCTCCAGGTGGCCCTGATGGGCCACCAGGCCGTCGTCGAGGATGAAGTATTCCCGCCCCACCCGGGAGGCCAGGTAGAAGTTCTGCTCGACCAGGATGATGGTCGTGTGGGCCTTGATGTGGTTCAAGGACTCGATCAAGTGATCGACGATGATCGGGGCCAGACCCTTGGACGGTTCGTCGATGAGCAGGAGCCGGTGGTCGTTGACGAAGGCCCGGGCGATGGCCAGCATCTGCTTCTGCCCTCCCGAGAGCAGGCCGGCCCTGG
>CAYXRH010000174.1:0-8676 GCA_964466355.1 uncultured Thermodesulfobacteriota bacterium
CGTTGGCTCCGGGAAGAATCCCCCGAAGAATCGTAGACTATTCCCGGCCTCTTAATGGCGCCGGGAGGCTCACCGGCCGTCGTTACCTCTAATTTCCGCCGGAGATTCGGCTTCAAAGGCGGCCGGGCTTTGACTCCAAGTGAATCAGGCCCCTTGAAGACCCTCCCTTGAACCTGCTGATGAGTCAAAAACCGCAAATAGTCGACGGGTTGGACATCAACGTCGTCGAGGATGGCTACGTGGTCTATCAGCCCCAGAGGCGAAAAGTGCATTTTTTAAATCACTCCGCGGCCGTCATCCTGGAGTTGTGCGACGGACGACGCTCGACGGACGAGATAGTCAGCGCCATCAAGGAGGCCTACCAGCTCTCAAAGCCGCCGGAGGCGGAGGTCGCTCAGACCTTAAAGGACCTCGACCAGGAGGGCCTGATACGATTAGCCTGACCAAGACCTTCCAGCTTCTGGGCTACAGTGTTGAAGTCATCACCAACACCCAAAGTCTCTGCGCTCAAGTGGATGACATCGCCGTCCGACCGCGGGGTGATTTTCCCCAGCGTGCTCGGCTCGTCTTCGCCTTGCGCCGCCGGCGGAATCGCTATTATGTCCAGGATGACAAGGGCCGCCTGTGGAGCGGCGACGATCAGGACACGGCCGTCATGGAGCTGGAGGCCCGCATAAACGGCCGCCTCTTGAGAGAAATGGCCGGCTTTCTGGCCCTTCACGCCGCCTGCGCCACCATAAACAATCAGCGCGTCGCCCTGGTGGGGGACATGGCCGCCGGCAAGACCACTCTGGCCGCCCAACTTGTGTTGGACGGTATGGAGGTTCATTGCGACGAGGTGGTTCTCCTCGACGGGCTCGAAGCGGTGCCGTTCCCGAGAAAGTTCCACCTCAAGCAGAGGACCCTCGCCCGGGTGCCGGAGCTGGGACCCTTTTGCGCCGCCTTGAGGCCCTACCCCTTTTCTCCCGGCAACCCCCTCTACTTCTTTGATCCGAGCGACGTTAAAGGCCGCTGGAGCGCCGCTCCCGGCCGGCTGGAGGCCCTCCTTTACCTCAAACCCCGCTTCGGCTCTGAACCGACGCTCGAGGCCTGTTCAAAGCTGACCATGTCCCGCCTCATCCTCGGCCAAGCCGGCCGCTTCGCCCCGGACGCGGGACGGCAGGTGAAGAATCTAGTCGACCTGGTCAACAAGAGCGCATGCTATCTCTTGGGCGTGGGCCACCCCCAGCGCACCTCCCGGGCGGTGATAGACCTGCTGTCTTGATTTTTGGCCAGGCCTTGGCGGCGCTCAACCTTGGGCTGCCCAAAAAAAACGACCCCGCCTTTTTAAAAGAGCGCGCTTTTTAATCGCTTGAATTTTCAATTCAGGGCCATTCGGCGGGCCGGGGTTTGATTTCAGGACTGATAAGAGCCTTCAAGGAGGTGATTCGACACGTATTGTTGAACCAGGGGGATGGCCTCGCCGGCCTCGAGGCTTTAAGGCGAGTCAGGAGCGGGGGCCTCTGGCCCGCCCTGGGCGAGCTGATGACAGGGGCCAATCTGGCCCCGTTTTTTTTCTTCAAGCTAAAGCAGCTCGACCTCCTCGGCGAGCTGCCGTCGGCCATCCGTGACGAGCTTCACCGTTCCTTCAGCCAGAACTTGATTCAGAATCACATGTACCGCCGGGAGCTGGAGAGGCTTCTCGCCGTCTTCGACTCGCGGATGTTTCCGACCGTGGTTCTAAAGGGCGGCGCCTCTTTGCTGGCCCATCATCATCCCCATCCGGCCGTAAGGATCATGGGCGATCTTGATCTGTGGGTCCCTGAAGGCCGGCGCGAATCAGGACGTCAAATCCTTTTCCGCCTCGGTTATCATCTCAAAGAATCGGAGCGCTTCGTCGACCTCTTCTGGAACCCCGAGGCGAGGATCAAGCTGGAACTCCACCTGGCCCTCTTTGCGGGGTGGATGGATTTTGAAAAGGCGGCCGCGCTGGATACAATCTGCTGGCGGCGCAAAAGGCCCCTGCGGCCATCATCCGTTAGCGCGGCCTACACCCTGGCCCCCCAGGATTTTTTATTTTTTCACATTTTTCATCTCTTCACCCATCTGACCAGACAGGCCACCGATTTCCTGCAGCAGATCATCGAGTGGGCCGTGGTTTTCCCTCTTTTGGCCGACCAGGTCTCCATGGCCCGGCTGGTCGAGGAGGCCAGAAGCCGGCATCTGGATCGGTTTTTCATTTACTATTTCTGTCTTTTGGCCAGCCTGACCAACTGGCGCTCTTTGGAGATCCCGCCCTTCTCCCTCAGGCTTAAAAGGCAGGTCGAAGCCCATCTCGTCTCCCTCGTCTCCGGGGCCAGGCTGTCCGGATTTTTACGGGGGCGGTTGATGCTGCTGTCCTGCCTCAGGGCTTCATCGGCCCGAGCCCACTTCAAGCTGCTTCGGCGCCTGGCTTGGCGCGATTTTTTGAGGTTGACCACCGGAGACACAACCCAGCTCGGCGAGTTCCTTTACCGCTGAACCGTCCCCGTCCTTTAAGTCGGCCAAGAGGCTCAAAAAAGATGAACAAGATATTGTTCTTTATCCTCCTTCACCTCCGCCGAGCCATCTTTGCCTTGGGCTCTCTGTCTTTCTTGAACAGAACCCTGTCCCGGATCCATCTCCAGGAGGAGTTCTCCAGCCCCGTCCCCCACGAGGACATGCTCTCCGACGCCATCAGGATGAACAGCTATCACCAGGCCATCACCAAACACGTCCAGCCAGGGGACAGGGTCATCGACCTCGGCACCGGGACCGGAATCCTGGCCTTTTTCGCCGCGGCCCGGCGCCCGGCGGTGGTGTACGCCATCGACCATTCGAGCATCATCGACCAGGCCAGGTTGGTCGCTTTGAAAAACAACGTCGAGGGCGTCGCCTTTGTCCGCAAAAACAGCGCCGATTTCGACCTCGACGAGCCGGTGGACGCCATCATTCAGGAGCAGATGGGCGAGCTGCTGTTTGACGAACGCATGGTCCCCAACGTCGTCTCCTTGAGGGACCGTCTGCTCAAAAAGGGCGGAAAAATATTGCCCGCCAAGTTCGAGCTTTTCGTGGAGCCGGTCAAGCTCAAGGATGAATTCAACGTCCCCTTCATCTGGGAGCTGAACGTCCACGGCATTGATTTCTCTTGTCTCAAGGGGCTCTCCCGGCGCTACCGGACCTACGACCGCACGGCCAAGATCCTGGCCCTGGAGGTGGATTACTTCTTGTGCCAGCCTGAAAAGATCTACGCCTTTGATCTGGCGACCATTAAAGCCGCCGACCGGCCCGCCCGGATGACTTACTCCCGAAAGGTGATAAAGGGCGGCCGCCTCGACGGATTCCTGGTCTATTTCAACGTCATTTTCGACGACGAGATCCGCTTCAGCACCTGGTCCCTCGAAAGGCCGACCAGCTGGGGGCTGACCTTGCTGCGGACCGAAGGGCGGCCGTACGCCGCCGGCGAGAGGCTGAGGTTCTTTCTCGCGGCCGATGAATGGGAGAATCCCCACACCTGGTGGTGGGCTTACCGTTGAATTGAAGCTGACGGGGCCTCATTTCAGGCCCCGGTTTTTTTAGGCGGGGTGGTTCAGTCTTCTTAGAAGGCTGAATCACCCCGCCGCGCATTTCGGCGCGGGCGGGGCGGACGCGCCGAGGGGCCGGTGATGTGATTATGGAGTGGAGGCCCATCGAATGGATGTGGTAAGTTGTCTTCAGACGGGCGCCGAGGGGATGAACTGAGGCCGCCGTCTCGTTTACAAAAGGGCCGGGGTGGGTTTCAGATATCATGATTGGGAAAACCACCCCAAAAGAAGACTATTTTTGATTGGCTTGACCCGAGCGAGGCCGCTTTGGCCGCGCGTGGGGGATATAAGTCATCGCGGCCTAAAAAAGGTTCGCCAGATTGTACTTCAAGCACTTCAATCTCAAAGCGCGACCTTTTGAAAACACGCCCGACCCGGCGTTTTTCTTTCTGGGCGCCCAGTACCGGGACGTGCTCACGGCCATGATTCATTCCGTGGTCTCGCGAAAAAGCCTCATGGTCGTCTCCGGTCCCATCGGTTCGGGCAAGACGACCCTCGGACGGACCCTGACCCGCTTTTTGCCCGAAAAGACGCAGGTCGTTTCCGTGCTTCACCCGCTGACCGCCTTCGGCGAACTGTTGGCCTTCGTGGCCCACGGACTGGGTCTGGACCAGTTGCCCGAATCGCGGCTGCTCCTCATCGAGGCGGTCCGTCACAATCTGGAGAACCTCCACCGGGGCGGGGGAAGCCTTCTGCTCCTCATCGACGAGGCCCAGCTTCTCCAGGACGAATCCCTGGAAGAGATCAGGCTCTTGACCAACCTGGAGACGGAGAAGGTCAAACTGGTCCAGATCATCCTTCTGGGACAGCCGGAGCTGCTGCACACTCTCAAACGCTCGGAGCTGCGCCAGCTCAGGCAGCGTATCTCGACGACCAAGATTTTGGAGCCCCTGGATGGAGAACAGACGATCAATTACATCCGCCACCGCTTGAAGGTGGCCGGCGCTCGTTTAGAGATATTCGATCAAGACGCCTTGAGAATGATCTACGAGTTGACCGGCGGCATTCCGCGAGTCATCAACCAGCTCTGCGACCAGTCTCTGTTGGAGGCCTTCGCCGCGCGTCAGGAGAGAGTCATCGTCGAAGCCGTCTCCAGGGCGGCGGCCGATGTCGGCCTTTCGCGCTTCGGGTGGTCGCCGGGATTCAAGGCCGAGATTCCCGAGCTTAAGGCTCCGACCCTGGAGTCGTGGCCGTCCAGGAAGCCTGAACCTTTGAGCCCTTTTCCGTCCGTGACCGCCCCGCCTCAACCCGAGCCGGCTGGCCCTTCTTTTGAGCCGAAGCCTCATGTTTCGCCTCCCAAGCCTTCTCGGCCTAGACTCGAGGAAGATGTGGCGGCCGAGTTCGAAGAGGGTCCGGCCACGGCCGAATCAGCGACCATCCTGGCCGCCTTGACCGATGAGCCGCCCCTGGTCAGATCGCGGCCGTCGTGGTTTCTGCCCCTGTTTCTGATGGGCCTTGGCCTCTTGGCCCTGGTTTTGAGCCTGTTCCTCTTCTTCGGCCGGGCCATTGAGCCTAAATCGCCCTTGACCGCCACGCCCAGCGGCAGCGGGGCGCCCTCGAAAAGTATTGGGCAAATACCCATTATACCTCCTCCGACGAAGGGGGATTAACCTGAGCCCGCAGAGCTTCATGTTCCGGCCGCCCGTGTTGACCTCGCCTGGAGTCAATTCCCTCCTCCTCAAATTAGGGCCAAACCGGGCGCCGAGGGCCGGCCGGGGTGAGCGGCCCCCGCTTTTCCGGACATGAGCCGGGCCTTGGCAGGTGGTCAGGTGACGCCCCCGACCAAGGTCTATCTCCTCGGCATCTGCGGCACGGCCATGGCCGCCCTGGCCGGCCTGCTCAAAGACCAGGGCTGGGAGGTCATCGGTTCGGATGTGGGCATTTACCCACCTATGTCCGAGTTCCTGGCCCGGCAAGGAATACCGGTCCTCGAGGGCTACGAGGCTTGGCACCTCGATCAGGTGAAGCCCGACCTGGTGGTGGTGGGCAACGTCATCCGCCGGGAAAACCCCGAGGCTCAGCGGATGTTCGAGCTGAACCTGAAGCACCTCTCTCTGCCGGAAGCTGTGGGCCGCTGGTTTTTAAACTCTCGCCAGTCGGTCGTCGTGGCCGGCACCCACGGCAAGACCACCGCCGCCGCTTTGCTGGCCTGGCTTTTGGCCGAGGCCGGCGGCGATCCTTCCTTTCTCATCGGCGGCATCTGCCGCAATTTTGATTCCAGTTATAAATTGGGCAAAGGACCATATTTTGTGATAGAGGGCGACGAATACGATACGGCCTTCTTTGACAAGGTTCCAAAATTCATGCACTATCAGCCCTTTTGGGTGATCTTGGGCCACGTCGAATACGACCACGCCGACATCTATCCTGACTTCGAGGCCGTCAAGACGGCCCTTGCCCGCTTCGTGGAGTTGATTCCACCGCCGGGCCGAATGCTGGTCTGGGCCGATGACCCCACGACCTTGAACCTGGCCAAAGGGGCGGCCTGTCCAGTCATCCCTTACGGCTTCGGCCCCGAGGCCGTGATCAAGGCCCGGGAGGTGAAGCTGGGGCCAAAGGAGGTCACCTTTTTATTGGAGCGCGGCGGGGAGAGCTGGGGCCGGTTCGCTTCGCCTCTTCCCGGCCGCCACAATCTGGCCAACACCCTGGCCGCCCTGGGCCTGCTGATGGAAATGGGCATAAGCCCAGATAAGCTGGCGGCCGGACTCGGACAATTCGCCGGCGTCAAACGACGGCAGGAGATCATCGGCCGGCCGGGCGACGTCCTCATCATGGATGACTTCGCCCACCACCCCACGGCGGTGAGGGAGACCCTGGCCGCCTTGAAGCCGTTCTATCCGAGGCGACGGCTGGTGGCCGTGTTCGAGCCCCGGACCAACACCTCGCGGCGCCGAATCTTCCAAAATGAATACCCCAAAGCCTTTGACGCCGCCGACGTGGTCCTGGTGCGCCGCCCGCCGAGGCTCGAAGGCATCCCCGAGGCGGAGCGGTTTTCCTCGGAAAAACTGGTCGCCGCTCTGCGCGCCTCGGGCCGGGAGGCCTATTACTTTCCCGACACCGAGGCCATCTTGAGCTTTCTCTTGAAACGGGCCCGGCCCGGCGACCTGATCGCCATTCTGTCCAACGGCGGCTTCGACGGCCTCCACGCCAGATTGCACAGCGAGCTTCAGAAAAAATACGGGCAAAAGCCCAATAAAACATGAAGGCCAGAAGTCGTGACCTCAAAGACGAAGCTCATTCTCCGCCGCCCAGATGAAATTTAACGGGGCATAAATCAGCGAGGAGGAGGAACAGGCCGTGAGCCTCAAGGTGGTCATCATCGGCGGTGTGGCCGCCGGACCCAAGGCCGGGTGCCGCATAAAGCGCCTGGATCCCTCGGCCGAAGTGGTCCTCATTGATCGGGACGAACTTTTTTCCTACGGCGGGTGCGGCATTCCTTATTACGTCTCGGGTGACGTGGCCGAGCTGAGCGGTCTGCGCACGACCAGCTTCCACATGGTCCGCGACGAGGCCTTTTTTCGCGGGGCCAAAGGGATCAAGGTCCTGACCGGCTGGGAGGCGCGGGCGATAGATCGAGGAAAAAAAGCGGTCGCGATCCAGGAGCTGAAGAGCGGCGCCGAGGAGAGGCTCGGCTACGACAAACTGATCCTGGCCACCGGCAGCCGGCCCCACATCCCGGACATTCCGGGCCTGGATCTCAAAGGGGTCTGGCCCGTGTCCAACCTGCACCAGGCCGAGGCGATCAAGGAGGCCGTGGCCAGGGGCGAGGTCGGCGCGGCGGCGGTCATCGGCGCCGGGGCGACCGGCCTGGAGATGGCCGAGGCTCTGGCCGATCTGTGGGGCGTCGAGGTCCACGTCTTCGAGATGGCCGACCAGATCCTGCCCGGAGTGCTCGACGCCGACGTGGCCCGGTTCGTGGAGAGCCACCTCAAGGACCAGGACATCCATCTCCACTTGAACGTCGCCGTGGAGCGGGTGGTCGGCGGCCAAGGTGGGGGGGTCAAAGGGGTGATGGCCGACGGCCAAAAGGTCGCGGTGGACATGGTCATTCTGGCCGCCGGGGTGAGGCCCCAAAGCGAGCTGGCCCAAAAGGCCGGCCTGGAGCTGAGCGAGCGGGGAGCCGTCCGGGTCAACGAACACCTCCAGACCTCTGATCCCGACATCTACGCCGGGGGCGACTGCGCGGCCAACCGCTGCCTCATCACCGGGCATGAGATCCACGCCGTCTCGGGCTCCCTGGCCAACCGCCACGGCCGGGTCATCGGCACCAACGTCGTCCGCCCCAACGAGGCCGTCTTCAAAGGAATCGTCTCGTCGTGGATCATGAAGTTCTTCGAGCTGGCCATAGCCAGGGTCGGCCTCACCTCCCCGGCGGCCGGCCGGGCCGGCTTCGAGGTGGTGGAGGCTCTGGTGGTCCAGGGGGACAGGGCCCATTTTTATCCGGGCATGGAGCTGATGTACCTCAAGCTCATCGCCGACAAATCCAGCCGCCGGGTCTTGGGCTGCCAGTGCCTCTCCAAGGCCCAAGGGGCCGTGGCCGCCCGCATCAACGCCGTGGCGGCCGTCCTGCCCCACCGGCCCACGGTGGCCGACCTGGCCAACCTGGAGGTGGCCTACGCCCCGCCCTTCGCCGCGGCCATGGACATCCTGAACGCCGCCGCCAACACGGCCGAGAACATGATCGAGGGCCAGCTCAAGGACATGCCCCCGGCCGAGTTCATCCGCCGGCTCCACGATCCGCGAAACGAGGCCGTCTTTCTGGACGTGCGCGACATCCGCAACGCCACCCCATACTTAAAGGCCCTCGGCCACCGCGGCTGGCGTCACCTCCCCCAGGAGAGCCTGGCCCAGAGATTGAACGAGGTGCCCCGGGACAAACCCTTGATCCTCATCTGCAACTCGGGCGTCCGCTCCTACGAGGCTCAGGTGTTTTTAGCCGCGTCCGGGATCGAGGAGACCTACAACCTGGCCGGCGGCGTGGCCGCGGTGAAGATGAGCGGCGAGCCGATCCTGCCGCCTGAAAAGAACTAATACCATTTTTCCTTTGTGATCGAGGGAATAGTTAAACGGCTGATAGAAGAAGTCACCGCCATCA
>CAYXRH010000175.1:0-8658 GCA_964466355.1 uncultured Thermodesulfobacteriota bacterium
AGGGTGAAGCGGGCGGCCACCTCGGCGATCCGCTCGGCGCCCTTGGTGATGACGATGAAGTTGACGATGACCAGGATGAGAAAGACGACCAGCCCGACAAAGTAATTGCCGCCGACCACGAACTGACCGAAGGATTTGATCACCCGTCCGGCGGCCAGGGTGCCTTCGTGGCCGTGAAGCAGGATCAGGCGGGTCGAGGCCACGTTGAGGGCCAAGCGATAGAGAGTCGTCAAGAGGAGCAATCCCGGGAAAATGGAGAAATCCAAAGGTTTTAAAGTGTACATTCCGGTGAGGAGAATGACGATGGCAAAGGTGATGTTAAAGGCCAACAAAATGTCTAATAGCGGGGTCGGCAGGGGGATGATCATGACCGCCAGGATGCTGACCACGCCCACGGCCAAGGTGATTTCACTGCCGCCCTTGAGCCGGAGCCTGAGGCTCGGACTAGACGCCGTGGTGGTTTTTTCGGGAGCCACTCGCCCTTCTCCTGGCTAGCCGGCTTCGGCGGTTTGGCCTCTGCGGCCCTGCTGATAAACGTAGGCCAGCACCTGGGCCACGGCCTGATAAAGCTCCACCGGAATTATCTGTCCGATCTGAAGGTGGAAAAGCGCCTGGGCCAGAGGTTTGTCCTCCACGATGGGCACCTCGTGGGCCTCAGCGATCTGTTTAATCTTCTCGGCCAAAAACCCGGCCCCCTTGGCCACGACCTGGGGCGCCTCCATCTCCCCGCTCTCGTAGCGCAGGGCCACGGCCAGGTGAGTCGGGTTGGTGATGACCACGTCGGCTTTGGGCACCGCCTCCATCATCCGCTGACTGGCCAGTTGCCGCTGGATGGAGCGGATGCGGGCCTTGACCATGGGATCGCCCTCACGCTGCTTGAATTCGTCCTTGATCTCCTGCTTGGACATGCGCAGGTTCTTTTCGTACTGCCACTTCTGGAAAGCGTAATCGAGCACGGCCAGCATCAGAATCAACAAGCAGCACCGCAGAAAGATCTTGAAGGCGACCTTGAGGATGTAAAGGAGGAGCTGACTCGTGGTCAAGGAGACCAGCGCCGGCAGGTTCTCTGACTCGCCGGCCACGGTGAGGTAGGCCACGTAGCCGATGATGAGCACCTTGGCGACGCCCTTGAAGGCCTCGAACAACGAGCGCAGCGAGAAGAGGTTTTTTAATCCCCTGATGGGGTTGATCTTATTTAAATTTGGCTTCAGCGGCTCCACCGTGAACAGAGCCCCGATCTGAAGGTAGTTGGCCATCACGGCCACGAAGAGCATGACCAGCATGATTGGAGCCAGGATCCGGGCCCCGGCGGCGGCGATGAAATGAAGAAGCCGCATTCCTTCGCCGCCGCCGAGGTTCAGGGTTCCGACCAGAGAGAGGGTGTGGGTCATCATGTCGGTCATCTGAGCGTAGATGTAGGATCCAGACAAGGCCAAGGTCAAAAGCCCAGACAAGAGCACTGCCACCATGGGCAGCTCCTTGGACTTGGCCACGGTGCCCTTGCGGCGGGCGTCACGGCGTCGCTTCGGCGTCGCCTTTTCGGTCTTGTCGTGGGCGCCTCGCTCGGCCACAGCTCACCGGCCTCCCATCTCTCTCAGGTCCCGGCTCAGCAATAAGCCCAGGTCCCGCCCCACGAACCCTTCAAAAAAATGACCCATCAAAGACAAGCAAAGACCGAAGAAGAAAAGCCCCACCCCGATGGTCACCGGAAAGCTGACCAAGAAGACGTTGATCTGGGGCACGGCCTTGGCCACAATGCCCATGGCCGTCTTGCTGAAAAGGAGCGCCGCCACGGCCGGGGCCATGACTTTGAGGGCGATGACGAATAGCTCTCCGGTGAGGGCCATGGTCTGTCTGAAAAGGCCGCTGGTTAAAGCCACCCTCCCCGGTTTTAAAACCGTCACGCTCTCGGCCATGGCCTTGATGAACCAGTGATGCCCGTCGAGGCATAAGAACAAAAGCACGCCCACCAGGTAGGCCACCTGGGCCATGATCGAGACCTGAGAGCCGGACTGGGGGTCGATGACGTTGACGATGCCGAACCCCAATTGAAAGCCGACCAACTGGCCGCCGGTCTGAATGCCGGCCAGAATCAGATGAAAGGTCAGTCCGAGGCACAAAGCGATCATGAACTCGGTTATGACCAGCAGACCAAAATCAAAGGCCGTTTGGGGCCTCGGCCAATCCTGGGAGGCGGCCCGGGGAAAGAGGAGAAAGGCCATCAGCATGGCCAGGCCGGCCTTGGCCAGGGCCGGCCAAGTGTTCGAGCCAAAAAAAGGCAAGACGTAGAGTATGACCGCGCAGCGGATCAACAGGAGCAAAAAGAGGCTGAAATTGCCCATGTTTAGGCCGAAAAAATCCATCTTCCCCTCAGCGGATGTACATCGGCACGTTGTTGATGAGATTGATGGTGTAGTTCATCAGCTTGCCCAGAATCCACGGCGCGAAGATGATCACCGCCGCGAAGACGGCCATGATCTTGGGGATGAAGGTCAGGGTCATCTCCTGGATCTGGGTGACCGCCTGGAAGATGCCGACCGAAAGCCCGACCAAAAGCCCGATGCCGAGCATGGGCAAGGCCAGAAGAAGCGTCAACTCCACCGCCCCGCGGGCGAATCCGACCACGAAATCAGGCGTCATGCTTCACCTACCCGAAACTCCGAACCAAGGAGCCCACGACTAAATGCCAGCCGTCCACCAACACGAAAAGCATCAGTTTGAACGGCAGGGAGACCATTATCGGCGGCAGCATCATCATGCCCATTGACAGCAAGACGCTGGCCACGACCATGTCGATGATCAAAAAGGGGACGAACAAAAGAAAGCCGATCTGAAAGGACGTCTTCAGCTCTGAAATTATGAAGGCCGGAATCAAGGTCAAAAGCGGCACATCTTCGGGCGTTCGAGGCTGTTCGGCCCGGCTTACCTTGACCAACAAAGCCAAGTCCTTCTCTCTAGTCTGGCGGAGCATGAAGCTCCTGATGGGCTTCTCGGCCCGAGACAAGGCCTCGGTCCGCGAAATCTCCTCCCTCAGGTACGGCTGAATGGCTCGGTCGTTCACTTGGGAGAAAATGGGGGCCATGATGTAGAACGTCAAAAACAGGGCCAGGCCGATGATCACCTGACCGGGAGGCATCTGATGCATGCCGATGGCTTGGCGCAGGAAGCTGAAGACCACCACCAGCCGGGTGAAGGAGGTCATCATGATCATGATGGCCGGGGCCAGGGTGAGGACGGTGAGGAGAAAAAGGATCTGCAGTAAAATCGAAACCTGCTTGGGCTGGCCGATGTCACCCAGGTCTAAAGTCAGGCTGGGCAGCTGCGGCCCGCCCTCCTGGGCCCAGGCCACCTGGGCCCACAGCACGGCCAAAAGGGCGAGTCCGAGAGCCAATCGCTTCATGAGCCTCTCTCCTGACCGCGGCTGACCCGCCGCAAGAGGCCGGCGAAGCCGAGCGGCGCTCTCTCATCGGTCCGGGCGATGCCTTCGATGGCCTGCGGATCGTCGATGCGGGTGAGAAAGGAGATGTTGTGCTCGGTCACACCCAAAAGCAAAACCTGATCAGCCACCTTGACCAAGGCCAAGAGCTTTTTCGGCCCGATGGGGAATTGGCCCACGAGCCTCACCTGGCCGCTCATCCAGCCCATTTTTGAAGTCCCGGGCAGAAAGCGCCGCAAAAGGTAGAGCCCGCCGATTAAAAGCCCCAGAATGACGGCCAGCACGCCGATCATCTTCAACGCCGCCCCGGTGAGTCCGTAGTCCATCTCCTCGGTCGCGGCGGCGGCCAGGCGCGGAGCCAGAAGCAGGAAAAAGCAAATCAGAGCCGCTAGGGCGCGCTCCATTTTGAGCCACCTTTTGAAGCCGATTATCATCCGAGGCTCTTGACGCGATCGATGGGGCTGACGATGTCGGTCAGGCGGACGCCGAACTTCTCGTTGACGACCACCACCTCGCCCCGAGCGATGAGCTTGCCGTTGACCAGGATCTCCATGGGCTCGCCGGCCAGCTTGGTCAGCTCGATGACCGAACCCTGACCCAGCTGGAGCAGATCGTTGACGAGCATGCTCGTCCGTCCCAGCTCCACCGACACGTCCAGGGGAATGTCGAGGATGAAATCCAAGTCCGGCGATTTTTTCGCCGCCGCAACGCCGGCTTCGGATTTAATCAACCCATCGCTCTGTGTGTCTTTCAAATCGCCGCTGGTCTCGTTCCACTCGTCAGCCATGATCGCTCACCTCGTTTAGTGTCTCGTTATGCGGCCCGTAATCTTGACGGCCTTGTTGGCGTCCAAAACTCCAGGGACGCACTTAAATTTGGGCACGCCCTGGATTGAGGCCACGATGGAGTTGTTGACGTCTTGGTCTAGTTGAATGACGTCCCCGGGTTTGAGATCCAACAACTCCCGGCCGGTGATGGCCGTCTGACCCAATTCCACCGAAAAAACCACCTCGGCCTCGCGGAGCTGTTGCTTGAACCGCTGCATCCACTCGTAGTCCACTTCGAGCTGGTCGGACTGGAACCCAGCGTAAAGCTTGCTGCGGATGGGCTCGATGGTGGCGTAAGGGATGCAGACGATGATCGTGCCCGCGGCCTGCTCCATCTCCAGATCGAACTTTATGACCAAGACCACGTCAGTCGGGGGCACGATTCCCGCGAATTGGGGGTTGATCTCAGAGCGGGCGTAGACCAGAGAGATCTCGTGCACTGGTCTCCAGGCCTTCTCCAAATCAGAAAGGGCCATCTCGACCACCCGCTTGGTGACCCGGTTTTCAATGGGCGTGAACTCGCGACCCTCTATCTTGATGTCTGACTTGCCGATGCCGCCAAAAAAGGAATCCACGAGGTTGAACACCAGCCTGGTCTCGATGACCATGATGGCGTGGCCCCTCAAGGGCTCCATCCGGAAAATGTGCAGCGAGGTCGGAACCGGCAGGGAGCGCATGAACTCGCCAAACTTGATCATGTCGATGGAGGTGGTCGAGATGTCGACCACCTTTCTGAGGGCCGAAGAGATGGAGGTCCTGAATATGCGGGAGAAGCGGTCGTTGATGATCTCCAGGGTCGGCATCCGACCACGGATGATCCGGTCCTGATTGGTCAAGTCATAGGGGATGACCCCGTCCGCATAATCAGGCTGATCGGTCTCGACCTCGATCTCTCCGCCGGACATGCCCCTCAAAAGGGCGTCAACCTCATCCTGGGAAAGGATCTTGCTCATGTTCGCGCCCCTACTGGACCACGAATTCGGTGAAATAAAGCGTCGTCACCCGCCCCGTGGTCAGATTCTGGTTGATGCGATGCAAAAGCTCGCTCCGGAGCTTGAGCTTTCCCTCGACCGTGTTTATCTCGCCAAACGTCTTTGACGAGAGGAGTAAAAGTATGGCGTCCCTGAGCTGGGGTATCTTGGCCTCCACCTCGGGCTGAATCTCGCCCTTGCCTAAATCAAGAGCCAGTCTCACTTTTAAATAACGGTTGCCCACCGGATCGGCCAGGTTGACGATGAACGGATCGAGCGGATAAACCACCCCGCTCGGCGGCGCCTTCTTCTTTTCAGCCTCGGGCGCCTTTTCCGCCTCGGCCTCTTTGACCGGACCGCCCTGACTCTCCTCGGCCACGGCCGGCTTCTTGGGCTTGGCCAAAAAGAACTTGTAGCCAAAATAGCCGCCGCCGCCCAGGATCAGCACTCCGCCGAGAGCGATGATAATCAGCTTCAGAGGCAGGCCCTTCTTCTTTTTTTCTTCTCCGCCTTCTTCGAGACTCTCGTCCAGTTCATCCTCTCTGGCCATTGCCATCTCCTTTCAGTTGAGCCACTGGAAGACGACCTCGATTCTCCGGTTCTGAGCCCGACCCTCGGGCGTATCATTGGCCGCCACCGGCCTGGCGGAGCCCATGGCCGCCACCCGGATCCGCCAAGGATTGACCCCCATCTGATCCACCAAAATGTCCCGCACGGCCAAGGCCCGGGCCAGGGAGAGATCCCAATTCGAGGCGAAGCGCGCCGTGGGGGCCAAGGGCCTGTCATCGGTGTGGCCTTCGATGGACACGGGTCGGTTGACCTGTTTGATGATTTCGGCCAACCGTTCCAAGAGCGGCCTGGAGGCGGGCTTGAGGTCCGCGCTGGCGGAGTCAAACAGGATCTTGGCGCCGAAAATGAGCGCCAGGCCTTGGTCGGTGCGTTTAATCTTTATCTCCTTGATGAAACTCCCCAAGACCGCATCGGCCTCGGGCTTGGTTTGACCAAAGACGACGTCGCGCAGGATGTCCTCCTTGGGGAGTTGCTCTAAAGAGAGTTTGCTCAGCTTGCGCAGCTCCTCAGCGTAGGTCGGTATCTCGGCTTCCTTGGCGAACTCGAGCACCCCGCCGCCGCCGGTGAAGGAGGAGAAGATCTTTTGAACCCTGTGGATGTCCATGGTCGACATGGACAGCAACATCACAAAGAAAGTCAGCAAAAGGGTGACCATATCAGAAAAGGTCAGCATCCAAGCGTTGGGATCCAGATCTGACCCGGCGGCCTTTTTCCGTTTCGCGGCCACGATCAACCTTTCCTATTCTGGCTTAAATAGATCAAAAGTAAAACCCCTATAGCGCAGCCGGCCAGGAGCGGTGAGGGCCCTCAGCTCTTCGGACTGGGCGGCCAGCCTCTCATCCAAAATGATCTCCACCCGCTGATTCATGGCCCGGTTGGCCGGAGTGGTGTTCGGCACCAGGGGCCGAATTGGCCCGTAACCATAGGCTGACAAGCGCTGGTCGGCCACGCCGTTGGCGTTGAGGAATTCAACCACCGCCAGGGCTCTTAAGGCCGACAAGGTCCAGTTGTCCGCCGCCGGGGCGCCGGGCCCCGGCGGGATGTCGTCAGTGTGTCCGCCCACCTCGATCCAGTAGGGGCTCGTTTGGATGATGGCGGCCAAACCTTTCAAAAAGGGGATGATTTCGGGCTTGAGCTTGATCTGATCCGGTTCAAAGAGCACCTCCTGGTCCAAAACCACGATTCGCTTTCCCCTGTCGCTCAAGAGCTGGATTTTGTCCTGGCCTTTGGTCTGATTGACCAACTTCTTGATCTCCCGAAAATCCTCATCCAAGGGGGTCATGGGCGAGGTGCTCTTGGAAGAAAATCCGCCGATGGAAAAAAAGGGGCTCGAACCGCCCGGCAGGGCGCTGAAGGCGCTGGCGATGGAGGTCAAGGCCGCTTTCGTCTTTTTCACCTCGATGCGCGACATGGAGACCAGGACGATGAAAAATGCGAGCAGAAGGATCATCAAGGCGACCATCATGACCACCGTGGCCGAAGTCGTCGGCGGCTCTTTTTCGATCTTTCGGCGCTTAGCCACGCCTCAGCCCTCTATTCGAATGACGACTTCCTCTGATCAGGCGGAATGAACGAGTGAAGCCGCTGTTCCAAAATCCGGGGGTTGTCCCCTCGGGCGATGGACAAAATGCCGTTTAAAACTATCTCCTTGACCAAAACCTCCTCAGAGCTGCGCTTGCGGAGCTTGCCGGCCATGGGCAGGAAGAGAATGTTGGCCAGCATTGAGCCGTAAAAGGTGGTCAACAAGGCCACGGCCATGGCCGGGCCGATGGACGAGGGATCGTCCATGGACTGGAGCATCTGAACCAGACCGATCAGGGTTCCGATCATGCCCAAGGCCGGCGAAAAAGTGCCCATGGTTTGAAAGATGTCCGCGCCGAGCTTGTGCCTCGCCTCCACGTAATCAATCTCGGTCTGGAGTATCTCCTCGATGGCCTGCGGCTCCAGGCCGTCCACGGTGAGCTGAAGACCCTTGCGCAGATACTCGTCGCTCGCCTCGGAGATGGAGCTCTCCAGGGCCAGAATCCCCTCCCGCCGGGCTCTGGTGGCGTAATCGACGAAATTCCTGATCAAATCCGGAGCCGAAGTCGTCTTGGCGAACAAGACCTTCATCCCCACCTTGAAGACGCCGATGAGATCGCCCAAAGGATAGTTGATCATGGTCGCGCCCAAGGTGCCACCGATGACGATCATGACCGAGGGCGCGTTGAAAAAAGCGGCCAGCCCCCCGCCGAGCATGATGGACAACAGCACCAGAGAGAAGGCAGAGACAACGCCTAAAATCGTGGCCAGATCCATGAATACCTCACCCTAGCTCGAAGCTCTCGACGTTACCCAAGCAAGCGTCATGCCACCGGAGCCAAGAGCACCTTTTGTTTGTGGTTACTAATATATACCAGACCTAGCTCTCGTAAAAGCCCCCCAGGCGGCCCTTCAAAGCTCACAACTTACTTTAAGTTCGCCTGGCCCAAGGTTCAAGCGTCAAAAACCGTCTGTCCAGGCTGCCAAAAGAATGGCGCCCGAGGCAAATGCTCGGGCGTCGGTCGAGGCGGAGGGGGGTGGATTGCGAAGGACGGTCAGCGCTTGATGGACATCAGCTCGGCCAGGAGCTGGTCTGAGGTGGAGATGACCTTAGCGTTGGCCTGGAAGGCCCGCTGGGCGATGATCATGTCCACGAACTCTTGGGCGATGTCCACGTTGGCCTGCTCCAGGGCGTTGCCGTAGACCGAGCCCGAGCCGCCTTCCTGGGCCGCTGGCGTGAGCACGACGCCGGCGTCGATGCTGGCGCTGTAAACGTTCTTGCCTTCCCGCTTCAAACCGAGGGGGATGTCGAACAGGGCCAAGCCGATCCCGG
>CAYXRH010000176.1:0-8656 GCA_964466355.1 uncultured Thermodesulfobacteriota bacterium
GGTCATATTTAACTACATCAAACCAAATGTCTAGACTTTTTTGAGATGGCTTGTACTAATGAATCTAAATCGCTAGCTCTCTTTAGCAACCGAGTTTTAATGACGCGGGTGATAAATGTCAGACCCATCCAAAACAAAAGCCAGACTGGCGGCCGAACTGGCTGAGGCTCGCCGGAGAGTGGCCGAGCTGGAGACCCTGCTCGCCGGGCGCAGCGCCCAAACCTTGAAGCGGGTGAGGGATCTTTACGAAGCCCACGAGGCTCTCAAGACGACCGAAGCCAGATACCGGGGCGTGTTTGAACACACCAATGACGGCGTGGCCGTGTACCGAGCCGTGGACGACGGCCGGGATTTCGTCTTTCTTGAATTCAACAAGGCGGCGGAGAAGATCGAGAAAGTCGAGCGGGAAGACCTCATCGGCCGCAGCGTCCGCGAGGTTTTTCCCGGCGTGGAGGGGTTGGGTCTTTTCGACGTCTTCAAAAGGGTCTGGGTCACCGCCCAGCCGGAGCGTCATCCCTTGGCTTTTTATCAGGACGAAAGGCTGACCGGGTGGCGCGATAATTTTGTCTACAAGCTGCCCTCGGGCGAAATCGTGGCCGTGTACCGCGACGAGACCGAGCGCAAGCAGGCCGAAGAAGCGATCAAGGAGAGCGAGGCCCGCCTCGCCGCCCTGGTGGAGGGCTCCATCGACGCCATCATCACCCTGGACCTCGAGCGCCGGGTGACCAGTTGCAACTCCGCCTTTCTCGACCAGTTCGGCTGGATCCGCGACGAGGTCATCGGACGGTCCGTGGCCCTGATTCACCCCTCCGAGGAGAGCTTTAAGGCTCTGGAGGGAATCATCTACCCCGAGATAAAAAAGACGGGCTTTTGCCGAATCGAATGGGAGTTCAAACGCCGGGACGGAACCATCGTCCCCACGGAGGCGGTCACCTCGGTCCTGAAAAAGGCCGACGGCGCCATCACTGGTTACGTCGGCGTCATGCGCGACATCACCGAGCGCCGGCGCGCCGAGAGGGATTTGAGGGAAGCGTACAACATCATCAACACAAGTCCGGCGGTGGCCTTTTTGTGGCGAAACGAGGCCGGGTGGCCGGTGGAATTCGTTTCCGACAACATCACGAAGCTGACCGGCTACACCCCCCAGGAGTTCACCACCGGCGAGGTGCGTTACGCCGAGATAATCCACCCCGAAGACCTGGATCGGGTGGCCGGGGAGGTGGCTGATTACAGCCGAGACGAGGACCGCGAAGGCTTCACCCATCAACCCTACCGCCTCGTCTCCAAGGGCAGGGAAGTGAGATGGGTGGACGACATCACCTACATTCGGCGGGATTCAAAGGGGGCCATCACCCACTTCGAAGGCATCATATTGGACATCAGCGACCGCAAAAGGGCCGAGGAACAGATAAAGGCGGCCTTGAAGGAAAAGGAGGTTCTGCTGCGGGAGATCCATCACCGCGTCAAAAACAACATGCAGGTCATCTCCAGCATGCTCAGCCTCCAGGCCGCTCAAATCAAGGACGAGCGCCTCAGCACCGCCTTTGACGAGGCGCGAGACCGGATTCAGGCCATGGCCCTGATCCATGAAACCCTCTACCAGTCAGGAGATCTGTCGGCCATCGACTTCAAGGCTTACCTCTCCCGGCTGGCCCGCAACCTCGTCCAGGCTTACGGCGCCGGGAGCGGCCGCATCAGGTTGCAGGTGGAGGTCGAGGACGTCAGTCTAAGCATCGACCAGGCCATTCCGTGCGGCTTGGTCATCAACGAACTGGTGGCCAACGCCTTAAAACACGCCTTCCCCCGAGGTCAGGCGGGCGAGGTCCTCATCCAGGCCCGGCCCGTCGGCCGGGAGGAGATTGAGCTGGTGGTCGACGATGACGGGGTGGGCCTGCCGCCCGGGCTTGACTGGCGAAACCCCGAAACCCTGGGGCTTAAAATCGTCACCGGCCTGGTGGAGATCCAGCTCGGCGGCGGCGTCGCTCTGAGTCAGGACCGAGGCGTCCGTTTCACTATCAGATTCTGAATCGATAAATAATATCAGGAGTTGAAATGTGGCCAAAGCACGAGTGATAGTCGTCGAGGACGAGTTCCTGGTCGGTCAGGACATCCAGGCCCGGCTGGAGGGCATGGGCTATCAGGTCACGGCGGTGGTCGCCTCCGGCGACGAGGCTTTAAGCAAAGCGGATCAGGACGACGTCGATTTGGTCCTGATGGACATCCGGCTGCGCGGCGACATGGACGGCATCGAGACGGCCGAGAGAATCCGGTCTCGATCGGGTCTGCCCGTGATCTACCTCACCGCCTTCGCCGACGAGGCCATGCTGGAGCGGGCCAAGGCGACCGAGCCTTTTGGTTATCTGCTCAAGCCGTTCGAGGACCGGGAGCTGGACGCCGTCATCCAGGTGGCCCTCTACAAGGCCAAAATGGAGGCCGAGCGCCGACGGCTGATCCTCGAACTCCAGGAGGCCCTGACTGAGGTCAAGAAGCTGAGCGGGCTTGTGCCCATCTGCGCCAGTTGCAAGAAGATCCGCAACGACGAGGGATACTGGCAGCAATTGGAAAAGTACATTCAGGAGCACTCCGAGGCCCGCTTCTCGCACGGCATCTGCCCCGAGTGCGCCCGCAAGCTCTATCCGGAATTATACCAAGATGATTTATAAATGGTGCCGCCTAAACCCTCAGCCGCATCCCGTCCGCGGCCAGGATGACCGGCCCCCCGAACTCCTTTTGGGCCGGTGTGAGCATGTCTTGGCCCGCCGTCTCGGGATAGAAGTGGGTCAGGACCAGGGTTTTGACTTTGGCCTCGGCGGCCAGACGGCCGGCCAGGGCGGGGGTGAGATGGCCCTCGACCTTCATCCCCTCGGGCAGGGCCGATTCGAGGATGAGCAGGTCCGCGCCCTGACTCAAGGCGATCAACTCCGGGGCGTAGTCGGTGTCGCCGGAGTAGACCAAGGCCCGGCCCTTTGCCTCCAGGCGGAAGGCCAGGGAGTGGGGGGTGTGGAGAGTGGGGGCCGCGTCGAGGTTCAAGCCGGGCAGGGGCTCCAAGAAGTGCCTTTTCAAGGGATCTAAAAGAACCGTTCGCAAAAGCCCCTCTCGGGGTTTGACCCAGCGGCCGTAGGCCGCCTCCAGTCCGGCCGCCAGACTCAAAAACCCTTCGCTGGCCACCAGGACGACCTCCTCGGCCCGCTCAAAGCTGCTCCCCCGGGTGGCGAAGAAATAGGGCCACAGGTCAGCGGTGTGGTCGGGATGGAAGTGGGACAAAAAGATGGCGTCGAGCTCTTGGAAGTCCAAGCCTTCTTCGCTGAGGCGGCGGAGCACCCCTGGGCCCATGTCCAGGAGAAGGCAAAGGCCCTTGGTCTTGACCAGAACGGAGCAGGCCGCCCGCTGGCGCCAGGGCACGCCCGTGCCCGAGCCCAGGATCAAGACCTCCACGCCCTCCTCGACTCAGAAGTAGATGTCAATGGCCCGGTAGGAGCAGGCCGGAACGCACGATTCGCACAGGACGCACTTGTCGTGGTCCAGGGAGACCTCCCAGGTCTGCCTGTCCACCTCCAGAGCGCCGGTGGGGCAGATGGCCACGCAAGCGGTGCAGTGGAGGCACTTGTCCGGATCAATCCGCACCTCCCGGACCAGAGTCTGGACGTCTATGCCCAGGCCGGCCAGGTAGGCCATGCCCGATTGGAGGGCCTCCTTGCCCCCGGTGATCTCCATGACCAGCCGGCCGCCCCGGCGGGGCAGGATGCGGGCCTTGAGAATGTTCACCTTGAGGTCGTAGTTCTTGATGAGCTGATAGGTCACCGGCTCGTTGACCACGTCCGGCGGATAACTCAGGACCAAACGTCGAGAGGCCATCACTGCCCTCCCTTCATCTCGGCTCCGGGCAGGGGGGCGACCGCCTGGGCGACCTCAAAGCGGCCGCGGCGGATCCATTCCTTGAGCACGTTGGCCACGAGCCTGGCCTTGGCGTAGGACGACAGACCGCCGGTGGGCACTTCCTGGCCCTTGAGGGCGATCCTCCCGGAGCGCAGATCAGCGTAACTCACCTCGGCCAGGACCTTGCCGGTGCCGTGAGGATAGTCGTGGGAGTAGTCCACCACCGGCGCCAGAATCTCGGCGTCCGACAGCGCCGCCCGGGCCATGATCTCCTCGTCGAGGATTGGAATCGGAACCCCCAGCGAGACCGAGAGGGTGACCCCGTATCCGGTGAAGGACATGGGCCGCAGCCACTCGGCGGACATCTTTTTCAAATCGCCGATGACGGCCAAGGTGGCCCCCGGCCGGGTGGGGGCGCCGTTTTCGAGGCGGGGGACGCTCATGTTGTGCTGGGTGCCGGGCCAGACGACGTAGCCCACGGCGCCACCCAGGAAGATGCGCGTGCCGATGCCGATGGTCCGCAGGGTCGGGTCCTTGAGCAGGGGCGAAAGCTGCCCGGCCGAGCAGTAGTTGGCGTTGCCGAGGCGGGGTTGGAGGATGCCCAGATAGGTGTGGATGACGTCATCTGAGAGGTTCACGGCCACGTTGTAGTTCTGATATCCATTGCGCGGGTTGAACAAGACGGCGTCGTTCATGTCCTCGAGGCCGATCATCTCGTCCCGTTCCCGCAAGGGATAGCAGTCGGTGCCGTAGGCCTGGGCGACCAGGCGCACCTTCTTGCCGGCCGCCAGCTCGCAGATGACGTGGGCGCCGCCGTACTGAAACAACCCCGGATAGACGCGGTTTTTGGGAGCGTCCTCGGGCAGGGCGTTGGCCCCCAAAAAGAGGTCGGCCGCGGCCAGCCCGGCGTAGACCGGGACCTCGTTGAAGGTGACCCAACCGCCGCCCAGCTTCATGCGGGGGATGGTCTGCTTGAGGTTGAAATAGGCTCCGGAGGAGCACATGGGGCTGAAGGTCCCGGTGGTGACCACATCCACCTCTTTGGCCGCCCGGGAGACGCCCTTTGACTTGACCAGGTCGACCGCCTCCTCGGCGGTGATAACCACCACCTGGCCTGATCTTATCTTCTCGTTTATTTCCGCGACGCTCTTGGCCATGCTCCCTCTCCCCCCTCCGGATGCGGATAAATTAAACCTATACACTGTTTCGAGGACGCCGGCAACCGGACCTGGCCAAAGGTGGGAGGCGGAGACCGGCGGGTGGTCTCCGCCCCGGGGTGAGGTTAGAGGGTTCAGGGATTGGCCGTCCCCTCTGCCCTGAGTGATGCAAACTGCATGCCGGAGCCGCGGCCGCCTCACCACCTGCGGCCACTTTAAACTGATATGTCTTTGTAATTAACTAATTAGTCTATGAACCCCCGTCCAGCGACCGCCGACTGGTTCCCATTTTAGGGGGTTGATGAGACGATCCGGGAGGACTAAACGGCAGGTTTTGCCTATCTGGCGGCGGCTGAAGCTGTGATTTTTAAACCGCGCAAGAACCGCAGAATAAATTGAGGGTGTTTTTCAACACTCTCAACTTGAGTTCACGCCGCCGCGGGTCCCATGTCTTGAGCCTCGTCTGTCGGACGAGACCGGCTGTCACTTCGTCCATGAGCATGAGAGGGTGATCACTCATCCCCTGTCAAGCGTTTTCTTGGAAGCGGTTTCAGGGCCTTCCCTCGGGGCCGATCAGCAGGTCCACGGCCCGGTCGCCGCTCACGGCGTGGAGCCGACTGAGAAAAATGCGATCCTTTTGTCTGATCTCAAGGCTGGTCTTTTCGAGCAGGGAAGAGGCCTCGGCCGCGTCCAGGTCACTTCCGCGCGGCGGTGTCTTGGTCAGGCTTATCACGTCGGCCAGGGGGGTCTTCTCCGCCGCGCTGGGGCGGAGCGGTTTCAGGTCAAGACGCTTGGTCCGAGCCTGAAGATGGGGCTCAAGGGACAGAATCTTCATCGTCTCTGAATCTCGACGGCCCTTATAAGAGCAATCATCTCAGCGGCCACTTGTGCTTGAGACTTTAATCTTTTTTGAGGGGCTCGTTTTTTTCTGGCTCCTCAGCTCCAAGACCGCTGAAGCGAAAAGTGAGACACGGCTTGTCCTGGGAGATTGCCAATTCCCCAGGCAGTGGTTTATGCTTAAAAAAAGTCAGGCCGGGATTTTTAAAAAAGGAGGGCAGGATGGGCAAGTTGGATGAACTGGTCATCCGGGCCATGAGGCCAGAGGATCTGGAGGCCATCGTCGCCATCGACACCAAGGTCTTGGGTCGGGCCAGGCCGGAGTATTGGCAGATGAAGATGGAGCTGACCCAGTCCCGCTCGCCCATGGCCTCATTGGTCGCCGAGGCGGGCGGCCAGGTGGCCGGCTTCGTCCTCGGCGACGCCAGCGGTTGGGAGTACGGCATTCCCGAGACGGTGGGTTACATCGACACCATCGGCGTCGACCCGGAGTTTCAAGGCCGCGGCGTGGGCGCGACGCTCCTCAAAGAGATGATCAATCACCTGCGCAAAGTGGGCGTCAAGACTCTCTACACCTACGTCAACTGGCGCGATGGCGATCTGTTGAGGTTTTTCAACAAGATAGGTTTTCGCCGGGGCGACATGATCAACCTGGAGATGGAAATTTAACCCACCCTCCAGGCCCAACCCCCCCAAATGGGGGGTCTTTTTTCATTGCCGCCAATTTTTTAGATATTCTGCGTAATCCTTAAAAAAACGTAGCTCGGTCGAGGATTATGTCTGTGGATTCAGCTACCCACAACTGTGGACATTTTTTTAACGCACCGAAAGACCATGAAAAATGTCCAAATAACCTGAACCCAATCCATTAAAGGCCAGCCGCAGCCTGACGCATAACCGCCCAAGGAAACCTCATCTTTTCGCTGTGGACGATCCGGACGCGGGTTTAAGGGGCGAGTCGGATGGAGCGCCTTTGACTCAAATCTGGGTCATCCGTAGAGTGGACTCACCATGCCTGCCCCTCATTGGTCCCACCTCAAGGAGAGACTCAAGTCCCGCCTCCCGGCCGGGGCCTTTAAGATGTGGATCGACACCATCGAGGTTCTGATCGACGACGACGCCAGGTTGATCCTCGGCTGCCCCAACCGCTTCAGCCGTCAGTGGGTGGAGCAACATTTCGGTAGAGATATCGGTATGTTGCTTTCGGCGATCTCCGGCAACGGCGTCTCTCTGGAGATCATCGTCGCCCCGATGACCAAAAAGACCCCTCCCCCGAGCGAGAAATTCAGCCAGCCAGAGCTGCCCTACCAACCGGGCCGGATGCTCCAGGCCGCCTCGGGCTTCAACCAGGAGTTCACCTTTGAAACCTTTGTCATCGGCCCCAGCAACGCCTTCGCCCACCAGGCCGCCTGCGCTCTGGCCTCAGGCCAAGGGATGCCCATGAACACCCTCTATCTCCAGGCGGACACCGGCCTCGGAAAATCTCACCTTTCCCAGGCGGTGGGGCTCAACCTCATCCAATGTGAGCCGCGGAAAAGGATTTTGTATCTCACCGCCGAGGAGTTCACCAACCAGATGGTGGCGGCCATTCGGACCAAGAGCGCGGACCGGTTCAAGGACCGTTTCCGCCGTCGCTGCGACGCTTTGATTTTAGAAGAGGTCCACTTTCTCTCGGGCAAGGAAAAAACCCAGGCCGAGCTGGCCTACACCCTCGACGCCCTGACCCAAGAGCGCAAGCGGATCATCTTCACCAGCGCCCGGCTGCCGGAGGAGATTCCCGGACTAAAAAAAGAGCTCTCCTCCCGGCTCAGCGCCGGCGTGCTCGCCTCCATCGATCAGCCGGATTTCGACACCCGGGTGAAGATCATTCTGGCCAAGGCGGCGCGGCGGGCCCTCGAACTGCCCCTCCCCGTGGCTGAGACCATCGCCCAGACCGTCACGCGGGACGTGCGTCGGTTGGAGTCGGTCCTGTGGGGCGTGGAGGCCAAGAGCAGGCTCATGGGCCTGCCCCTGACCACGGACCTGGCCAGGGAGGTTTTGGAGGCCGTGGGGCATGCGCCGCGGCTGAGCCTGAACAAGGTCATCGACGCGGTCTGTCGTTACTATGATCTCACCCCGGCCGAGCTCAGCTCCCGCTCCCGCCTGAAGCGGATCACCCTCCCACGGATGGCGGCCTTGTATCTGTGCCGCACCTTGACCGAAGAGTCCTTGGCGGCCATCAGCCGGGCCTTCAACCGCAAGCACCCGACGGTGATCTACGCCCTCAACCGCGTCGAAAAATCCCTCAAACACCGAGACAAGCTGGGCCGACAAGTCGCCTTTTTAACCCAGCGCCTCAAGGAATTGTCATGACCGAACCGCAGCCAGCCTGGCCGGAAGTGGCGGCCCTCATCGACGGCTTTGCCGAAGAGATGGTCCAACTCCAAAGAGAGCTGGTCGCCGCGGCGGCGGTGGGCCCGCAGAACGACGGTCCGGGCGAAAGCCAAAAGGCGGCCTTGTTTGAGTCCCGGCTGCGGGAGCTGGGGCTTGATGTTTTCCACGTCGATGCGCCGGATGAGCGGGTCAAGGAGGGCGCGAGGCCGAACCTGATGGCCCTCCTGGACGGCGAAGAGAAGAAGCGGCTGTGGGTGCTGGGCCATCTGGACGTCGTCCCGCCCGGCGATGTCGAATCGTGGCGCAGCGATCCCTTCAGCCTGGTCCGGGAGGGAGACCGGCTTTACGGCCGCGGCGCCGAGGACAACAATCAAGGCCTCG
Organism: uncultured Thermodesulfobacteriota bacterium; assembly: GCA_964466355.1. Taxonomy (GTDB): domain Bacteria; phylum Desulfobacterota; class Desulfarculia; genus CAYXRH01. The sequence goes on from CAYXRH010000176.1 coordinate 8,625, forward strand.
TCTCGGCCTACTTCGCCCTCAAAGCCCTCATC
>CAYXRH010000177.1:0-8654 GCA_964466355.1 uncultured Thermodesulfobacteriota bacterium
CTTCTACGCCGGTGATCGTGACGCCCAGGTCAAGATCATCGCCGCCAACCCCGATTTCGACGCCCTCTCGCCCTTGAAGCCGGGCCAGGAGCTGTTCATTCCCGAGCAGATTTTATTAAAGGACCTCAAGGACATTCTGACCATCATCGAGCGGTCGGTCCCGCGGCCGCCGCCGAGGCCAACGGTCGCTCAACCCCAGGTGGCCGAGGAGGATCTGGGCGGGCTCAAGCCCACGCCCCCGCCCAAGCCGACTCCGGCCAGCTACGAAAGCGCCGTCACGTCCAAATCTGAACACCAGCCCCCCTTGGCCGACAAGCCGTCCTCCAAACACCGCCGCCCCTGAAGAGAGCCTCGAGGGCCTCCGAAGCCTTGACCTGAAGAGAGAACAACTGACCAAAATTGCACCTTTGAAAGCAACTTGGCCTGGGGCCAGCCTTGAGCCTTCGGCCCGATTGCCAATCGAGGCCGCGGTGTGTTAAATACTTGAACAATGGTCCAAATGGAACCCTGGCTCACCGGGCCGGCGGCCCATCTTTGCGAGGCCTTGGAGTGGGAGGCTCTCCTGGGTCTGATCGAGCCCAGATCCGGAGAGCGGCTCTTGGAGGTGGGCTGCGGCCGAGGGCTCCGCCTGGCCAGGTTCTTGAGCCGGGGGCTGGACGTCATGGGCCTGGAGGCGGAGCCGGCCTTGATTGACGAGGCCCGCCACCGCTTGAGTCGACATCGTCTGGTTCGCTCCGGCGAACCCGAAGCCTTGCCTTTTGAAGACAACGCCTTTGACCTGGTCCTCTTGAGCCCTTTGGTGGTCCGGTGCGCCGATCCGGCCGCCGCCCTGGCCGAGGCCGGCCGGGTGGCCAAGCGGCGGGTGATCGTCGAGGTGGTGAACCAATTCTCCTGGCTGGGCTTGAGGCAGCGCCTAACCCCTGACCAGGCCAACCCCCGCTTCGGCCCCTGGTCCTTGAAGAGGCTCATCGCCGCCGTCTTCGGTCCCTGTCCGGTCATCATCACCTCTCTGTTCATCTTTCCCCAGAGCTGGCTCATGAGCTTCAGAAGGCTGGAGACCTCGCCGCTGACGCGGAGGCTGCTCCTGGGCGGACTGCTTTTCGCCGGCGTGGAGATAACCTACACCCTGCGCGCCGATCCCCTCCCGGCTTCGGCGGGACCGGTGCCGGCCGACACGGCCGGCACCGGCATGGCCAGATCCCGGCTCCATTTCTGGCCTCGGAGGGAGGGACGATGAAGGAGGCCTTTCTTTACGAGCACCTCGAAGATGACCAGGTCCGCTGCCAGCTCTGCGGCCACTACTGCCTCATCAAGCCGGGCCGCCGGGGCATCTGCCGGGTGAGGCAAAACCGGGCCGGCGTTTTATACTCCCTGGTCTACGGCCGGCCCATCGCCCAGCACGTGGACCCCATTGAAAAAAAACCGCTCTTTCACTTTCTGCCCGGCTCCCTCAGCTACTCCATCGCCACCGTGGGCTGCAACCTCCGCTGCCGCCACTGTCAGAACGCCGACATCTCCCAGATGCCCAGAGACCAGGATCAAATCCTCGGCGGCGAGGCCCCCCCGGCCGCGATCGTGGCCGAGGCCCGCCGGGCTGATTGCGCCTCCATCTCCTACACCTACACCGAACCGACGGTCTTCGGCGAATACGTCTTTGACATCGCCGCGGCGGCCAAGGAGGCCGGCCTCAAGAACGTCCTGGTGACCAACGGCTATCAGAGCGCCGAAGCGGCGGCCAAGCTGGGGCCGGTCATCGACGCGGCCAACGTGGACCTGAAGGCCTTTGACGATGAGTTCTATCAAAAAATCTGCGGGGCCAAGCTGGCTCCGGTTCTGGAAACCCTCAAGAGGTTTTCGTCCGCCGGGATGTGGGTCGAGGTGACGACCCTGCTCATCCCCGGCTTAAACGACTCCCCGGCCGAGCTGAAAGACCTGGTCCGGTTCATCCACCAGGAGCTCGGCCCCGAGACGCCGTGGCACGTGAGCCGCTTTCACCCCACCTACCGCCTCACCGATCGGCCGCCGACGCCGCTGTCCTCCCTGGAGCGGGCCTTTGAAATCGGCCGGGAGGAAGGATTGGCTCACATTTATCTGGGCAACGTCCCCGGCCGCGGCGGCGAGACGACCTACTGCGCCGCCTGCGGCCAGGTTCTGATCGAGCGCCTCGGATTCACCGTCCTCAAAAACCGCCTCCGCGGCAACACCTGCCCTGAGTGCGGCGCCGCCCTGGCCGGGGTCTTTTGAGCGTGGCTCGATCAGATTCCGGCCGGCGCCAAAGGCTCAAGGAAAAATACCTCGACTTCGGCCTGGACTCCCTGACCGACGCCGAGGTGGTGGAGCTTCTTTTGACCTTGAGCACGCCGCGAAAGGATTGCAAGCCCCTGGCCCGAGCGGCCCTCAAGAGGTTCGGCAGCCTGCGCGGCGTGCTCGAAGCCGGGCCCCAGAAATGGACCGATCTGTCCGGACTGGGGCCCAAGAACGTCGTCGGGTTGAAACTGGTTCACGAGACGGCCCGCCGCTTCTTGAGGGCCAGACTGGTGGGGCGGAGTTTTTTTCACTCAGCCCGGGAGGTCTTTGATTATCTCTACCACGCCCTGCGCGACAAGCGCGCCGAGGCCGTGCACGTCCTTTACCTCAACGCCCAGAACGAGGTCTTGGCCGTGGAGGAATCCTTTCAGGGCGGCGTGACCTTGAGCCGCCTCGAACCCCAGGTCGTGCTGCGGCGGGCTTTGGAGCTGGGGGCTTACGGCTTGATCGTGGCCCACAACCACCCCTCGGGCAAGCCAGAGCCCTCCCCCGGAGACAAACGGACCACCAGGGAGCTGACCTTTGCCGCCAGAGCTTTGAACCTGCGTCTGGTGGACCACCTCATCATCGGCGAAAACCGCTACTTCTCCTTTTCCGAGGCCGGCCTTCTGAGCCGCTTCGCCGAGGAGTGGGAGAGGCTCCAAACAGCGGCTGGCTGAAAGGAGAACCGATGACCGATTATGGCCAGGACTTCGCTCGCTTCTTGGCCGAGAGCGGGGCTTTGTTCTTCGCCTCGGGGCTCAAGCTCAAGGACGGCCGGCCGACGCCCTATTTCGTCAACTTGGGCCAGATCAACACCGGCCCGGCCGCTCTGACCCTGGCCCGGTTCTACGCCCGCATGCTCGTGGCCGAGAACCTGATCGCCGAAGGCGACGTGCTCATCGGGCCGTCCTACAAAGGCTGCGCCCTGGCCCCCTTGACCACGGCCGCTCTTTGGCTCGACCACAAGTTGGCCGTGGGCTTTGACTACGACCGCAAGGAGGTCAAGACCCACGGCGAAGCCAGCGGCGGCCAAAAAGCTTTTGTCACCGGGGCGGTGAGCCAGGCCCAGGCCGGGCTCATCTTGGACGACGTGGCCACCTCCTTAAAGACCAAGGTGGAGTTGTTGGACAAGATCCGCCGCGCCGCGCCGCGGATTGAGATCAAGGCTGTGGTCATCGGCGTGGACCGCGAGCAGACCCAGCCGGTTTACGACTCAAAGGGCCGGATCGTGGCCGGCGTCAAGGGCGAAGACGCCATCGACGCCTTTGTGAACCAGACCGGCATCCCGGTCCGGGCCGTGGTCAAAATCCGCCAGGTGGTCGATCATCTCTACCAGACCGGCCTCCCGGTCATGATCGACGGGATTGCCAGGCCCCTCGGCGAGGCGGACAAGAAGGTTTTTGAGGACTATCTGAGCCTCTACGGGCGGGCCTAGCTTTGGGGCCGCAGCGGGGCTGGTCGATCTAAACCCCGCGCCTGGTCCTCGAACCAAAATGTGGTTTCGCCACAGCCTCAAATTGGCCGGGCTTTTTACTTGCTACTAAATGATGGAGTGGTTATTATATATTTTTCCGTCCCGACGGATGGTCGCGGGAGAGGTTTGAATTTGAAGGGAGGTGTGGGCCATAATCACGGTCAAGGTCGAATCCAATAACATCAACCAGGCCATTAAAAAATTGAAGAAGAAGATGGAGCGCGAAGGCTTTTTCCGGGAGATCAAAAAGCGTCGCTATTACGAAAAGCCCAGCGAGAAGCGGCGGCGGCAGCAGATGGAATCCTTGAGGCGGTTGAGAAAGAAGATGAAGCGCCGCCAGCGCCCCTGATCGACATCTCCTCCAACGAAACCGGCGGCCCCTGGGCCGCCGGTTCTTCTTTTGGGCCAAAGGCAAAGGGGGGCCCGGTTTCACCGGGCCCCCCTTTGAGGTTGATGAGGGCCGGCGGGGTGTTAGACTACCTTACTCAGGATCATCCCCTTGCCCACGGCGCTGACCGTTTTCTCTGTTTGAGAGGCCAACTGGCTGCTTAAGGTTTCCGTCTGTCCATCCTTGGCGCCTAGGGAAGAGCCCAGCGTCCCGCTGGGCTTCTTTTTCATCTGGGCCATGGCGTCAAGGGATTGGGTGATGATCTCTCCCTTGAGCCCTTGGGCGGCGCTGATGGCCGCCGTGCGGCCCAAATCGGACCCAGGTCCACTTATTTCCATACGACTCCTCCCTTCAGGCGGCCCTCCTACGTCTTAACGGATTGAGGGGTGAAGAACTTTAGAACTCAATGAAGGTCCGGATTCGAGTCGGGGGAAATGATTTGGTCTCGGCCTGGGGTCTAATCTGGGCCGCTGGCCTGGATGGCGGCGACCTCACGAAACACGGCTCAAAGGAGGCATGATAATGAGACCGATCGCATCGGTGACGGCATGGGCGATCATGCAAGCCAGAAGATCTTGTTTCCATATGTAAAAGATGGTCAGCAATCCGCCCGAGAGCATGAAAGTGAGCATTGGCCCGAAGCCCCAGGAAGACAGGTGCGCCAAGGCGAAGACAACCAAGCTGATCAGGCCCGCCCACCAGTAGCTGCCAGTGAACAAGGCCAATCTTTCAATGGCGTAACCTCGGTAAAGAGCCTCCTCCACCACTCCGGCCGTGACCGCCGCGATGACAAGAAACCAGACCGGCAGATTGGCGAGTTTGGCCAATCCGCCTTCAAATCCTGAAAGACCAGTCTTTTTGAGCAGCCAAATCAAGACGGGCGACACGAGGAAGATCAGCGCGCCGGCCAGAACCAGGCCCCACGCCAAAGATTCCCAGCTCAAATGTCGCCAACCGATGGACGAAAGCGGTTGCTTTTCCCACAAAATGACGACCGCTAAGATCAAGCCCAAAAGAACCCACAGAACAAGCTGCGCCAGCAGACTCGTCGTCAAATTTCCGGAGCCGCCCAGAATCTTACGGGCCGATCCGGCCAACAGGGCCGGTCCTCCCAAGGCGATACACAAGCCGATGAACGTGGCCAAATTCATGGTCTGATTCGCGACCGTCAGCGGCTGACGCCGAGATCGGCCCGAGAGAAAGGTTTGAAGCCGCCTTTAGAACACGTAGGCCAAGCCGAGGCTCAAGCCCAGCTCATCCAGGCAGCGAACCTGGACGCTGCCTTGCCAATGCCGGCCCAAGCGAAGGTCTCCGCCCAGGCGGGCCCCGAATTGGTCGTCCGGTTCGTATTCGAACTCGTAGTCGACCGAGGCGTCCGGGGCGATGGCCTCGCTTTCCACGGACATGCGGCCGAGGGTGAAGGCCGGGCCGGCGTAAACGCTCAGCCAGTCAAAACCAAAGCCGAGCTTGAGGAGGAGGCCCAGGCTCCACCAGGTGACGTCAGCCTCGTCGTCCGTCAAATCGGGCCAGAGGAAGCCTCCGTCGATGCGGCGGCAAGGGGCGTAGCGGCCGGAAAGGGTGGCCCCTAAAAAAAAGCCGTCCCGCGGATACTGAAAGTAAAGGTTCATCCCCAGGAGGGGGTTGTTCAACTCGCCGCTCAAGGTCTGGCTGCTCAGACTGGGCTCAGAGCCGTTGTAATCCTGTTCAAACCTCAAGTTGGTCAGGCCGACCATGCCCTCGAGGCCAAGATAGGCCAAGGGGTCCCAGCGGGCCACGAGCATGAGGGCGTAATATTCGCGCCGATAATCAAAATCGTGCTCGGCCGCCCCGAGGTCATCGACGAGCCCCTCCCCTTTAAGATCGTCCAGGCTCATCTCTGAATTGGCGTAATCAAAGCTGAGGCCCAAGCTGAACTCGCCCCACAAGCCGGCCTCGGCCGGAGGGCAGAGCCACAAGGCGAGCGCCAGACCCCACATCAAGCCGACGCGTTTCAAGCTTCCTCCTCCCCGACTCAAATCAGGTCAGAAATTGGTGATCAGGCGGTGGGCTCGGCTAGATTGAGACTGCGGCGGTGCGTCGAAGATAACGGTGCACCGGGCGCGGGCGTCTTGTCAAGCCCGAAAAGGGCCGCGGCAAGGTTAGAAGGTGGTTTTGACGAGGTTGAGACTGTGGCGAAACTGCCCTTTTGTCCCGATTACGGCGTTGCTTGGTTTTCTCGAATGCTCACATATGACCGTCATATGCTGCGCTTCTCGAAAACCTCGCGCCTGGTCCTCGAACCAAAATGTGGCTTCGCCACACTCTCAGATCAATGAGGCGGCAGACGCCTCAAAACGAGGCCGATGAAAAAAGCCGTCCAGGCCCCGGCGGCCAGGAAAAGGCCTTTGAGTGTCAGGGTTTTTCTGGTGAAGATGATTCTAAAAATCTCGCCCGCCTGACGCATCCAGCGCCGACGCGCCTTGAGGTCAAAGACATGGTGGAGGCGGGGGGAATCGAACCCCCGTCCGAAAGTAGTCCGCCTGAGCCACTACAGGCTTAGTCCGCGCTTTGATCTCGCCCGAACCCCGTCCGCGAACCGACTGAGTTCAGGCCAACCAGGGCTTGATCTCACCTGGAAAAGGCGCCTGGTGAGCCTCTCCCAAGCCAGCCCACTGATCGGCGCCCGTTTTAAGCCCGTGGGCGAGGCTTAAACGGACGCTGGCCTGCTTATTTAGGCGGCCAGAGCGACAGAGTAATCGTCTGCCTTTGTTTTAAGCGAGCCTTTTTTACGGGGCCGGCTCAACCCCGGCCTGCGCCCCAGGTTTTCCTACCTCCGTCGAACCCTTTTCGCCCCCTTTCTTAAAAGATCTAGTATAAGGCCTCTGCGGGCAAAGTCAAACACGGAAAAAACCCTGAGAGAAAGTTATTTAGACTGCTCGAGCCTTGTTGGGCCTCACCTGGTCGTCTATAATCACGGCGGCCTTTTGCAATCGAGGCAGTCTGTTATGCCCGGATGCGCTGGTGGATAAATTTTTCGATACAAAGCTCATCGCCTCAAAGTTCCTGGCCGGCTGGGAGTGGGTGGCCCAAAAAGTCCTGGCGCCCGGCAGCCTGATTCAGCTCTTGGTCATCGGGCTGGCCATCCTCATCGCCCTGCTCATATCCCGGTCCTTGAAACCCCGCCTGAGGGAACTGGTCAAAGGCAAGGATTGGTCCCAGCGCCAGATCGGCCAGTTCTTGAAAGCCCTCATCGACTTAAGCGCCCCCGTCGTCGCCCTGCTGATTCTCTGGCTGGCCGCCGGCGTGGGGGGGCGGATGGACTGGTCCGTGCATCTCCTCGAGACCGCGGCCAGCCTCTTGAGCGCCTGGGCGATCATCCGCCTCACCTCGTCCCTGGTCCGCGACCCCCGCTTGTCCCGTTTCATCGCCGTCGCGGCCTGGACCGTGGCCGCCCTGAACATCCTGGACCTGCTCAATCCGACCGTCGCCCTTTTAGACAGCGTGAGCGTGATGATCCGGGACGTGCGCATCTCTTTGCTGGGTCTCATCAAAGGCCTCTTCATTTTAGCCGTGCTCCTCCGTCTGGCCGTGGGCGGCTCGAGAATGATGGAAAAGCGCATCCGGAATCTGGACAGCCTCACCCCCTCAGTCCAGGTTCTTCTGACCAAGTCCGTGAAGGTCACCCTCCTGGTCTTGGCCATCATCGCCGCCTTGAGCGTCATCGGCATCGACCTGACCACCTTCGCCTTTTTCTCCGGCGCGGTGGGCCTCGGTCTGGGCTTCGGGCTCCAGAAGGTCGTCTCCAACCTGGTCAGCGGCGTTATCCTTCTTTTGGACAAATCCATCAAACCCGGCGACGTCATCGAGGTCGGCGGCACCTTTGGTCGGATCAAATCCTTGAACGCCCGCTTCGTCTCGGTCATCACCCGGGACGGATCCGAATTTCTCATCCCCAACGAGGACCTGATCACCCATCAAGTCATCAACTGGTCCTTTTCCGATCGCCTCGTCCGTTTGAAAGTGCCTCTCGGCATCGCCTACAACTCCGATCTTCGCCTGGCCCAAAGCCTGGCCGTGGAGGCGGCTTCGGCCGTGGGGCGGGTCTTGGCCCGACCGGCTCCGGTGTGCCGCATCATGGGCTTTGGCGACAGCTCCGTGGATCTGGAGCTGCGGGTCTGGATCGAGGATCCCGAAAACGGAGTGGCCAACATCAAGAGCGCCATATTTTTAGAGGTGTGGGACAGGTTCAAGGAGCACGGCATTGAGATCCCCTTCCCCCAGCGCGACGTGCACCTGAAGCCTCTTCCCGGGGCGGTGAAGCTCCAAGACCAAGGAGAGTGAGGAAGGTTTTCCCGGCCCCCGAGTCCTTGACTCGATTGGCCGAAGGGACGGCGGGCTGATGCTGGTTGGCTTTTTAAAAGCTCAGCCTTGGTCGGTTGTTCTCTTTCCAGAGGCCAGCGTCGCGTCTTATACCATTTTCCCATTGAAATGAAACAAACAAGCCTTACTCTGCCCTAGCCCGGA
>CAYXRH010000178.1:0-4139 GCA_964466355.1 uncultured Thermodesulfobacteriota bacterium
CGGCTGCTCCGGTGCTTCGCAAGTCGCTGACCGCCGGCCTCGATGCTCGCCTGGCTAGGCCCTCCCTCAAAAGACCCAGGCCCGAGCGGCTACATTGACTTATGATCTTTACTTCGGGGAGGCAGCACTAGTCTGAGCTTCGATCTCCCGCTTTCTCAGCTCCTGGCGCATGATCTTGCCCGTGGCGGTGAGGGGCAGACGGTCCGTGAACTCAATCTCCCGGGGGTAGTCGTGGGCGGCCAGGCGCACCTTGACAAAGTTCTGTATCTCCTCGGCCAGGCCCGGAGAGGGGGTCGCCTCGGGCTTTAGGATGATGAAGGCCTTGACGATCTCGGTCCGAACCGGGTCGGGCTTGCCGATGATCGCGGCCATGGCCACGGCCTGGTGCTTGAGGAGGCAGTCCTCGATCTCGGCCGGGCCGATGCGGTAGCCGGCGCTGGTGATGACGTCGTCTTTGCGGCCGACGAACCAAAAATAGCCGTCCTCGTCCTGGCGGGCCAGATCGCCGGTGAGGCACCAATCCTGGACGAACTTTTGGGTCGTGGCTTCCTGGTTGCGCCAGTACTCCAGGAACATGACCGGGTCAGGGCGCGACACGGCCACCTCGCCCACCTGGCCCTGCGGCGTCGGGTGTCCAGAGGCATCGACCACCGCGACCCTGTGTCCGGGGATGACCCGGCCCATGGAGCCTGGCTTGACGTCCATCACCGCGGCGCAGTTGCCCACGAGCAGATTGGCCTCTGTCTGGCCGTAGAACTCGTTTATGGTCACCCTCATGACCTCCCGGCCCCAGTCCAGAAGCTCTTGACCTAGGGTCTCGCCCCCGGAGCCGATGCTTCTGATGTCGTAATCAAAGCGGGCGCGGGGATTTTTCACCTGGCGCATCAGCTTCAGGGCCGTGGGCGGCATGAAGGCGTTGCGCACGCCGTGTTTGGCCAGGAGATGAAAGGCTTCCTCCGGATCGAACTTGCGGGTCCGGTGGGCCAGGACCGGGATGCCGTGGTGCCAGCTGGGGAAGAGGCAGTCGATGAGCCCGCCGATCCAGGCCCAGTCGGCCGGGGTCCAGAAGAGGTCGCTCTCCTGGGGGAAGAAGTTGTGCGGAAACTCGACGCCGGGCAGATGCCCCAGGACGACGCGGTGGGCGTGAAGAGCGCCCTTGGGTGGACCGGTGGTCCCGGAGGTGTAGATGATCAGGGCTGGATCATCGGCAAAGGTCGGAAAAGGATCAAACCTGGTCGAGCCCTTGCTCATCACCTGCCCCAGATCCAAAACTGCCTTCTCCTCGTCGGCGCCGAGGGCCAGAATAAGGTCCAGGTCGGGCAGCTTGTCCTTTATCTCCAGCACCTTGGGCAGGTTGGCCCGGTCGGTGATGATCGCTTTGGCCCCGCTATCAGCGAGGCGGTACTCCAGGGCGTCAACGCCGAAGAGGGTGAAGAGGGGCACGGCGATGGCCCCGAGCTTGTAAGCGGCGATGTGGCTCAAGGCCGTCTCCAAGGACTGGGAGAGGAGGATGCCGATCCGCTCCCCGGGGCCGATTCCGTGGACCCTGAGTCCGTTGGCCAGCCGGTTGGACAGGTTCTTGAGGTCCCAGAAGGTGAACTTGGTCACCCGACCCTGGTCGTCCTCGTAGATCAAGGCCAGGCGATAGCGCTGGCGGGCCCACTTGTCACAGATGTCCACCCCGATGTTGTAGGATTCAGGGATGACCCAGGTGAACCGTTTGACCACCTCGTTGTAATCGTCTCCAGGCTTTAACATCTCGCCCCCCGCTGAATCGTCGCCTCAATGGAAATGAGCCTCAAGGAGGATGACAAGTCCACGATTGAGAATTTTAAAACCACTCTTAAGGACGGGCCTTTTTAAGCAGCTCCATGATTAAAACAACCCCTCGAATTGTCAAGCCCGCACTCCGGCCCCGCGCTTGGCCAAGGGGCGGCGCTTCTCCGGTTTCTCGAGGCCTTGATTCCAAGAGGGCTCTGCCTTGACAGGCTGAAGGACCGGGTTTATGGTGGGTCGGTTTTAAGAACACGGCTCATTTTGTATGACATTGTCTTTTGAGCTGTTTTTGAGCGCTGGAGCAGCGAAGCCCGTTGATCCCTTGGGACGTCAAGACGAGCAGGCCGCTTTACTGATCAGGGCCCCCCAAACGCGCCGCCCGATCTCACCAAAAAATGCCCGGACCCCCCATCACCGGGACGGGCGGCCCCAGGGCCGCCCGCCACATCCTGACGGCCTTGGCCCTGGCCTTGACGCTGACGGCCGCAGAGGCGATCCCGGCCTGGGCCGGGTGGCTCATCGAACCGAAGAGATTCCATGCCTCGGCCCACGGCCAGTTCTCCTGCCAGGACTGCCACGAAGACGCGGCCGCTGAGGCCGTCCATCCCGACCCCCAGCGGGCCACCCGGTCTGTCGAGGATTTTTTTGAGCCCGAGAGATGTTTTGTCTGTCACGACGAGATCGAGGCTGACTTGAGCCAGGGCCGCCACGGCCAACGCCTGATCAAAGACCGCGCCGCCTACCGATTCTGCGTCCGCTGCCACAACCCCCACTATCAACTCCGCCGCGGGGAGAACCGCCTCGGCCGCTTCGAGCCCGGCCGGCCCCGGGCCGAGCAGTGCGGGGCCTGCCATGAGCCGCGCCCGGACTTGCCCCCCTGGTCAGAGGAAGACAGAGCCTGTTTGGAGTGTCATCTCCAGCCCTCGCCTGAAGACCCGCAGCGCGCGACCAAGACGGCGGCCCTGTGCTTCAAATGCCACGGTTTAAAAAAGGAGGAAGCCGCTGTTGAGGGCCGGCCGCCCCAACTGGACGCGGCCTCAATGGCCGCCTCGCCTCACGGCGGCCTGGACTGCCTCATCTGTCATCCTCAGGCGGCCGCCTATGGGCACGCGGAGCAGAGGCTGGGCGAGTGCACGCAATGTCATCCTCCCCACGACGAGAAAAAAGCCGGCGAGGCCCATTTGATCGTGGCCTGCCCGGCCTGCCATCTGGCCGGCGTGGAGCCGGTCAAGGATCCAACCACGAGGCGGGTGGTCTGGCAAAAGAAGCCCTGGTCTCAGGTTTCAAGCCGCGTGCACGACCTCGTCTCGGCCGCTGAAGAGAGCGCCTGCCGCCGCTGCCACCACCCCCAAAACGCCGTCGGCGCGGCGGCGGTGGTTCTGCCGGCCAAGAGCGTCATCTGTCTGCCTTGCCACGTCGGGACGTTCTCCTGGGGCGACGCCACGACCGTCGTCTCCTTGAGCCTTTTCGTCTTGGGGCTGGTTCTGGTCGTCTCGGTCTGGCTCTCCGGGGCCAAGGGCCCTCCTCCGGCCTCCGGGCTGGGCGTGGAATCCGGCCGCGGACCCACGGCTGCGTTAAGGATCATTCTGGCCGTCCGGGCCGTCATCCTGGATGGGTTTTTTCAGCGGCGGCTTTTCAGGCGCTCCAAAATCCGCTGGGCCTTGCACGCCCTCATTTTCTGGCCCTTTGTCTTCCGGTTCTCCTGGGGTCTGGCGGCCTTGCTGGGCTCGCTGTGGTCGCCGCAGCAGGATTGGGTCTGGGCCATGGTGGACAAGAATCATCCCCTGAGCGCTTTTCTCTTTGACCTGAGCGGGGTCTTGATTCTTTTGGGCATCGGGCTCATGGTCCTGCGCCGTCTCTTTCAGCTTTTCTTCGGCCGCGTGGCTGACCTGCCCCAGGCGGATTGGCCGGCCCTGGGCTTGTTGTCGGCCATTGTTGTGGTAGGGTTTGTCCTGGAGGGGATGCGGATGGCCATGACCAATTGGCCCGGCGGCGCTGAACACGCCCTGCTCGGTCATGGCTTGGCCCTGACCTGGAAGGGCTTGTCCTCGTTGTCGGAGATCTATGGCTGGGTCTGGCATGTCCACGCCGTCCTGGTGGGGCTGTTCGTCGCCTATCTGCCCTTTGGGCGCATGTTCCACGTGATCATGGCCCCCATTATTTTGGCCGTGGGCGCGGCCCGCCAGGGCGGCCGCGGCCCTCAAGACAAAGACTCGGCCGCCGAGGGCCCGGGAGCTGATCATGGATGAGAGAGTGAGACAGGAGCTGAAGGACATCGTCGGCCCCGAGAACTTCACCGATGCCCTGATCGATCTGGTGTCCTATTCCTACGACGCTTCGTCCCACGACCACCGGCCGTGGGC
>CAYXRH010000178.1:4149-8653 GCA_964466355.1 uncultured Thermodesulfobacteriota bacterium
GGGCCGCGCTGTGGCCGGAGACGACGGCGCAGATCTCGCGGATATTGAGCCTGGCCAACGGCCAAGGGATTCCAGTCGTCGCCCGCGGCGCCGGCACCGGGCTTTCGGGGATGGTCATTCCCCACAAAGGCGGCCTCGTTTTGGATCTGGGCCGCATGAACACAATCCTGGAGATCAACATCGAAGATCGCCTGGCCGTGGTCCAGCCCGGCGTGGTCTACGCCGCGCTGGAGAAAGCTTTAGCGCCCCACAGCTTTTTTTATCCGCCCGATCCGGCCAGCGGCAAGGTCTGCACCCTGGGCGGCAACGTGGCCGTCAGCGCCGGCGGGGTCAAGGGCGCCAAATACGGCACCACCCGGGACTACGTCCTCGGCCTGGAGGTGGTTCTGGCCGACGGCCGCGTTCTGCGCACCGGCTCGAGGACGATGAAGTGCGTCTCTGGTTATGACTTGACCCGGCTCTTCGTCGGCTCGGAGGGGACTTTGGGCGTGGTGAGCGAGATCACCCTCAAGATAAACCCCAAACCCACCGCCGCCTCCACGGCCACGGCCACCTTTGACCGCCTGGAAGACGCCGGGCGGGCCGTGACCGAGATCATGCACTCGGGCATCCTGCCCAGCGTGATGGAGATTCTGGACCGCTACACCCTGATGGCCATCAACCAGAACACCGATCTTAGGCTGCCCGAGGTGGAGGCCATGATTCTGGCCGAGACGGACGGCTACACCGCGGCCGAGACGGCCTATCAGATGAGCAGAGTCATCGAGGTCTTCAAGGCCAACGCGGCCGTGGAGATCAAGGAGGCCGAATCAATCGAGGAGGCGGAGAGACTCTGGGCCGCGCGCAAGGTGGCCTTGGCCACCCTGGCCCGGATCAAGACCGACTTTGTTTTGGAGGACGTGACCGTGCCCATGTCCAAGATCGCCGACCTGCTCAAGGGCGTCCAGGAAATCGCCGCCCGGCGCGGTCTGGACATCGCCACCTTTGGCCACGCCGGGGACGGCAACCTTCATCCCCAGATTCTCTACGAGCGTCACGACCCGGATCAGGTCCAACGCCGCCGCGAGGCCTCGGGCGACATATTCGAGCTGGCCGTAAAATTGGGCGGCACCCTCACCGGAGAGCACGGCATCGGCCTGGCCAAGGCGCCCTACATGACCCTGGAGCACGATCCCGTGGCCCTGGAGGTCATGCGCTCGCTGAAGAAGATGCTCGATCCCAACAACATCCTCAATCCGGGCAAGATGGCCCTGGAGGTGTGACATGGAGGCCAAGTACGACTTCGAGAGGAAATACCGCCAGCAGATCCTCAAGTGCTCCCAGTGCGGCTTCTGCCAGGCTTACTGCCCCGTCTTCGGAGCCACCTTGCGTCCGGCCTACAACGCCCGGGGCAAGATGCTTTTGCTCAAGGAGGTCATGGACGGCCGCATCGACCTCAGCGAGGAGCTGATCGAGACCCTTTTTCAGTGCACCACCTGCGCCAGCTGCTCCGTGAACTGCCCCTCCGGGGTGGAGGTGCCCGAGATAATCAAGCAGGTCCGGCGGGACATGGTCAACATCGGCACCTGCCATCCCGCCTTTGTGGGCATGAACAAGGTGCTCAAGACCCACGGCAACATATACGGCGAGGACGAGCCCGAGGACTTCGAGCGGCCCAGAAACCAGCCGGCGGCGCACGTCTTTTTCATCGGCTGCGTCGGCTCCTTCCGCGAAGACGAACCCACCCTGGAGGCCCTGGCCCTCCTGGACCGCCTCGAGGTGGACTACACCCTCATCGACGAGGTCTGCTGCGCTGGGGTTTTGGAGGACGTGGGTTATCCCTTGAACGAGGATCTGGTCAAAAGAAACATCGAGGCCGTCCTGGCCGTGGGGGCCGAGACCCTCATCACCGTCTGCCCGTACTGCTATCGGACCTTCACCCACAAGCCCCAGTACGCGCCGCTCCGGGAAAAGCTGAAGATCGTTCACACCTCCCAGTTTCTGAGCCAGTTCGATCTGGAGGTGAGCACGGACAAGCGGGTGACTTACCACGATCCCTGCGATCTGGGCCGGCACTGCGGCGTCTACGAGGAGCCGCGCCAGATAATCCGCCGCGTGGCCCCCAACTTCGTCGAAATGCCCCACAACCGGGCCGAGGCCCTGTGCTGCGGGGCCGGCGGCGGGCTGCGCGGCGCCTATCCGGCCAACTCCCTGGCCATGGCCCGCCGTCGGCTCGAGGAGGCCGAGGAGGTCGGGGCCGAGGTGATCCTGACCGAGTGCAACTCCTGCGTCCACAACCTGCAAAACGCCAAGCTGCGAAAACAGAAGTTCGAAATCCTTAACGTGACCCAGTTTCTGAACCAGCTCTTGGACGAGGCCTGATCCCAAGTTGCTTTCAAGGGTGTAACTTACTTGAATGATGGCCAATTGATATGAGGGCTTTGATCATCGCTTGAGAACTGGCCGGAGTTAACTTGAGCCGGTTCAAGACCCTTTGGACCGGCCGGCGAGGAGGCGAGAAGATGGAGATTCAAGGATACAACATGCCCGAGGACCTCTATTACCACGAGGACCACTTCTGGGTCAGGATCGAGGGGGAGGTCATCGTCATGGGCATGGACGACTTCGCCCAAAAGATGGCCGGGGAGATCGTTTACGTCCAGCTCCCGGACGAGGGCAAGGCCCTCAAGCAGGGCAAGAAGTTCGCCAAGGCGGAGTCAGGCAAGTGGCTGGGCAAGATCCTGGCCCCGGTTAACGGGGAGCTGGTCGCGGTCAACGAGGATTTGGAGATGAACCCGGGCCTGATCAACAAGGACTGCTACCAGCAGGGCTGGATGTACAAGATAAAGCCGAGCGACATGGCCGAGGTCCAGGGCCTCATCCACGGCCCGGCGGCCCTGGAGAAGTGGCTCTTGGCCGATATTGAGAAGTACAAAAAAGAAGACTGACGTGGCCAACGCCAACTATTCCCGGCGGCAGATCATGGAGGCCGAGGCCTGCACCGCCTGCCGTCTCTGCGCCGACAACTGCCCGGCCGTCTCGGCCACCCAAGACGGGCGCCTCTCCGGGGCCTTCCGCCTCAAGGAGCTGCAAAGCCTCTTTCGGGCCAGGACCGGCCTGTGGCGAAGGCTTTTCGGCCGCCGGGAGCCCAGCGAGGAGGAGCAGCGCCGGTTCAGCGAGACCGTCTTTAGGTGCACCCTGTGCGGCAACTGCCAGGAGGTCTGCCCCGTGGGCATCCACCTCAAGGACATGTGGTTGAGCCTGCGGCGGGATCTGGTCAAGTCCAAGTTTTATCCCCCCAAGATCGACCTCATCCGCGACAACCTGGCCCAGAGCCGCAACGTCTTTGACGAGGACAACGAGGAGAGGGCCGAGTGGGTCGAGGACATGAAGGCGCCGCCGGATCACGGATACGTCAAGGAAGAGGCCGAGGTGGTCTACTTCACCGGCTGCGTGGCCGCCTTTTATCCCCTGGCCCAGCAGATACCCATGGCCCTGGCCGAGATCATGGACGCGGCCGGCGAGGATTTCACCCTTCTCGGCGAGGAGGAGTGGTGCTGCGGCTTCCCCTTGTTGGGGGCCGGCCTCACGGACGAGGCCCAGGAGATCATTGACCACAACCTGGCCGCCGTGGCAAAGAAGGGGGCCAAGAGGATCGTCTTCGCCTGCCCCTCGTGCTTTGAGATGTGGCGGGAGTATTATCCGCCTCGCTTCGAGCTGGTGCACGAGACCCAGCTCCTCCTGGAGATGATCCGCCAAGGACGCCTGCCCCTGAAGCGCTTGAACATGAAAGTGACTTATCACGATCCGTGTGATCTGGGTCGGGGCGCCCGGGAGTTCGAGGCGCCGCGGGAGATAATCAAGGCCCTGCCCGGCCTGGAGCTGGTGGAGCTGGCTCACAGCCGGGAGGACTGCCGCTGCTGCGGCGGCGGCGGCAACCTGGAGATGATCGACGCCGGGCTGTCGACCAAGATCGCCGAGGCCAAGCTGAAGGAGGTCGCGGCCACCGG
The DNA here is from genome assembly GCA_964466355.1 of uncultured Thermodesulfobacteriota bacterium. GTDB lineage: Bacteria > Desulfobacterota > Desulfarculia > CAYXRH01. Next base: position 8,139 of record CAYXRH010000178.1, read on the forward strand.
CGCCGAAGCGGTGATCACCGCCTGTCAGCAGTGCGTCAGGACCATGACCACTTTCGCCCGGCGGAACCAGTCGCCCTTAAAGGTCATGGACATCGCCCAATTGGTCCGTCAAGCCTTGGAGAAGTGAACGATCAAGGGGGAGGGAAGTGAAGGTTCTGAGCGTCATGGGCTCTCCGCGGCTTAAAGGAAACACGGCCACGGTGCTCGGTTGGGTTGAAGAGGAGCTTGAAAACAGAGGCCACGAGGTCAGCCGGGTCGATTTGGTCAAGAAGCAGCTCAACGGCTGTCTGGGGTGCGCCACCTGCCGTGAGCACGAGGACGAGCTGGGCTGCGTCCAGGACGACGACGCGGCGGCCATCTTGGGGCAGATGATCGCCTGCGAAGCGGTCATATTCGCCTCGCCCCTCTATTTCTGGGGCTTTTCGGCCCAGATGAAGGCCCTCATTGACCGCGGCTACGCCCTGACCACCGGCTACGGCACACCCCGACACAAAAGTCTGGTCCAGGGCCAGCGC
>CAYXRH010000179.1:0-8616 GCA_964466355.1 uncultured Thermodesulfobacteriota bacterium
GCCAAGGAGAATGACCCCCACCTGACCCTGCGGCCCATGACCCTGGAGGGCTGTCTGGTGCGTCTGGCCGACGCCATCGCCTACATCGGCCGCGACGTCGAGGACGCCATCCGCCTGGGGCTCATCCGGCGGCGGGATTTGCCGGCCGAGGTGGTCGCCACCTTGGGTCAGACCAACGGCACGATCGTCTTTCGCCTGGTCGAGGATCTGATAAAAAACAGCCTCGGCCAAGACCGGGTCGGCTTTTCGGAGCCGGCGGCCCACAGCCTGAAGCGCCTCAAGGACTTCAACCGCGAGCACATCTATCTAAACCCCCGCATCAAGAGGGACGGCGCCAAAATCGAGAAGCTCTTCCGCCTCCTCTTCGAGGCCTGTCTCGACCACGTGCTTCAAGGCCGCCGCCGGACGCCGATCCACGGCCAGTTCTTGAACGGCATGTCCCCCCAATATCTGTCCCAAACCCCTCCAGCCTTAAAAGTCCGCGACTTCCTGGCCGGGATGACGGACGAGCACTTCTTGAGACAAGCCCGCGGTCTGCTCCTCCCCGAAGTATCGGTCTGAATGCCCTTGGTTGTTGAAAATTTTATCTTGAATAGAACGAGCTTTCAATATCTGCACGAAACGCCTTGACACCCCCGAGCGGGGTGAGTTATGGCTAGATCGAAGGTATCCTCCGACAGGGAAGAAGTCATGGCCCGTCGGGCTCTTTCTCGGGACGAAGAGATAAAATTAATGGTGCGTTGCGCACAGTTGTATTACGATAAGAATAAAGAACTGTCCCAGGCCGAGGTGGCCTCGCGTTTGAACATAAACCCGACCAAGGTCTCCCGTCTGCTGCGCCAAGCCCAAAATGAAGGCATCGTCAAGGTGGCCATCGACCCGCCGCGGCTTCAACGTCTGGAGCTGCAGCTGACGGACGTCTTCGGCCTCAAGGACGCCGTGGTGGTGCCCTCGGGCGAGCAGCGGGCCCACGACGCCGTGGGCAAGGCCGCGGCCGAGTACTTCATGCGCGTCGCCCAGGACGACATCGCCATCGGCCTGGCGCCGGGCTATTCCATTCAGCGGATGATCGAACATCTGGATTATCTGCCCTTTGTCAAACACAAGCTCTACCCTCTTTCGGCCGAATCCACGGCCACCCTCCGTCATTTCTATCCCACCCAACTGGCCAGCCTGATGATGACCAAGTATGCTGACTCCTCTCAGGTCTCGGCCTACGTCTACCGCATCCCCAACCGACCGGAACACAAGAACGAACTCAAGGCTTACCGGTCGCTGGTGGCCTCCCTGGTCAAGGATTCCGCCTTTGCCAGGCTCCTGGAGCGGGCCCTGGCGGCCGAGATATTTCTGACCGGCATCGGCGCCGTCAAAAAACCAGACCCGGCCCTGGCCGCCTTTTTTGAAAACTACAATCTCTCCGCCGAGGAGCTGGCCGCCAAGGGGGCGGTGGGCATGATCAACTACCACTTTTATGATCATCAGGGGCGGGTTCTGACCTCCAGGGATTATCCGGCCTTGAGGGCCATCGACTCCTCGATGATCCGCGTCTCCCTGGAGCATTTCGTCCAGGCGGCCAAGACCTTCGGACGTTCGGTCATCGCCTTGGCCGGCGGCAGTTACAAAGTCGAGGCGGTGCGCGCCGCCCTGAAAGGTCGTTTCTTCAACGTTCTTATCAGTGACGTCAACGTGGCCGAAGGCCTTTTGGCTGAAACCAGGAATTCTAGCCGCCCGGCCGCGTAGCCATCAAAAAAATCGGGCCGAATCCGAACGCCGGGCCCAGACCGGGAGCTGAGTCCATGAACCCTTCGCCCCACGGCAGCAGCGCGGAGGTGATCCTCCAATTGGACGACATTCACATGGCCTTCGGCAAGGTGGCCGCCCTGGCCGGGGTGGACCTCCAGGTCAAAAAAGGCCAGATCCACTCCATCATCGGCCCCAACGGCGCCGGCAAGACCGTTCTTTTGAACTGCATCAACGGTCTTTACAAGCCTCAACAGGGCGACATCCACTTCAAGGGCGAGCGAATCAACCACTTAAGCCCCCACAGGCGGGCCGGGCTGGGCCTGAGCCGGACCTTTCAGAAGCTGGAGCTCTTCTCCGGCATGAGCGTCCTGGACAACATCCGCCTCGGCCGGCACATCCATCTCAAATCCGGCGTCTTCTCCGGTTCGTTTTACGTGGGCAAGACGGCCAGGGAGGAGATCGCCCACCGCCGCTTCATCGAGGAGGAGATCATCGATCTCTTGGAGATCGAGGCCATCCGCAATCACGTGGTCGGCATGCTGCCCTACGGCCTTCAGAAGAGGGTCGAACTGGGCCGGGCTCTGGCCCTGGAGCCGGAGCTTCTGCTTCTGGACGAACCCTTGGCCGGGCTGAACCTGGAGGAAGTGGAGGACATGGCCCGCTTCATCCTCGACGTCAACGAGGAGGAGCGCTGGCGGGTGACTTGCGTGTTGGTGGAGCACGACATGGGCGTGGTCATGGACATCTCGGACGTGGTCTCGGTCCTCAACTTCGGCAACAAGATCGCCGCGGGCACGCCGGAGGAGATCCAAAACCACCCCGAGGTGATTTCGGCCTATCTCGGCGCGGAGGATTTGTATGCCACCAGAAGATGAACTCCACGACGCCAGCTTCACCGTCACGCCGGATCTGACCCTGCCCAAGCTCTTCCTCGACCGCTGCCGGCGCTACGGCTCCCAAAAGGTGGCCATGCGGGAGAAGGAGTTCGGATTGTGGTGTCCGATCACCTGGCAGGAGTACTACGACAACGTCAAGCATCTGGCCCTCGGCTTGGTGAAGCTGGGTCTTGAGCCGGGCGACAAGGTGGCCATGATCGGCGACAACCGTCCCGAGGGCCTGTGGGCCGAAATGGCCGCCCTGTGCGTGGGCGGAGTGGCGGTCTGGCTTTTCCAGGACTGTCTCATGGAGGAGGTCAAATACATCATCGACCACTCCGACGCCAAGATCCTGGTCGGCGAGGGCCAGGAGGAGGCGGACAAGGGCCTGTCCATCATCGACGAGTGCCCCAAGCTTCGATACATCGTCTGGGACGACCCCAAGGGCATGCGCCGCTATGATCAAGAGATGCTCGTTTCCTTGAAGCAAGTCCAGGAGATGGGCCGCCAGCTCGACGCGGACGAGCCGACCCTCTTCGAGGATCTCATCAGCCAGGGCAAAGGCGAGGACGTCTGCCTCCTCTTCTACACCTCGGGCACCACGGCCCTGCCCAAGGGGGCCCTCCTGACCCACTACAACATGCTGACCATGGGCCAAAACCTGATGCGGGTCGATCCCTGCTACGACACCGACGACTTCGTCAGCTTCCTGCCCTTTGCCTGGATCGGCGAGCAGATGATGTCCATCTCCTGCGGCCTCCAGATCGGCTTCACCATCAACTTCCCCGAGGAGCCCGAAACGGCCATGGAAAACCTCCGCGAAATCGGGCCTCACGTCATGTTCGCCGCGCCGAGGATCTACGAACAGATGACCCGGACCGTCCAGGTGAAGCATCTTGACGCCACGGCCATCAAGCGCTGGCTCTTCCGCCAGGCCATGAAGGCCAGCTACGCCGCCGCGGAGAGGCGCTTCGCCAAAAGACCGGTTCCGGGCTGGCTCAAACTCAGCAATTGGCTGGCCCGGGTCATGGTCCTCGACAAACTGGCCGACCATCTGGGGCTTTCGCGAATCCGCCACGCTTACACCGGCGGCGCGGCCATGGGTCCGGACCACTTCAAATTTTTCCACGCCCTGGGCGTCAACCTGAAGCAGATATACGGCCAGACCGAGATCGCCGGCATCTCCGTCGTCCACCGCGACGGCGACATCAAGTTCGACACCGTGGGCCATCCCATCCCCGAGACCGAGGTCAAGATCACCGAGGAGGGCGAGATCATCTCCAAAAGCCCCTCGGTCTTTTTAGGCTACTACAAGAACGAGGTGGACACGGCCAAGACCTTGAAGGACGGCTGGCTCCACTCCGGAGACAAAGGCTTCATCGACGAGGACGGCCACCTGGTGGTCTTTGACCGCTCCAAGGACGTCATGACCCTCTCGGACAAGACCCTGTCCTCGCCCCAGTTCCTGGAGACCCGGATCAAGTTCAGCCCCTTTTTGAGGGACGCCTGGATCATCGGCCACGATAAGCCCTACGTCACGGCCGTGATCTGCATCGACTACAACGTCACCGGCAAGTGGGCCGACGAAAAGGGAATCAACTACACCTCCTACCCGGAGCTGTCCCAGAAGATAGAGGTTTACGACCTGGTGGCCAGCCAGCTCAAGGAGGTGAACAAGGACCTCCCGCCGGCGGCGAAGATAAAAAAGTTCGTCAATCTCTACAAGGAATTCGACGCCGACGACGACGAGCTGACCCGCACCCGGAAGCTGAGGCGGGCCTTCGTGGCCGAGCGTTACCAGGACATCGTCGAGGCCCTTTACGCCGAGGTCGAAAGCATGCACATGGACACGACCATCAGATACGAGGACGGCCGTGAAGCCAGAATCAAGACGGATCTCAAGATCCAGACGGTCTGAGGAGCGAGGTGGCGCATGGAACTGCTCTTGATGACCCTGGTCACGGGAATCATGCTCGGGGGCATTTACGCCCTCATCGCCTTGGGCTGGACCATAATCTACAAATGCTCCGGCGTGCTCAACCTGGCCATGGGCGAGCTGACCCTCATCGGGGCTTACGTCTCCTTGAGCTTTTACCAGTGGACCGGAAACTTCATTCTGGCTTTGCTGCTGACCCTCATCGTCGGCGTGATCTTGGGCGCCCTGACCGAGCGCGTCTTTTTAGACAGGCTCATCGGCGAACCGGTCCTGACGGTCATCATGGTCACGGTCGGCCTGTCCTTCTTTTTCAAGGGCGTGGTCGAGCTCATCTGGGGGACCGACACCCGCGTCTTCCAGCCGGCCGTATTCTCCTTGAAGCCTTACATCATCGGCTCCATCATCATCGGTCGGGTCTATCTGTGGAGCTTCGTGGCGGCGATCATTCTGCTCATCGTCTTCGTCGGCTTCTTCCAGTACACCCGCTGGGGCCTGTCCATGCAGGCCACCTCTGACGACGAGATGGCCGCCCTGTCCCTGGGCATCTCGGCCCGGTTCGTCTACGCCGCCTCCTGGGCCATCGCCTTCATGGCCGCCGGAGTGGGAGGGTGCCTTTTGGGCAACATCAACGGCATCAACATCTCGGTGGGGTATCTGGGGCTTTTGGTTCTGCCGGCCGTGGTTTTGGGGGGCTTGAACTCCGTCCCCGGCGCCATCGTCGGCGGCATCGTCATCGGGGTGCTCCAAAACCTCTCCGGAGCCTATCTGGACGAGTACTTTCCCGGCGGCGTCAAGGATCTGGCCCCCTTTGTCTTCATGGTCGTTCTGCTGCTCTTCAAACCTTACGGCCTGTGGGGCTGGGAGCGGATCGAGCGGGTTTAGGGCAACACCTTAGTTTTATGAGGCAAACTAGCCATGCGTTTAGAAAGGCTGAAACTTAGTAGCTTTAAATCGATCAAGGAAATGGATTTGGAGCTTCGTCCCATTAACATCCTCATCGGGGCCAATGGGGCCGGCAAGAGCAATTTGATCTCCTTCTTCCAATTGCTAAACTTGATGATGTTAGGGCAGTTGCAGGAATACGTCGGCCGCGCCGGCGGCGCCAGCCGCCTGCTTCACTTGGGTCCAAAGTCCAGTCAGATAATGGAGGCGGATCTCTTTTTTGGTAAAAACCGGTACTCTTTCTCGTTGGCATACGCTTCCGGGGATCAACTCGTCTTCACCCGAGAAATCTTCTCTTATCGTCAACACGACAACGACCTGGGCGTTGGACATAAAGAAGCCAAGCTGCCCCAGTTCGCCGACGAAGCAGAACAAACGCCCAACAATTCCGCCGTCAGAACGGCCAAATTCGTGCGTGCTGTTCTCAACAGCTGGCGTGTCTATCACTTCGCCGACACCTCGCCGGAAGCTCGCGTCAAACAAAACCGGAAAATGACTGAAAACCGAAACCTGCTGCACGATGCCGCCAACCTGGCCTCATACCTATTCCTCATTAGGGCGAAACATCCTGGAAGTTATCAACAGATCAAAGAGACTGTCCGCCTGGCCGCACCGTTTTTTGACGACTTCGTGTTGGAATCGTTGGAATTGAATCCTGAACTCATTCGACTGGCCTGGAAAGAGATGGAGGCCGAGGATTACATTTTTGACGCCCACCAGCTTCCGGACGGTCTTTTGAGGTTCATCTGCTTGGCAACGCTTTTTCTACAGCCCGAGGAAAAACAGCCGAACATGTTCATTGTGGATGAACCTGAACTGGGACTGCATCCATACGCCGTGAGGCTTCTGGGCGAGATGGTCCGCGGCGTCACGGACAAAGGGCAGGTCTTGTTCAGCACGCAGTCTGTCAATCTTTTGGACGAATTCGAGCCCGAAGATGTCGTGGTCGTTGACAGAAGCGACAAAGGCTCGCTCTTTAAGCGGCTCCAACCAGATGAGTTAAGCGCCTGGATTGAAGAAGAATACACGCTGGGCGAACTCTGGGAGAAGAATGTTCTGGGCGGGAGGCCGGCATATTGAAGTATGTTTATATCTTGGTCGAGGGCCAAACCGAGGAGAGTTTCGTAAAAGAAGTGCTTAACGATCATTTGTCCAAAATGAACGTCTGGGGTTTACCGATAATCTTGACGACCCGCAGAAAGTCTAGCGGCCACAAATTTAAAGGCGGAGTCAGCAGCTACAGGAAAATTAAACGAGACTTGAGACCACTTTTAAGGATAAGCGCGGCGTATGTGACAACTATGATCGATTATTACCGATTGCCTAGGGACTTCCCAGGGATGGCCGATCTTCCAACCGGAAATGTTTTTTCCAAAGCCCAACACTTGGAGGCCGCTTTTGCGGAAGACGTCGGCAATCGACAATTTCTGCCGCATTTGCAACTTCACGAATTTGAATCACTACTTTTTTGCAATTTAGAAGCAATCGATGAAATAATGGCTGAAATAACAAAGAGTCGAAAATTATCCGATTTGGAGGCCATCGCCTCCCAATTCGAATCGCCGGAGGAAATTGATGAAGAAAATGAGCCGCCGGCCAAACGATTGGAAAGTCTGTATCCAAGATACAGGAAGGTCTTGCACGGCGTGCGCATCGCCCGCAGAATAAGTTCAGACACGGGAATCAGAGCTTTTTACAGCTGCGGCCATTTCAGCGACTGGGTGCGAAAATTGGAAAAACTCGGGCAAAACGAAGGAAGGTAGGTCATGACCTGGCTACCCTGCGGCGTTTATCACGAGTTCTACAAGCAGGACCACTCCTGGTGGCAGACCAACTTCGTCAAGGGCAAGATGCTTCTGCTCTTTGTGGTGGCCTTCGTCGTCTTCCCATACACCGCCGGCAACTACTGGCTGGGCGTGATGAGCGAGGTGGCCTACACCGCCCTGGGCGCCTTGGGCGTCCAGCTTCTGATCGGCTACTGCGGCCAGATCACCCTGGGCCACGCCGCTTTTCTGGCCGTGGGCGCCTACACCTCGGCGCTGTTGATGCTCCAACTCCACGTGCCCTACTTCTGGACCATGCCCCTCGCCGGGCTGGTGGCCGGGGCGTGGTCGGTCCTCTTTGGCCTGCCTTCGGCCCGGGTGAAGGGCTTTTACTTGATCATGACGACCATGGCCGCCCAGTTCATCACCGTGGACCTGGTCATCACCCAGTACGTCTCCCAGGTGGGCGGCCGGGGCCAGGCCTTCTCCCTGCCCCCGGGCACGATGAAGATCGGACCCTGGGTCATCGAGTCGGACCAGTCGGTTTATTATCTCCTGGCCATCGTCACCACTGTTCTGACCTTGGCCCTGGCCAATCTCCTCCGCTCCAGGGTGGGCCGGGCCTGGGTGGCCATCCGCGACAACGACATCGCCGCCGAGGCCCTGGGCATCAACATCGTCACTTACAAGCTCATGGCCTTTTTCGTGGCCGGGTTCATCGGCGGTGTGGCCGGCGCCGCCGGCCTGAGCCGCCTGTCCGCCGTCTCGCCGGAGCACTTTCCGTGGGCGTGGTCCTTGTGGTTGGTGGGGGTCATTCTCATCGGCGGGGTCGGGTCCATCTACGGCGTCTTCTTCGGCTCCCTCTTCATGGTCATCGTCATGGAGGCCCTCAAGTTCGCCTTGGTCCCCCTCACGCCCATCTTCCCCCAACTGGCCATGAAGTTCCTCTTCCTCAAGGAGGCCGCCTTTGGGCTGGCCATCGCCATCTTCCTCATCTACGAGCCCAACGGTTTAGCCTACCGCTGGTGGCAGATAAAAAACTACTTCAACCTCTGGCCCTTTTCGTATTAATAATAGAAGGAGGCGTTACCTTAACGAAAAGGAGTTTCTTTGGTCACCAAATTCTCAAACCCATTCATCCAAGGGGGGTGAAGGCATGCGCAGAAAATGGTTGTTCGTGATTTTTAGCTTTAGCCTAACCCTGGGCCTGGTCATGCCGGCCGCGGCCGCCGAGGTGATCAAAGTCGGGGCCATCAACGACATGACCGGGGCCACCTCTGACGTGGGCAAGGACTACGCCCTGGGCATCGCCGAGTCCGTGGCCTACGTCAATGATCAGGGAGGCATCAACGGCAAG
>CAYXRH010000180.1:0-6899 GCA_964466355.1 uncultured Thermodesulfobacteriota bacterium
GCTCAAGGGCTACCGGGAAGACCTGATCTGGCTGGGCGTGACCGGCTTCGGCCCCCAGCGCAACGAGGCGGCCTACGACCCCATTCTCCAGGCCCGGGGCGGGCTGATGGAGCTCACCGGCGAGGCCGACGGCCCGCCCGAGGTGGTCGGGATCCCCCTGCCGGACATGGGCACCTCGGAGCACGCCTACGGACAGGTCATGAAGGCTCTGCTCAAGAGGGCCGTCACCGGCCAGGGCAGCCGCCTTGATCTGGCCATGCTCGCCTCGACGACCTCCTGGCTGACCGTGCCCCTGACCCTGTCCCAGTCCTTTGGCCGGCGCGTCACCCGCCGCGGAAACACCCACGAGTTCTTCGCCCCGGTGTCGGTCTATCCCACTTCAGACGGCTACGTTTACCTGGCCCTGGGCAACGACAAGCAGTGGGGCAATCTGACCCGGCTGCCCGGATTCGAATCCTTGGCCGAGGAGGCCTACTCAAAGAACGCCGGCCGCATCAGCGACGTGGTCAGATTGAACCGCCGCATCGCGGACATCACCCGGGGGTTGTCCACAACGCAGATGCTCGAGATGTTCACCCAGGCCGGCTTGGCCGCGGCCAAGATCGCCACCATCGACGAAGTGGCCCAAGATCCCTACGTCGCGCCGAACCTCCTCAGGGCCAAGGACGAGAAGACCGGCCTCAGCCTGACCCTGGCCCCGCCGCCGGTGATGACTGATTTTCTGAAAAACCGACATCAGACGCTGAGCTTTCCGCCCCGCTTCGGCGAGCACAATGAGGCCATATACGGTCATTTTTTGGGGCTGTCGCCTCAGAGGTTGGCTGACTACAAACAGCGGGGCGTCATCTGAGGCGGAGGTGAGTAAGCTCCAGGGGTTTTAGCGGGCCCAGGACGGATAGGGGGCAGGACCAGTGAGAATCTTCGTCTTAATCAAACAGGTGCCCAACACGACCAAGGTCAAGATCGACCCCCGGACCGGCAGCCTCATTCGGGCCGGGGTGGAGGCGATCATGAATCCCGAGGACCGCCACGCCCTCGAAGCGGCGGTGAGCCTCAAGGAAGCTTCAAGAGGCCGGGCCAAGGTGATCGCCTTGAGCATGGGCCCGCCCCAAGCCGTGGACGTGCTCGCCGAGGCCCTCGGCTGCGGGGCCGACGAGGGGGTTCTGCTCACTGATCAGCTTTTCGCCGGAGCCGACACCTGGGCCACCTCGACGACCTTGGCCCAGGCGATCCGAGTCCTCGGCGGGGCTGACCTAGTTTTGGCCGGCCGGCAGGCCATTGACGGCGACACGGCCCAGATCGGACCCCAGGTGGCCGAGGCCCTGGGCCTGACCCAGGTGACCTACGTCCAGGGTCTTGAGCTTAATGAGGGCAAGCTCATCGTCACCCGCCTCATCGAGGGCAACCGCGAGCGATTGGAGGTCAGGCCGCCGGCCTTGCTGAGCGTCCTGGCCAGGTTGAACCAGCCCCGCCATCCTCTCGTCGGCGAGCTTTTGGCCGCCTGCGAGCCGGCGGCGAGAATAAAAATCCTCAACGCGGCCGACCTCGGCCTCAAGGCGGACGAGGTCGGCCTGGCCGGCTCCCTGACCGAGGTCATCCAGACCTTCAGCCCCAAACAGGCCCGGCGGGGCGAGATTCTGGAGGGCTCGCCCGCAAAGATGGCCGCCCAGCTTGTCGCCCGGCTCAAGGAGGCCAAGGTCTGGCGGGGAGGGGCGTGATGGCCGTTTGGATCGTCGAGGAGAAGTGCACTGGCTGCGGGCGCTGCCTGGCGGCCTGTCCTTACGGCGCCGTGGAGTTGGTCGCCAGCCTGGCCCGCTTCAGCGAGCGCTGCACCATGTGCGGCGCCTGCGTGGCCTCCTGCCGCGACGAGGCCATCTTGACCGACGCCGGCCAGCGGCCCGCGCTCGACTTTTCCGGCTTCACCGGGGTCTGGGTCGTGGCTGAAGTCAGGGACGGGGCCCTGGCGCCGGTGAGCCTGGAGCTGCTCGGCGGCGCCGCCTCTTTGGCCCAAGAACTGGGCCAGGGCGTGGAGGCCGTGCTCCTGGGTCGCGGCGTGGGCGGGTTGGCCCAGACTCTCATCGCCCACGGCGCCAAAAGGGTCCACGTGGTCGAGCACGAGCTTTTGAGCCATTACCTGACCAACCCCTTCACCAAGGCCCTGGCCCAGGTGGTCAAATCCGGCCGGCCCAACATCCTCCTCATCGGCGCCACCCCCTCGGGCCGCGACCTGGCCCCGCGCCTGGCCCGGCGGCTGGCCCTGGGCCTGACGGCTGACTGCACCAAGCTGAGCATCGATCCCGAGGAAAAGATCCTCCTCCAGACCAGGCCCGCCTTTGGCGGCAACGTCATGGCCACCATCGCCACCCGGCGCTCCCGGCCCCAGATGGCCACGGTCAGGCCGGGCGTCATGGCCGCCTTGCCAGCCGATGGAAGGCGTCGGGGCGAGGTCGTCCCACACCAGGTCAAGCTGACCAGAAAGGATCTGGGGGCCGTCCTCCTCGAAGTCGCGGCCGAGCCTGGCCAGCGGCTCGATCTGACCCAGGCCCGGGTCATCGTCGCCGGGGGGCGGGGGGTCGGGTCGGTTGAGGGGTTCGGTCTTTTGAAGGAGCTGGCCGCGATCTTGGGGGGCGAGGTGGGCGGCACCCGGGTGGCCGTGGAGGAGGGCTGGATCGAGCCGGAGCGCCAGATCGGCCAGACCGGGGTGACGGTCAGGCCCGAACTCTACGTCGCCTGCGGCCTCTCCGGGGCCATTCAGCACCGGGCCGGCATGAGCGAATCCCGCTACGTCGTGGCCATCAACAAGGCCCCGGAGGCGGCCATCTTCGAGGTGGCCGACTTCGGGCTGGTCGGAGATTACAAAGCCATCGTGCCCGCCTTGATCAAGGCGGTGAAGGAGGCTTAAGAGGTGGCCCCAAAGACCGTCAAGGCTAAATTGAAAAAAGCGGCCCTCATCCGCTCCGACAAGGCCGCCATTCTGCGCCACGCTTTCCGCCGCTTCACCGACGAGGAGGTCATCCCCCGGGCCCAGGCCATCGACGAGGCCGGCGAGTTCCCCCAAGAGCTGTTCAAGATGCTCGGCCAGATGGGGGCCTTTGGCATCCGCTATCCCCGGCAGCGCGGCGGCGGGGGAGGGAACAACACGCTTTACTGCATCATCTGCGAAGAGCTGGCCCGGGGCCTGGTCTCCTTGGGGGCCGTCTTCGCCTTGCAGGGCCTCATGGGCACCAACTTCATCTTCCACCACGGCACCGAGGAGCACCACGAGCGCTACTTCCGACCGGCCATGCGCGGCGACATCGTCACCGCCTTCTGCCTCACCGAGCCTGATCACTCCTCGGACCTGACCAGGCTCAAGACCACGGCCTCGAGGGATGGCGACGCCTGGGTCATAAACGGCATGAAGACCTGGATCACCAACGCGCCGGTGGCCGACGTGTTCACCGTTCTGGTCCAGACCGAGCCGGGCTCAGGGGCCAAGGGGCTCAACTTCGCCGTGATCGACCGCCGCACCCCTGGGTTCAGCGTCTCCAAGAGGTTCGAGACCGTGGGCACCCGCTCGACTCAGCTGGCCGAGATCGCCTTCGTGGACGTGGTCATCCCGGCCCAGAACATGCTCATCGCCCCGGGTCAGGGCATGCGGGCCTTGTTGAGCATCCTGGCCGAGATCAGGACCATGACCGCGGCCCTGGCTCTGGGCCTGGCCAAGGCGGCTCTTGAGGCCTCGATAAAATACGCCCAGGAGCGCTCCCAGTTCGGCCGGCTCATCAAGGACTACCAGCTCATCCAGGCCCACGCGGCCAACATGCAGACCAACATCTACGCCTCGGAGCTGATGCTCAAAGACGTCTGCGCCCGCATCGACCGGGGCGAGCGGCCCCTGAACGAGTCGTCCATGTGCAAGTACTTTGTCTGCGAGACGGCCTGCGACGCCGCCGACCGGGCCACCCGGGTCATGGGCGGCTACTCCTACTCCATGGACTATCCGGTCCAGCGCTTTTACCGCGACAGCCGGTTCCTCCTTTACGGCGGCGGCACCCACGAGATCCTCCAGGCCAGCATCGGTCGCCAGGTGCTGCGGTGAATCCTCGGAATCGATCAGCCCGCCGCTCCCTGGGCGAGGAGGTCTTCAACAGCCTGCGGCGGGCCGTCTTGCGCGGGGAGATCGAGCCGGGGCAGCGGCTGGTCGAGGAGAAGACGGCCTCGAGGTTCGGCGCTTCGCGGACGCCCATCCGCGAGGCCTTCCTCAAGCTGGAGAAGGAGGGCCTGGTGGAGCGGCGGCCTAAGGGCGGGTTCATCGTCGGCCGGCTCGACCTCGAAGAGATGGACGAGATAATGGATCTGAGGGCCTTGCTCGAAGGCCACGCCGCGGCGAGGGCGGCGGCGCGCCGGACCGAGAAGCTTTTGGCCGGGCTTAAGGAGACGCTCGAGGACTACGAACAGGCCCTCGCCGCCGGCGATTTGGAGCGCCTCATCCAGGTCAACACCCGCTTCCACGATCTGCTCTACCAGGCCTCGGGCAGCCGCCGCCTGACCAAGATAACGGCTGATCTGCGTGATTTTTTTTACCGCCTCCGCCGGCACATCCTGGGCCTCGAAGGCATGGCCCAGCAGTCCCACGAGGATCATTGCCGCATCGTCGCCGCCATCGCCCAGGGCGACGCCGCCACGGCCGAGCGCTTGAACCGGGAGCACATCAACCGCTCCCGCCAGGCCCTGGCCGAGGAGGTCAGCGCCGGGCGGCTGCAGCTTTGAGGAGTTTAAAAATGGCCCGCAAGATCAGAGTATTGGTCGCCAAACCCGGCCTGGACGGCCACGACCGGGGGGCCAAGGTCGTGGCCTTGGCCCTGCGGGACGCCGGCTTTGAGGTCATCTACACCGGTCTGCACCAGAGCGTGGAGAACATCGTCGCCGTGGCCGAGCAGGAAGGGGTGGACGTCATCGGTCTGTCGGTCATGTCCGGGGCCCATCTGCCCATCTCCCAGAAGCTGATCGAGCTTTGTCGAGCCAAGGGCCTGGACGACGTCTTGATCGTCGTCGGCGGGGTCATCCCCAAGGGCGACACGGCCAAGCTGCGCCGAATCGGTGTCCACGGCGTCTTTCCGGGCGGCACGCCGTTTAAGGATTTTATCGCTTGGCTCAAGGAAAAGACCGCCGTCGAAGCGGCCGCAGAGTCGCCTTAAGGAGGTCTGAAATGGGCGTGGCCAGATATGTCAAGGATGACAAGGATCGCATCGAGAAGGTCGTGCTCCAAAGCGGCATCGAAATCAAGGCCGCCTACGGCCCCGAGGATCTGAAGGCCGTCGGCTTTGATTGCGCGGCCGACCTGGGAGAGTCGGGGGCCTATCCCTTCACCCGCTCCCTCCACCCGGGCGGCTATCGGACCCGGGCCTGGACCACGCGCCAGTACTCCGGGTTCGGCACGCCCGAGGAGACCAACGAGCGCTGGAAGATGCTCATCTCCCAGGGACAGACCGGCCTCAACGTCGCCTTTGACCTGCCGACCCAGATGGGCTTTGACTCAGACCACGAGCGGGCCTTTGGCGAGGTCGGCCGGGTGGGCATGGCCGTGGACTCCCTGGCCGACTTCGAGATCGCCTTTGAGGGCATCGACCTCCAGCGCATCGGCGCCGGCCTGACCATCAACGCCGTGGCCGCGATCATGCTGGCCATGTTCCAGGCCATGGCCCAGAAAAAAGGCTTTGACAAGCACCGGATCTCGGCCACCCCCCAAAACGACATCCTCAAGGAGATGATCGGCCGGGGGGCCTGGATCTTTCCGACCACACCGGCAGTGCGCCTCATCGGCGACACCATGGAGTACTGCATCACCGAGCTGCCGCGCTGCAACCCGGTCTCGGTCTGCGGCTACCACATCCGTGAGTCCGGGGCCACGCCGGCCCAGGAGATCGCCTACGCCTTTTTGATCGCCTTCGCCTACATCGACGAAGTCTTGCGGCGGGGCTACCACGTCGACCAGTTCGCCAAGGGCATCACCTTCAATTTCAACGTTTTCGGCAACCTGTGGGAGCAGGTGGCCAAGTTCCGGGCCGCCCGCAAGCTGTGGGCCAAAAGCCTCAGGGAGCGCTACGGGTCCAAGGAGAATAAGTCCATGTTTCTTCGAGGGCTTTTCGGCGGCGGAGGCTACGGCCTGACCAAGGCCCAGCCCGAGAACAACATCATGCGCGGCGCCTTCTACGCCCTGGGCGCGGCCCTGGGCGGGGCCCAGACCATCGCCCTGTGCTCCTTTGACGAGGCCTACACCATCCCCACCCCCCGGGCGGCCATGCTCTCCCTGAGGACCCTGCAGCTCATCATGGACGAGGTCGGCCTGCGCGACACGGTCGATCCCCTGGCCGGGTCGTACTTCATCGAAACGCTGACCAAGCAGATGGAGGACAAGATCCTGGAGGAGATGGCCGAGGTGGACAAGTGGGGCGGCATCGTCAACGCCGTGGACCAGGGCCTCGTTCAGCGCAAGGTGGCCGCTCAGGCCTACGAGTACGAGCGAGCCGTCCAGAACGGGGAGCTGATCAAGATCGGGGTCAACAAGTATGTCATGGACGAGGAGGACGCGCCCGACGTGGACCTCCACGAGTACGACCCCGCCTCGGCCGAGAAGCAGCTGGCGCGCCTCAAGGAGATAAAGCGCACCCGGCCCCAAAAGGCCGTGACCGAGAGCCTCGAGGCCCTGAAGAAGGCGGCCCAGGAGGGGCGAAACGTCATGCCCGCCTTGGTGGAGTGCTGCCAGGCCTACGCCACCGTGGGCGAGATGACCGGAGTTTTCAGGGACGTCTTCGGCGAGTTCAAGGAGCCGGGGATATTTTAAGGTAATGGGGGGTGGGTTGGGGGGGGGTGAGCCGTCCCCCCCACCCCCAAATAGTTTTTTAATTTAAGGGTGT
>CAYXRH010000180.1:6909-8574 GCA_964466355.1 uncultured Thermodesulfobacteriota bacterium
TATGACGGGTTTTTTCCGGGAGGTCTGGGGCTTGTGCACGGAGCGGGGTATATTTTATGGTATTGGGGGGTGGTGTCAGGGGTGTGACCCTGACACCACACCGCTAAATGGTTGATAAATGAGCCTGTTCATAAATTGAACGGGTGGAGTCAGAATCACTGACATGAGACCATAAAATGGTCGCTGGATGAGCCTCATGGCGGAAGAAAGAACGTGGTGTCAGGGTCACACCCCTGACACCACGGCAAGAGTGTTTAGGCAGGTGAACTAGGTTGGCAGTGGAAAGGAAAATTAGGGAGTTCCACAAATCCATCTCCAAAGAGCTGGAGGCGACCAAGGATCGAGTTCGTCACCTGATTGGTGAAAGCCATTGGCAAAGCGACGGCGAACATAAAGAGTCAGTCCTAAGGGGCGTAATCAGACGGCACGTGCCTGAGGTCTATCATGTGGGAAGAGGGTTTGTCTTTGCCGAGGAAAAGACGTCAACCCAGATCGACATACTGATAACCGATATCAACCGGCCAACTCTGTTCAAAGACGGCGATTTCAGGATAGTGACGCCCGAGGCGGTCATGGCCATCATCGAAGTTAAGACAAGTACGTCTAAAATCGGGGATGGGTTATCGAGTTTGGCTAAAAACGCGGAGATGATCAGAGCCTCCGGGATTATAAACGACTGTTGGGCCGGGCTTTTTGTCTATGACCGGAATAGTATACGCCACAAGACCTTATTGGCGCATTTGGCCGAAGCCGCGAATGGCTCGGAAGCCAGACGAATTAATTGTGCGGCCGTTGGGCCGGATCTGTTTGCAAGGTTTTGGAAAAAAGGGAGTGAGGTGGACAGCCCGATTAGAGGTGAGGTCTGGCATTCCTACGACCTAAAAAATCTCTCCTACGGGTACTTCATTGGCAACCTGATTGTCGAATATCTGGACTGGGAGCGGTCATACCGCTCTCAGCACGCTTGGTTCCCAGAGGAAGGCGGCAAGGAGACGAAACGGAAGTATTACGTGCCCCTGAGTAAGCAAGACCGTACTCCAAGGAAATTTTAGACCTTTAGAACGTGGTGTCAGGGCTGCGTCCCTGACACCAGCGCCAAGCGACAGACAGAATGGGACGCCGACGAAGAGACAGCCTCCCCAAGGCCGGCACCTGGTTCGTGACCGCGACGCTAGCCGGCCACAGACCAATATTTGCCGAGCCTCGAGCGGCAAAGGCGGCCTTGAGAGAGATGGCCCGCTACATTGTCAAGCACGGCGTTCGAATCTACGAGTACGTGGTCATGCCCAGCCACATTCATTTGATTGTCCAGACCACGGAAGCCGGCGGCGGCTTGTCAGAGTTCATAAGGGATTTGAAGAGAAGCATCGCTTACGCCTGCAAAGGGAAATGGAACGGCGCTTCCGGTCTTTGGGTGGATCGGTTCGATGACCTGCTGCTGACCGACGAAGAGACGCTGAGAAGCAAAGTGGAGTACATCAGAAACAACCCGGTCAAGGCCGGCTTGGCTGACAGGCCGGAGGCCTATCCCTATTCGTCGGCCTGGGCGCGGAATAATCTAAAATCAGCCATTTGTGGCGTGGACGAATGGGCTTCTTTGTGGTGTAAGGGGTGTGTCCCAGACACCCAAGCGCGAAATGGTTGATAAAAAAACCTGGTTTTTCA
>CAYXRH010000181.1:0-8543 GCA_964466355.1 uncultured Thermodesulfobacteriota bacterium
TGCGGGCCCAGCTCAAAAAGGTCGGCTACTCCTACGACTGGGACCGCGAGCTGGCCACCTGCGACCCGGCCTATTACAAGTGGGAGCAGCTCATATTTCTCAAGCTTCTGGAAAGGGGTCAAGCCTACCGCAAGATGACTCTGGTCAACTACTGCCCCAGCTGCCAGACCGTGCTGGCCAATGAGCAGGTCGAGCAGGGCCTTTGCTGGCGCTGCGCCAGCGAGGTCGTCCAGGAGGAGCGCTGGGGCTGGTTTCTCAAGATCACCGACTACGCCGAGGAGCTTCTAAGATACACCGCGAAGCTGCCGGGCTGGCCGGAGCGGGTCTTGACCATGCAGGCCAACTGGATCGGCCGTTCCGAAGGCGGATTGATCCGCTTCCCCCTCATCGATCCGCCGCCAGGGTTCGCCGACTACATCGAGGTCTTCACCACCCGCCATGACACCGTCTTCGGGGCGACCTTCATGTCCCTGGCTCCAGAGCACCCCCTGGTCTTGGCCCTGAGCCAGAATACCGACCAGGCCGAAGCGGTCAGGGATTTCGTCGCCCGGGTGAGAAGGCAAAACGTCATCGAGCGCACGGCCGAAGGCTACGCCAAAGAGGGCGTGACCACCGGCGGCTACTGCCTCAACCCCATGACCGGCCAGAAGATCCCCATCTTCGCGGCCAACTTCGTCCTCATGGAGTACGGCACCGGCGCGGTCATGGCCGTGCCGGCCCACGACCAGAGGGATTACGACTTCGCCGTCAAGTACGACCTGCCCATCATCGAGGTCGTCAGACCGGCGGACGAGTCCCAATCTGTGGCCCACACGAAGGCGGCCTACACCGGGCCGGGCGTCATGGTCAATTCCGGCCGGTTTGACGGCCTGGACAACGAGAGGGGCAAGAAAGAGATCGCCGCGCACCTCGAGGCCAACGACCTCGGCGGGGAGACGGTCACTTACCGCTTGCGCGACTGGGGTGTCTCCCGCCAGCGCTACTGGGGCGCGCCCATCCCGGTCATCCACTGCCGCCGCTGCGGCCTGGTGCCGGTGCCCGAGAAGGATCTGCCGGTCGTCCTGCCCGAAGAGGTGGAGATCACCGGCGCCGGGGCCTCGCCCCTGGCCAAGGTGGATTCATTCGTCAACACCGCCTGCCCCTCCTGCGGCGGCCGAGCCGAGCGCGAGACCGACACCATGGACACCTTCGTGGAGTCGTCGTGGTACTTTGACCGCTATTGCTCCCCCGACTACGACTTGGACGTCTTTGACCGGGACAAGACCAACTACTGGATGCCGGTGGACCAATACATCGGCGGCATCGAACACGCCATCCTCCATCTGCTCTATTCCCGTTTCTGGACCAAGGTCCTGCGGGATTTGGGTTATCTCAAAGCTGACGAGCCCTTCCTGAGGCTCCTGACTCAGGGCATGGTCGTCAGGAACTTGTGGGCCTGCCCGACTCACGGGCCCTTGAAGGCGGACAAGATCGTCTCGCTCGAGAATGGCCAGCCGCCGACCTGCCGCCTCTGCGGCGCGGCTTTGAGCTTGTCGGGGCCCAAGGAGAAGATGTCCAAGTCCAAGGGCAACACCTTGGATCCCGAGGAGTTGATTGACAAGTACGGCGCCGACACGGTCAGGCTGTTCTACCTCTTCGCCTCGCCGCCGGAAAAGGACATGGACTGGTCCGACGAGGGCATCCAGGGCGCCCAGCGCTTTTTGAACCGGGTCTGGCGTGTGGTGGTGGAAAATTTGGCCGAGCTCGTCGCGGCCGAAGCCGGTTTTGAGCCCGCCGCTCTTTCTGGCCGGCTGAAGGAGCTGTGGCGCAAGAGCCACCTGACGATAAAGAAGGTGACCGAGGAGATCGAAGCCCGCTGGCACTTCAACACCGCCGTGGCGGCCATCATGGAGCTGGTCAACGAAGCCTATCTGGCCCTGGGGGATGAGGAGACGAGGCGAGAGCAATTCTTCTGGCCGGTCATGAGGCGCACGGTGGAGACGATGGTCGTCCTCCTCTCGCCCATGGTGCCCCACCTGGCCGATGAACTCAACCAGCGCCTCGGCGGCGACGGCTTTGTGCTCGAGCGGCCGTGGCCGGCTCACGATCCCGAGGCCGCGGCCGCCGAGGAGGTGGTCATCGTCTTGCAGGTCAACGGCAAACTGCGGGGGCAGTTCAAGGCGGCCCCGGGCGCGGCCCGCCAGGAGTTGGAAAAGATGGCCCTGGCCCACGAGCGGGTCCAGAAGAACGTCGGCGGCAAACCGATCAAAAAGGTCATCGTCGTGCCCGACAGACTGGTCAACGTGGTGGTCTAGATGAGACGAAGGGTGGCTTTGGTCTTGATGATCCTGGCTCTGGCCGGCTGCGGCTACGGTTTCCGGGGCACGGTCAGCAACCTGCCCCCGGAGATCAAAACCGTGGCCATCCCCTTTTTAGTCAACCAGACCGGCGAGACTGGGCTGGAAGAGATCCTCACCCAGGCCCTCATCCGCGAATTCAACCGGTCCAAGCTTTTAAAATTGACCGACATTCAGCAGGCCGACTCCATTCTCAAGGGTCAGATCACCGGCGTTTCCAGCGGGGCGGTCGCCTTTGAGGACACGCGCACCGCCTTGGAGCGTCGGGTGCTGCTGCGCACCAGCCTGGAGCTGATCCGGACCGACAACCGGCAGGTGCTTTGGCGAAACCGGGGCTTGAGCGAGGGCGAGGATTACGACGTCGACGCCGACCCGGCCGTGACCGAGGAGAACCGGCAGAAGGCCCTGACCAAGGCGGCCAAAAACCTGGCCGTCAAGGCCCACGACGCCATCTTCGAGAACTTCTGATCCGAGGCCTCGGCCATGAAGGCCTCACCCGCCAAGTTCGAGCAAGACCTCAAGGCCGGGCGCCTGGCGGCGGTGTATCTCCTTCACGGCCAGGAGAGCCTTCTCATCGACCGGGCCCTGGAGCGGCTCTTGACCGCCCTGGTCGATCCGAGGGCGGCGGACTTCAATCTCGAGCTCCTAAACGCCGCGGAGGTCTCTCCGGGTGAGGTCATGGCCCGTCTGGCCCAGTTTCCGCTTCTGGGCGGGCGGCGGGTGGTGGCGGTGAGGCATCTCGAAGAGGTCGATGCCGAGTGGCGGGAGGAGTTCCTGACCGTCTTCGAGCGGCCGCCGGAGGCGAGCCATTTGATCCTGTCCGCCCGGGCCAAGCTCGACGCCCGCGGCCGCTTTTTCAAGGCCGTGGACAACATCGGCCTGGTGGTCAACTTCAATGCTCCGAGCGAGCAAGACCTTCTGGATTGGCTGGCCACCGAGGCCCGGGCGAGGGGCAAGAGCATCGAACCCGAGGCCGAGGCCCTCCTCCTGACCCGCGTGGGGGCCAATTTGGCCGAGCTTTCGAATGAGTTGGACAAGCTGGCCCTCTTCGTGGCCGAAAGGAAAGGATCGAGGCGGCCGACGTCCGGGCGGCCTCGGCCAGTTTCAGGGGCTACCAGAGCTTTGACCTGGCCGCGGCCGTGGGCCAGAAGGACGGCCTCAAAGCCTTGAGCATTCTGCACCATCTTCTGCTCTCCGGCCGGCCCGACAAGCTGGGGCCGGCCTTGATCGGCCTCTTGGCCTATCGGCTGCGGGTCCTGTGGCGGGCCAAGACCTGTCTGGACGAGGGGCTGAAATCGGACCGGGCGGCCAAAGCCCTCAAGCTGCCGCCCTTCGTCGCCCACGAGTACCTGGACCAGGCCAGACGCTTCGAGACTCTCGAGCTGGCCGAGGGGCTCATGCGGCTGCACCAGACGGACCTGGCCTTAAAGACCGGGGCCAACGTGCGGGAGAGCCTCGAAGAGTTTATTCTGTGGCTGACTTCAAAAAATCGAATCGCCCCAGGCGGTTAGAGCTTATGGACCTGCTTGGCCAGGCGGGAGATCTTGCGGGAGGCGGTGCCGTGGTGGATGGCCCCCTTGGAGGCGGCCTTGTCCAGGATCGGCTCGGCCGCGGCCAGGGCCTTGACGGCCTCCTCTTTGTTGCCGGCGGTTAGGGCTGAGCGCACGGCCTTGACCGCGCCCTTGACCCGGGTCCTGACCGCTTTGTTGCGCAGGCGCCTGTTTTCGTTCTGCCGGGCCCTTTTCATGGCTGACTTGTGGGTGGCCAAAGGTTATCCTCCTCTTAATTTGAGCCTTAGCCTAGTAACCTAGGACCGGGAGGTTGTCAAGGCTTTTATGGCCCTCGACGACCAGAGGCGCATCACCCGGGCGGCCGGGGTGGTCGGCTTTTTCACCCTTTTGAGCCGCATCCTCGGCCTGGTCCGGGACCAGGTCATCGCCTATATATTCGGGGCCGGCCCGGCGGCCGACGCCTTTTTCGTGGCCTTCCGCATCCCCAATCTGCTCCGCCGCCTCTCGGCCGAAGGGGCCATGGCCTCAGCCTTTGTGCCGGTCTACACCCAGGTGCTGGTCAGCGAGGGCCCCCCGGCGGCCCGAAGCGTCGCCGGCGCGGCCTTCAGCCTCCTGGGCCTCATTCTGGCCGTCATTTCAGCCCTGGGCGTTTTTTTGGCCCCGATTCTGGTCAAGATCATCGCCCCCGGCTTCCTGGACGACCCGGCCAAGTTTGAATTGACCGTGCTCTTGACCCGCATCGTCTTTCCTTACGTCTTGTTCATCTCCCTGGCCACCCTGCTCATGAGCCAGCTCAACGCCTGGGGCCACTTCGCCGCCCCGGCGGCCGCGCCCATGGCTCTCAACATCAGCCTCATCGCCTTTGCCTTTGGCTTGGGCCCCCACCTGGACCGGCCGGCCGTGGCCCTGGCCTGGGGCGCCCTGGTGGGCGGCGCGGCCCAGCTGGCCATGCAGGCCCCGCCTCTCTTGAAAAGAGGCGCCTGGCCGCCCTTGATGTGGCGGCCCAAGTTGGCGGCGGTGAGGCGCATGGCCCGGCGCATGGTCCCGGTCATCTTCGGGGCGGCGGTCTATCAGGTCAACCTTTTGATCGGCACTCTTCTGGCCTCCCTCCTGCCCACGGGCGCGGTGTCCTTTCTCTATTACGCCGACCGGCTGGTCCAGTTCCCCCTGGGCGTCTTCGGCCTGGCCCTGGGCCAGGCCGTGCTGCCGACCCTCTCCCGCCAGGCCGCCGAGAATGACTTTGAAGGCTTGAGCCAATCCACGGCGCACGCCTTTGGCCTGAGCCTCTTCATCATTCTCCCCTCGGCCGTGGGGTTGGCTCTGCTGGCCGAGCCGATCGTCGGGCTCATCTACCAGCACGGCCGCTTCGACGCCGCGGCGGCCCGCATGAGCGCCCTGGCCCTGTGGGCCTTCACTCCGGGGCTGCCCTTGGCCGCCCTGGTCTTCGTGGCCGTGCGCGTCTTCAACGCCCTGGGCGACACCCGCACCCCGGCCCTCCTCGGCGCCGTCAGCGTGGCCGCGAACATCGCCTTGTCCCTCATCCTGATGGGCCCCCTGGCCCACGCCGGGCTGGCCCTGGCCTCGTCCCTGGCCGCGGGGGTCAACCTGTGGCTTTTATATTGGTCTTTGATGAAAAAAGCCCCTGACCTAAAAAAGGCCGGGCTTTTCAAGGGGGCGGGCCGCATCTTCCTGGCCGCGGGCGGCTTGGCCCTCGTTGTCGGCTTCATAAATTTATGCCCGGCTTCGCCGCTTCATGAGGCGGCGCGCTGGCTGAGGGTGGTCTCGGGAATTCTGGTCGGGGCCGGGGTTTATTTCATCCTGACTTGGCTTTTGAAGTGCCCGGAGTTGAGGGCCCTGCGTCAGGCTGTAACCAGGGGCTAGGTTCAAACCTTTCACCTCAAGGAGGCAGATCATGAAAAGAATCATCTTCTGGGTCGTCATCGTCGCTTTTTTGGCCTTGGCCGGATCGGCTTTGGCCGATGAGCCCATCAATCTGATAGGCACCTGGGAAGGGACCTACTACGGCGCCCGGGCCGAGAGAGGGTTTACCCAGGGCACGGTCAAGCTGGTCATCGACCAGCAGGAGGGCCGGGTGTTCTCCGGGTACAAGGAGCTCACCCACAGCAACGGCACCATCAGGGACGACTGCTTCGGGGCCATCGACCGCTACAACAAGAAGATCTATTTCGTGGAGAAAGAAGACGGGTACCTTTTCGGGGACATCATCTGGCAGAACGAGATGGACGTCTATTCCATGGAGGACGGCTCCACCACCGGAGCCCACACCGGGGTGTGGATTTTGACTAAAACGCAATAGAGGGGCATGGCTCCCGCACCCGGCTGGGGCGGGTGCGGGGCGGAACAACTCAGTCCCCACACTTCCTGTCAGCCCCCGCTACTCAGTTAAAAAAATATCCACCCTTTCCTTTCCCCGACCGATATTTTTGCGCTTCAAAATGATGTCGCCGATTTCTCCGGTCCGTTTCAGGTGCGTCCCGCCGCAGGGCACTTTGGCGAAGCCATTGACCTTCCAGTACCGTCTTTCTGATTTTTCATCGCTGAAAGCGCTGATTATCTCCAGGTTGGCTCCGATCAGCTCAAGGGCGTCACGGCGAATATCAGGCAGCAGTGGCGAGATGTTTTGGGCCCAAAGAAAGTCAAGGCGCGCTTTGTCTTCGGCGATGTGAGCGCCGATTTTTTTGATTCCTTTCATTTTTTGATAGACAAGCTCAAGCACGACCTCGGCGGCGAAGTGCAGCCGCATCAGTCTGTATCGCCTTGCCCAATCAATCTTGAGGGTCACCGCGTCGCCAGCCTTCAACCCATGATCGCTTTCCAAAGTGTAAATAATCTCCGGCCCCTCTTTACGCGCTTCAAGAACGGTTTTCCCGCCAATGGCGCCGCGGTCACTTTCCTGACCGCCGGAGGAAGCATAAAAAATAGTCTGTTCAACAATGACGTCATCTCCATTGACGCTGGCGACGCGGGTGTCAAGGCTGGTTAAGTAAGGGTCTTCCCAGAATATTTTTCTTGTCACCTTGAATATATCCTCTCTTTTGACACCATCTGTGACAGGCTGCCGGCGGACGAGCACTTCCCCTCTTTAGATCAATGATGGTGATGTCGCGGCTCTGGCCATGCAGATCAATTCCCGCATAATATATCCTCGCTGCCTCCTTGGTCCAACGGGGCGTTATGCCTATACCCAGCTTACCCGACCAGCTCCGGCAGCCTGTCATGTCATCACCCTTCCCCAAAAACATCCTCTCCCCCTTTAGGAGGCGAGGATTATTTGCATGCTGTCAGGGGCGTGACTCTGACAGCACGCTTTGGCCGAACCCTCGTCTCGTCGGGGCGGGGTTTAGCCCCGCCCGCGCCGGCCTGGCCCCACGGCGGGATGGAATCGTCCTTTATCCGCGGGCCCACTTTGGCCCCCTCATGTCCGTCTCGACCCCAAGGGTCTTGACAAAGCGTCTTGGAAGGACTAACCACAAACGCAAACCGTGATCAACGAGAAGCTCATCAGTGTTGTTTAGGGGAGGAGAACGATGAGACGTTGGGCCTCGATTGGTGTGATCGTCTTGGTCGCGGCCATGATGCTAATGGCCGCACATCCCGTCCTAGCCGCGGAGGAGAAGAAGGACAAGCCGGCCAGAGGCATGGTCGCGGCCATGCTCTACCCGGGCATAACCATAAACCCGGACGAGAAGGTGAGGGTCGATCTGATCGTTAAGAACACCGGTCGCTCCAACGAGACGATCATGCTCGACATCATTGAGTCGCCTCAGGGCTGGCGGTCCCACATCAAGGGCTACGGCAAGGCCATCTCCGGCGTCTTTCTGGCCGAGGACGACAATCGGACGCTGACCTTCACCGCCGAACCGAGCGAAGGCGGAAAAGCCCCGGCCGGCAAGCACCGCTTCGTCGTGCGGGCCCACACCGCCGACGGATTTTTGGATGCGACCACCTCTCTGGAGGTCAAGGTCGAGACCGAGGAGAAGGTCGGCGAGGAGATAAAGCTGACCACCTCCTACCCGGTCCTGAAGGGGCCCACTGACGCCAAGTTCGAGTTTTCCCTCGACGTGAACAACGACTCCGACGAGGAAAAGCTCTTCAACCTCTCGGCCGTGGGTCCGACCGGCTGGGAGATCTCCTTCAAGCCGGCTTACGAGCAAAAGCAGATCAGCTCGCTGAGCATCAAGGCCAATCAATCCAAATCGGTCGGCGTGGAGGTCACTCCGACCCACCGGGCCGAAGTGGGCGAGTATCCGATCAAGGTCATGGTCAAGTCGCCCACGGCCAAGGCCGAAGCAGATCTAAAGGTCATCCTCACCGGCACCTACAAGATCAAGGCCGGCACCCCCACCGGGCTCTTGTCGCTCTCCACCCAGACGGGCAAGCCGGCCAACCTGTCCATCTACGTCCGCAACGACGGATCGGCCGCGCAAAAGGAGGTCAAGTTCGTCTCCTTCAAGCCGGAGAACTGGAAGGTCGAGTTCAAGCCCGAGAGCCTGGATGACCTCAAGCCCAACGAGCTGAAGCAGGTCGAGGTGACCATCACCCCGGCCGGCGAGGCCCTGGTGGGGGACTACTCGGTCGGCGTGACCGCCCAGGGCGAGAAGTCCCATTCTCCGGTGGAGCTGCGGGTGACGGTCAAGGCCTCTTCCACCTGGGGCTGGATCGGGGTGGCCATCAT
>CAYXRH010000182.1:0-1936 GCA_964466355.1 uncultured Thermodesulfobacteriota bacterium
CTTCAAACCTCAGCTGAATTAAAAAAACCACCAGCCATCGGTGTGACCGCATCACCTTGATCACTGACCGCCACGGACGCCTCTTGGGGCAGGGAGACGGGATCAGCCTCATCCCGGAAAGGTCATAACCGCAAGACGGCCGGTTCATCCCTCCCCTAAAGAAGATGAGGCTGACCTGGTGTCCGGCTTCGAGCAGAGCGGAGGCCTCCCGCTCGACTCTCACGTCCCCGGGAAAATTATGATCGAGCAGCATGGCCACGTGCACGATCAAACCCATCGACCGGCCAGAGCCGAGCCGAACGCCTCCGGCGGCCTGATCACCTCATTTAACTTCATGATTATTTTCGGGGATATGAAGTTTGGATGAAGAATGCTATAGATCGATTTTAATACAGGTGACTGACTAATTTGGAGGCTGGGAAAGGCTGCTCGGATGTCGCTGCCTGATACCTGGAAGAGGCGAGTTGTTCGGGCCGGAGCTGTTTTCTTGGTCTGGGCTTCAATTATGGCCACCCTCGGCCTCGTAGCCAGCCTCACCCCTCTCCAGGGAGAATGGGTGGTTCAATACGGACGGACAGGAGTGATTTCCCTGCCTTTGACCGCCGGAAGAACCCTGGGTCAAGCATTCAACCGACCGGCTGATAAACCTTTGTCTTATCTCGATCTGCCCTTGGCGACCGTCGACCCCGAAACGCCAGGTCAACTTGAATTCATTATTCTTGAGGAATCGAACCCGCCGGGCTCTGAACTGGAAATCATTTCCCGCCAAGCATTCACCCAGGTCATTGACACCGCGGCCTTGAGGGAAAAAGGTGGCCATCGATTGAGGCTCCCTCCCTCGGCCCTGGGTCACGACCGAGATTTCTACCTGCTCATCAGGCCCGCCATGGTCGGCCCTGACTTGTTCATCCGGGTTTGGTTGGATGATAATAGACGTTGGCCAGGTCCAAAAGCGGACTATTTGGCCAACTTCCAGCCGGACCATTTTTCTTCAATTCCGGCCAAGGGGCGCCTGGCCCTGACCCTGGGCTATGACGGCACATACTCGGTCTGGGAGGTGATCGCCAGTTGGCCCTGGGGAGGGTGGCTGATCAAAGGGGCAACAGCCGTCTCCCTAGGGGCCCTTCTGGTGGCCTTCCTATTGGTGGAGGGCGTCTTTGCCCTGCTGAGCCGCACGAGCGCGCTGAGAAAAAGGCGGCCCGAAAAGGACGTTTGGCGCCAAATGCCTGAGCGTCTCGATGTGACCCTTGAGTCGATCACGCGTCTTCTAGCCCTCATCTGCCTGGCGGTCATGATTATCGCGGCCCTAGTCAGCATCGACTACGGAGCAGACGATCTGAACATGATGTACGTCTTTTCCACGGATGAGCCAAGAATTGTGGCCGACACGCTGGCCAATATACGGCAGGGGAATGTTGATCCGCACGGCAATTTCAGCTACGGCCATTTCTATCACGTCGCCGCGACCGGCGTCATGTCTCTCTTGCAGCGCTTTGGCCACAAAGCAGAAGCCAGGTCGATCACGATCATCTTGAGGCTGATTTCTCTTTTCTCATTGTTAGTTATTTTTATTATCATATATGGACTGACCAAGAGGCTGACCAGTGACCATACACTCTCCTCATTGGCCGGTCTAGTCATGGTCTCTTCGCCTCGACTTTACTATTGGGCTCAGTTGGTCCATCCTGACCTCCTCCAGGCCGCCCTGATTATGTCGGCCGCAACCATGGCCTTTGCGGGCCAGACATACGGCCTCTGCATCGCGGCCGCCTTCTTGGCCGGAGTCGGCTTTGGCACCAAATATTCGGCCATTTTTCTTTTGCCTTTTCTGCCCAGTAGTATCCTTCATCTCGTGTGCTCTCTGACATTGAAATATAAACTTTTCCTTCCTTATTCCTTCCAGTTCGACCACGACGTTGTATGGATCTTATTGCAC
>CAYXRH010000182.1:1946-8536 GCA_964466355.1 uncultured Thermodesulfobacteriota bacterium
GATCAAATCAGCGCCCGAAGCGTCCTCATCACCACCGGAGCGGTGCTGAGTGTCTTTCTCCTCGGCTGGTGGATGTTCAATCCGTACGTCTTGTCTCAGTCGGGAGAGTTTCTGAGGGATTTCATATACGAGAGTCACCACCTCGCCAGGGGTCACGGGCGAGCCGAACCGACCGCTTCCTGGCTCTGGTTCCCGGTGCTTTATCGAGAATGGGGCGTGACCGGCTCAGCGCTCATCAGCCTCGGCCTGATGTGGTCTTTGGGCGCATTGATCAAGGCCTGTGTGGCTCGGCCTGGTCGACGTTTCTTGGCCGACGGCCACATCAGAACTTTGCTCGCCATATCGCTTTATGGTGCCTTTTCTCTGGTCTATTTGATGCTGGCCGTGAACATGAGCCGAGCGCGTTACACATTCCATTTCCTGCCCTTGGTGCCTGTGGTGGCCTTTTGGGGTCTTGGCCTGCTGAGGAGGCTTCTTCCGGCCGGAGGGAGAGGACTGGCCGTGCTCGTAATCCTGGCTCTTATTCTTCCCCTAACGGCAAGTACACTCCGTTCCACCGGCTCTTTCACGCATAAGTACGAAGATGAAACCATTCAAGTGGGGCGCTGGTTGGCCGAGACACACCCGGCTGACATCAAAATCCTCAGCGACTCCTACAGTTATGTTCCTCCCAAATTCAAACGAGTCAAACGGGTCCTGGGCGTTCGCCTCAGGCATGTCGAGGAGTACGATCCCGACGTAATCATGATTGACCGGAAATCATCGGGATGGTTCAGTTGGAAGGAACCGGGGACCAAGTTTGGCGATCAGCGCCACGTCATCGGCCACCCCGACCATTCCCTCGCGGTCAATCAGTTTCATCGCGCCGTGTTCGCGCCCGGATCCGCCTGGGAGGCGATCTATGAATCCGACGCCATCGTGGTCCTGAAGAAAAAACAGTCAAGCTCCGATACATAGAACCAAAGGCAAGACCAGCCCCCTCAGATTATGAATTCAAGAAATATCTCAACGCGCCATTCGCTGAGGAGACAGAGGAACCTGGCCCATCACTCCAGAACAGAAGCAACCAATGCTAAAAGCCTGGACCGATTCTCTTCAAATGTTCGCTATTGTCAATGGCACAGGCGACTATCCTTAAGTATCGAATCAACCGCAGTTTATAAATTCTCTATATATGGCTCTCATCTTTTCCGTCTCAATTTCATAGTCAAACATCTCCCGCGCCTTGGTGGCTGAAGCTCGGGCTCGGGCTACAACCTCCTCGTCACGAACGGCCCTGAGCATGGCCTCTTTCAGAGCCTCAACGTCTTCGGGCGGTACGCACAGGCAGTCACGGCCTGGGTCTATCAAAGCATTATACTGGGGCAGAGGTGACATGATCAGCAAACATCCGGAGACTCTCGCTTCCATGAAGGATTGGGCCAGCCCGTCTGAATAAGGCATTGATATGGCCGCCCGGCACAGCCGCATTAGTCCAGCCATCTCCATAGGACTTAGAAAGGGCAGTAGCTTGACGCGGCCGCTCAAGTTTTCGTCCTCCAGCTTGGCTTGAATCCGCCGCCGCCAACCTGGGGTGCCGTAGCCGATGGTCAGGACCAGGTCGGTCGTGGCATCTTGAGCGGTGAACAAACTGAAGGATTCAATTATATTTGAAATATTGTACAATTTGTCCGTCGAACGAATGGACAGAAAGAATGGTTTCTGAGGAGCCAGTCCCAAACCGGCCGCGACGTTCTCCGCTTGAGCCCGGTCCATCGGGAAAATCGGATCAACCCCCCAATTCACCACCACTGTGTTGGAATTAAAACCCAAATCCTTGAGGCGATCGGACAAGAAAGCGGACTTGGTCGTAATTACGGCCGCTCGTTTGAGGAGCCACATTGTTTTGAGGCGAGCGAGTCCGCGAAACGCTTGATCGGGCAAGATGTCGCCGCCCATGGTGCTCACGATGAGGGGAATTTCCGGGGGCAACAGACCGGTCAGGAATCTCAAGCTGGCGTAATGAACATGTATGAAGGCTGGTCGGACATCGCCTATCACTCGTCGGAATGCCTTGACGCCCTCCCACCGTCGCCGCAACGGACCACTTCCCCAGCCAAGGCTGTAGGACTTGACGCCGGAGACCGGCCTCGCCGGCCCAAAGGTGAGAACGTGGATGTTAAAATCTTCGGCGAACCTGACCATTCTGGAGAGGGTCGGTGGGTGGAGGTTGCCGACCATGATGATGGGGGGTTTCATCGGCTCCTTTTAAGCCACAACCCGAAGACGAGAAGGGCGAAAAGGCCGTTTTCATTCCGGGCGCGGAAAAGCTTCGTTATGCCGCTCGGTTCCAAAAAACCGGATCTGTAGAGCTCGCTTTCGTCGACGATCTCCCGGACGGTTCTTTCAAAACCCTTTTTAAACCACTCATTTAAAGGAACGTTAAAACCGTGTTTGGACCGCCCGGCCAACTCAGGCGGCAAGTGGCGCTCGGCCAGCCGGCGCAATGTGACCTTGCCCAGGGAGTGGCTCACTTTGAGGTGATCGGGCAGCGCCAAGGCGAGTTCAACCAACCCGTGGTCCAGGAAGGGCACCCGAACCTCCAAAGAATGGGCCATGGACATCCGGTCCACTTTGGTCAACATCTCGTCCGGTAAAGTGGTGGCTATCTCGGTCGTCAAGCGCTTAGTTAGGGTTGAGCCCGATACTTTTCCATAAATATCAATGAAGCGCTGTCGCGCCTCCCGTCCGGCTTCGACGAGCTCTGGAACGAGGAGGACCTCATCCCAGCCGGCCAGGGGAGCCAGACGCTCCTCGTATCTCCCCCCCTCGTTGGCGGCCGCAGCCCCCCGGGCCAGACGACCCAATTTGCCTCGGTGCGTCGTTAAATGTCGCCCCAGGCCCCGGGGAAGCCATCGGGCCCACGAAGAGATCCAGTCGTCTCCGTGCCGCCACGGATAACCCCCCAAGGTTTCATCCCCGCCGTCACCTGAAAGGGCAACGATGACCTCGCGGCGGGCGAGTTGGGCCAGAGAGTAAACGGCCAGGGCGGAGGAGATGGCGAACGGTTCACCGAAATAAGAGATGCGCTCAGCCAAACCGTCGGCCCACGACTCAAAATCCAGCGGCGCTTCGTGATGTTGGGTGCCCAAAGCCTCTCTGACCCGATTGGCCCAACCTGATTCATCCGCGGTCGAACCAGGAAAGGTGACCGTAAAGGTGGACAACCCCGGCGACCCAAGAGCGGCGCGCACGGCCACGAGCGAAGAATCCAATCCTCCAGAAATAAAGGCCCCCACTGGCACGTCGGCCATCAAGCGATCCTTGACCGCCCGGTCGAAGACGGCGTCGTAGGCCTCGATCCATTCGTCGTCGTTTTCGGGAGCCGGTTGGGGCGGATGAGGTCGAGGACGCCAGTAGGGCTTGATCTCAATTTCCTCATCCGAGACCGACATGAGGTGGCCGGGCAGCAGCTTGAAAACATTTTTATAAATTGTCCAGGGAGCTGGGACGAAAAGGTAGCGGAAGGACCCGGCCATTCCGACCGGGTTGAGATCGCCCTCGATGAGCCCCGAAGACATGAGAGCGTTTAGCTCCGAGGCCAGGATCAGCCGCCGTCCTTCGGCGGCATAGAAAAGCGGCTTTATGCCCAGCCGGTCACGGGCGGCGAGGCCGACTTGTTTTTCATTATCCCAGAAAAAAAAGGCGAACATGCCCTTGAGCTTTTTGAGGCCGGCTTCGCCTTCATGTATCAGCACCTGGAGCAGGACCTCGGAATCGCCGTGGCTTAAAAACCGGACGCCGTTTGTCTTTAATTTACTTCTCAGTTCTTGATAGTTATATATTTCACCATTGTACACCAAGGTGTAGCGACCGTCTTCGCTAAGCATGGGCTGATCAGCGAAGTGGCTCAGATCGATGACGGCCAGACGTCTGAAGGCCAAGCCGAGGCAATCGGAAAAATGAAACCCCTCGCCGTCCGGCCCGCGGTGGGCCAGGCTGTGAGCCATCTGTTTTAGAGGCCATCGCTCGACCCTAGAATTATAATCGACGACAGCTCCGAACCCACACATTTAACTATCCTGCTCCACGGAGGTTATGGCTGTCTCAAAGGGCGGAGATTAGCCATGAAGAGACGGAGATGGACCTCTGAGCAGAAGGCGTTGGTCGTCCTCGAAGGCCTTCGAGGACGACCGGTTGGGGAATTATGTACGGAACACGGTATATCCGTGTCGCGTCTCCGAAGTAAGGATCATAAGGCAATGTGGCGGCTGGGGCGGGGCGATGGTCCGCTGGCGGCTCACGACCGGGAGATGGGCGTCAAGCAGGCCTTCACCAGCGACAACGATCCCAAGGGCAACGCTGAGACCAAGCGCTTTCTTAGAACACTCAAGGAAGAACTCGTCTGGATCAATGAATAATGACACAGCTCCAAGGCCTTCTTCGAGACCCTGGGTAATTGAATGGACAATTACAATTCCTCTTACCTCATTCATTTATCGGCGACAAACCGCCGGCTAGGCTCGAGAAGGAACAACCCGACCGCAACCCTCTCTAAAAATTGGCTGGCTAAATGGGAGGTAGTACAGACAATCGATTCAGCTTAATTTTATTCACAATTAAGGGCAACCGGGGATGGACGCGGGAAAATCTTCAACTTCGTCACCCTTGTGAGAAAGACTCTCATCTTATCTGGTCTAATAAATTTATAATATAAATACTTGGCCACCAGGTCACGACGGGTGTAGCCAGGTAATCCTTTAAAGATGGCAAAAGTCGCCTGGCATCCGAAAGGATCGACCTCAGAGACGTGATACTCCCTCCGCTTGAACTCAGTCTTATAAGATTTATGCCAATTCCTCAAGTTAGCTGGCAGAGTGGCAATGTATTGGACGTCGGTGACGAACCGCTTCTCATCGCCGAAAGCTTTCTTGAATATAGTCGTCCATTCATAAGAAGCGTGAGTGGTTTGGCCGCCCAAAGGATAGTGATCCTCTACGATATATATGGAGTAATTCTTGTCTTTTTCATTTAATCCAGCTAGATTGACAATGATCGAACGATCTTTGACCCATCTGGCCAGCCAATCAAGGTGAATCCAACAAGTATACCCACCAAAACTTAACAAAAACACCACCAATACTACCCAGCCTAACCTAGAGAATGATCCGTTCGACCTGGTGAAGCCTTGACGAACGAGGGCTATAATAATCAGGGCCATAGGCAGCCCCATCAATAAGGCGTCTTTGGTATACCAACCGATCCAAGCCAGGTGCTGACCTATAACTGCGTAAGGAAATGTACCCAACAACCAAAACATAACGCCGCAAAAAAGAATTATCACTGGATTTATGGAACCACAAAACACCTTGTCCATCGCCTGTGCCGCCTTTAAAAAACGCGAGTGATTTACTACAATAGTCCAGACTTTATTATGTTTATTAAATACGAATATTAATATAATCATTACAGCACAGAGGAACAACAACTTGCCCCAAAGTAGTGACGGTTTGAGGCTATGAAAGACAATAGCCGCCAGGAGAAGAATCGCCCAGAGTTGTTGCACCAGTCTTGATGAAGCATCCATCAGCCCTTTCACACGCCGGCCAAAAGAAGGCCAGCGCCCGAACAACCAACTCATGATAGGCCAACCGATAAAAATAGCCGATGAGACCACCAGCATCCAGACTACCAATCGCTGTTCGCTCAACAATTTTATAGATGCACGAATCTGAAAAAATACACCATATTTAGGATACGTAGCCCAGGCCGCCCAAAGCCGATCGAGCTTGAAGCTGTAGTAATAAATGTAGCCTCCATCTGAGGGTGTGAGAAGCCTAATCCCCAGGAAGCCTACAACCGGGAAAACAAGAAAGTCCAAGCGGTTAACTGAAAATCTGAGAATATGTTTCCGGTTAATTCCTCCTCGAATTTGGCAATAGTAAATGAACTGTAATAATAGCATGCCATAATAGACCGGTAGGACCGACCGCAGATGGAAGCTCACGCCAAAAAAAAGAAGAGCGCATATCCTCAGGAATAAGCGCCTTCCGCCCTTCGCTGTTTCAAATTTCAAACAAAATAAACAGGCCATTAAAAAAAAGGTATAATAGAGGACGTTTTTAGACATGAGCATTACATCCCATGCCTGAAAACCAGGATACACCATAGTAAGTATAGCGATTAAAAGGCCTTCTGTGCGACCTATCCATTTTGTTTTCTGACATATTTCATAAATTATTATAGCTATGGTGATGATACAAAGAAATGTGATGGATTTATAGACCAGAGGATGTTTCGGCAAGATGTTCAGCAGTTGGAAATAAAAATAGTTAACATACAGGCCTTTGCCTATAGACATATACTTCATTATATCCCAGTGGCCATTATACAAGTGCATCAAATACAGCCAGTCGTCCCAGAAGACGCCGTCATTTAACAAGAGGAGTCCGTGGGTGCACACAGCGACAAAAATAAGAACTACATAGCTCAGGAGGCGTTGTCGATCTATTGCTCGATACATACTAACAATCCTCATATTGGATAAAGATTCGTCTTGGAGGGAAATCCTTATACCCGAGAGAACGACCGCGCGTCATCCCCGGCTACTC
>CAYXRH010000183.1:0-8452 GCA_964466355.1 uncultured Thermodesulfobacteriota bacterium
CGATCTCGTCGGCGAAGCGCTGGGTGACGCAGGCGCCGCCGATCAACGTCTTGACGCGGCCGCTGAGGCCAGCCTCGGCCACGGCCTCGACGACCTCGCCCATGCGGCCCATGGTCGTCGTCAAGAGGGCGGACATGCCGATGACTTGGGCTTTCTCCGCCACGGCCCGGGCGATGAATTTAGCGGTCGGCGCGTTCTCGCCGATGTCCACCACCTCGAAGCCGGCGCCCCGGAGCATGATGTTGACCAGGCTCTTGCCCAGGTTGTGCACGTCTCCCTGAACCGTGCCCATGAGGATCTTGCCCCTGCCGTGGCGCCCGTCGCCGATCCAGTGCGGCTCCAGAACCTCGGTGGCCGTCTGCATGACCCGGGCCGAGAGGAGGACTTCGGGCACAAATATGTCCTCCTCCCTGAAGAGCCGGCCCACCTCCTCCATGGCTGGGAAGAGGGCCTCGTGGAGAATCGACTCTGGCGTGAGCCCCTTTTCCAGGGCTCGGGTCACTATCTCCCGCGTGGCCGTAAAATCTCCGGCGAGCAGGTTGCGTCTGATTTCCTTCAGCGGCTCCATTTCATCTCTCCCGTGGCCCCCGGGGGGCTCGTCAGCCCGATATCCTGGGAAAAGAAAACAAACAGTCTCTGCTGGCCCGTGGTCAGGTGCTCGCGGTAAGCGTCCTTCAACCCCTCTATGTCCTTGTCTCTCAACAGGGCGATGAGATCAGCGTGCTGCCGCTGGAGCTTGCCGTAATACTCCTTGTTGGTGGAGCCATTCATGCGCACCAGGGAGAGCACGTAGGCCAGGCGAACCTCTTCGCTGTAGAGCCGCTCCAACAAGCTGTCCAGATATTGGTTGTTGGCCACCCGGGCCAGGATTTTATGGAACCGGGCGTTGAGGACAGCGAATCGGGGGATGTGCCCCTCGCGCAGGGCGTCTTCCATTTCATGGTATTTTTCTTCAAGATCAGTGATGATGGCCTCGTGGTCGTCCTCGAGGTTGGCCAGGCTGAAGATGACCGAACCGAGGTGGAAGATGATGGCCAGAAGATCCTTGGCCGACTTGAGGGTCAGATCTTTGACGTAGGTGGCGTTGGAGCCGTAGCTGACCACCAGGCCCTCGGCGACGAGCATCTTGAGGGCCTCTCGGATGGGCGTGCGGCCGATGCCCAGCTTGTCGATGAGTTTCTGCTCCTCGATCTTCATCCCCGGGGCGAGCTCCAGGCTGACGATCTTCTTCTTCAGAAGTTCGTAAGCCTGCTCCACCAGGGTCTTTTTGACCGCTCCTCTGGTTGGCCCAGAGGCCTCATCCATCCTGACGCTCAAAGCCCCTCTCTTTTCACCGCGCCTCGTAGTTTTTTAAGCCCCCCGAGACGATTTCGGTTTCATAATCAGGCCATCGCCTATGGATGCATCACATATATTTTTATGAAATCTAATATATATGTGAAGTATATTGCCTGTCAAGCTATTCTTTCAAGGGAAATTATTATTTATATATTTATTGATATATCAATGAGTTATACCACTTTCCCATTGAATTCAATGGGAAGATGGCCCGGGCGCCTGAAGGAATTATGTGAAGGCTATTTGGAGGGCATTAGTTAAAAGCGGCCTGGATGGAAGAAGAATTCGACTCGGGGCCGCCCAGGAGCGAGCCTTAAGTATGTCCGAACCCTCGAGGTGAAAAAAGAACGATCAAGCTAAGCTAGACCTTTGAAAGCAAATTAATATTAGAACCGCATCCTCGAAAACAAACCGAACAAAAAGCGATGCCCCTCGTCCCTCCCCTTTTCATCCTGGCCCAGATCTTGATAGGCCACGGCCGGCCACAGCTCGGCCGGACCAAGGGGGATGTCGTAATTGATGTAAGCCCCTTGGGTCCAGGGATCCTCGGCCCAGTCTTCACGCTGGGCCAGACAGCAGCCGTAGCCCAGGGAGAGGCCGCCGAGGCGCAGTTCAGCGTTGGCCCGATGTTCATGGACGTCCCCCTCGATCTTGTTGTTGACCACCAGAGGGCTGGTGCTCGGCATGAAGGACTCGGCTTTGGTGTTGACGCCGTACCCGACCCCGACCATGAATCCGATTATTCCGAACTGGCCGTTGATTTGAAGGCCGAAATCCCAGGCCTGGTACCCGTCGCTCCGGTCTCCGTTCTTCCAGCGCACCATCTCTAAGTTGGCGTAAGGGTGGACGACGACGAAGCCGAAATGAAACTCGGCCGCCGCCTCCAAGCGGGGCAAGGGATGCCAGGTCAGCCCGGCGTAGTTCCAAACGTCTCCTTTGTCAGGCTTGGCCAGGGCGAACTTGAAACGGTACTTTTTACCCGTCTCCAGACGAATCTGTTCGTAACGGTCGAAATCGGTGTGGCCGAAGCTGTCCAGCCCGTTCCAGCCGTCCAAGACCTGATTCGGACCGTAGTCGGCGCAGATGCTGAAGGTCTGTCCGACGAGAAAACGGCCTTGGCCGATCCGACACCAAAAATAAGCCTCCCGGGTGAGGACGTCGTTTTTTTGGGAGTCAGAATAAACCCCCTGCTCCAAATAAGCACCCCATTTTCTGGTGTCAGCGGTGTACCTGATCTTGAGTCGCGTGGCGGCGTTGTTGAAGACCTCCAAGGCGACGAGGTCATCGGCGCCGCGGTAATTTTCGTCCGCGGCGGCCCAAGTCATCTCCAGCCTGACGTCACCGCCGACCTTGACCCCGGCCGTGGTCAGAGGACAAAGGCCCAGCACGAGGCTCAGGGCCAATGAAGCCGCGGCGCCTAACCTCATCGTCTCCCCTTTCACCAAACGCGTTCTTTTACACTCCTCGATCCGTCGAAGCCTCCTCAAGGGAGGCCCAGAGAAAAATTTTTTTGACCTCTCCGGTCTTCGGCCGTCGGCCAGGGGGTGCTGAGGCTTCATTTATTAGGCTGGCAGAAGCCCCCTTTGCCGCAGCAGGAACAAGACCGTCTCCTCCAGGCCCCTTGAGCCCAGCCGCGAGGCGTTCAAGACGGCGTCGTAGAGGGTCGGGTCATCCCAATCCCGCTGCCAGTAATACCCGATGAACCGCCGGGAGCCCTTGTCTCGCCGCTCCATCAGCCCCATGGCCGCCTCCCTGGAGCAGCGCTCCTGCTTCATGGCGACCTCGATTCGATCCTCGCGCTCAGCCACCACCCGGACGTGAACCGCGTTTTTGAGGTCGCCCAGAATGAGCTGCCCGCCCCAACCGACGATGACCGCGCCGTCCGCCTCGCCCAAGGCGCGGACCATCTCCTTGGTCCGCTCGATGAAAGCGACGGCGTCGATGCGGCCGACCTTCAGCTCGGCCGGGTCTTGGGCGGCCACGCCCTTGATGATCGCCGCGGAGAGCTTGTCGGCCAGTTGGAACAGCCTGACCCTCTGGATTTCGCGAAGGATCTCGGCCTCGCTGGGGCTGATGCCCAGTTTCTCGGCCAGTCTTTGGATCAGGACCCGGTCGATGAACCGGTAATTGAGCCTCCTGGCCAGGGCCTTGGCCATCTCCATCCCGTTGGAAGCGTATTGCTTTGAGACAGTAATGACCGCCATGTAAATCCCCTCTTGCTCAGCCGGCGCCCGAGGCGCCTTGAGCCTGATTTTATCCGCCGCCGGTTGAGGCCTCGCCCTGAGCGGGCCTCGGCCTCGCCGGTCTTGTTGTGCCTGTTTTCAGACCGTCGTGTCAAGAAAAAGCCCGGCCCAAGGCCTCAAGCGAGGCCCTGCCCTCTTTCATCGAAGACGACGAAAAGTCCTCGGGGCCAGGGATCTTTCCTCAACCCTAAGCTCACCCTCCCTCCAGGAGAAGGGCCGTGGATATCTGACTCGCCTTGAGGTACAATCAACCCCAACCAGACCACCTGAAGCTTTTCCATTCCTTTTGGATGACCGGCGGCCGGGCTTTTAAAAGCCGGCCTCAAAGGGCGAAGCATGACGTCGCTGAAGATATTGATCGCCCCCAACTCCTTCAAGGGCTCGCTCTCCTCTCCCCGGGCCGCCGCGGCCATCGGCCGGGGGCTCAAAAGCTGCGGCCTCGAGTGCGACCTGGATCTGATGCCCATCGCCGACGGCGGCGACGACACCATGGCGGTTTTAATCGGCCGGGAAGGCTCTGTTCGTCGCTTCGCGGTCCAAGACCCCCTCAATCGGCCGGTGGAGGCGGAGCTGGGGCTTCTTGCGGACAACGACACGGCGGTAGTGG
The DNA here is from genome assembly GCA_964466355.1 of uncultured Thermodesulfobacteriota bacterium. Lineage (GTDB taxonomy): Bacteria > Desulfobacterota > Desulfarculia > CAYXRH01. The sequence goes on from CAYXRH010000183.1 coordinate 4,189, forward strand.
AGATGGCCCGCGCTTCGGGCCTGAAGCTGCTCAAGCCCGAGGAGCGCGACCCCTTGAAGACCAGCACCTACGGCACCGGCCAGCTCATCGCCCGGGCCGTGGGGGCGGGCTGCAGCCGCGTCATCGTCGGCGTCGGCGGCAGCGCCACCGTGGACGGCGGGGCCGGCTGCCTCGAGGCCCTGGGAGCCTCTTTTGTGGATGAATCCGGACAAAAGATCCCTCCCGGCGGGGGGGGGCTGCACCGCGTTCGCCGGCTGGACCTGTCCGGGCTCGACCCTCGGCTCAAAGAGATCCAGATAGACGTGGCCTGCGACGTGGAGAACCCGACCCTGGGGCCTCGCGGCGCGGCGGCCGTGTTTGGCCCCCAAAAAGGAGCCACGCCCGAGCAGGTCAGAATATTGGAAGAGAACCTGAACCGTTTCTTCACCTTGGCCGCCGAGACCCTCGGCAAGGACGTCCGCCGCACCCCCCGCGGCGGCGCCGCCGGGGCCCTGGCCGCCGGGCTCAAGGCCTTTTTGGGCGCAGAGCTCAGAAGCGGCGTCGAACTCGTCCTGGAGAGCCTCGGCGCCCCTCGCCGCCTGGCCAGAGCCGACCTGGTCATCACCGGCGAGGGGCGCCTGGACTCCCAGACCTTGAGCGGCAAAGGCCCGCTCGGTCTGGCCCGAGCGGCCAAGGAGCACGGCGTGCCGGTGGTCGCCCTGGCCGGGGCCATCGGCGAGGGCGAGGCAGAGCTGGCCGCCGCTGGCCTGGAGGCAATCATGTCCATCTGCCCTGGGCCGCTGAGCTTGGAGGAAGCCATGGGCGAAACCGACCGCTTGCTGGAGGAGGCGGCGGCGCGGCTGGGGAGATGGCTGGCGCTGGGCCGCGGACTCAACTGAGCGGTTGAGGCTGGCAAGGGAAAGAATCCGCATCGCTCCAGGAGCCTCGTCCATGATCAAGTACACTGGCTTCAACCACCTGGCCATGGTCACCGGGGACATGGAGGCGACCATCCGCTTCTGGCGGGATCTGTTGGGCCTGCGCTTGGTTCTCGGGCTGGGCCAGCCCGGCTACCGGCACTACTTTTTTGAGGTCTCGGAAAACGATCTCCTGGCCTTCTTTGAATGGCCCGAGGTTGAGCCCGTCCCGGAAAAGGATCACGGCTACCCTGCAAAGGGCCCCCTCGTCTTTGATCACGTCTCCTTGGGCGTGGAGAGCGAAGACGACCTCTGGGCCGTCAAGGACAAGCTGGACGCGGCCGGGTTTTACGTCACCGAGGTGATTGACCACGGCTTCATTCTTTCCGTCTATTCCTTTGATCCCAACGGCATCCCCATCGAGTTCAGCCTCAACAAGCCAGGGAAGGACGTGCGCCGCGGGCCAAAGATGAACGACCCCTCCCCGGCGGCCGCGGCCCGCCAGGGCCCGGAGCCCCAAGGGGGCCTCTGGCCCGCGGTCGATCAACCCACCCCGGTCAGTGAACGCAAGGTCTATCCCGGCGTGAGCTCGGAGCTGTTTCAGCAGAAACATAAAAAGGGCCCGTCTTCATAAAAGACGGGCCCTCGCTTGGCTCCGTCACGGGGCGGGCTAATGGGGCGCCAGCCCGCCGCCGGTCTCCTCCTTGACCCCGATGGCCACCTTGTAAAGCACGGTCAGGATGAAGAAGCCCAGGGCCCAGACCCCCAGAGTGATGAGTATCTCCGGGGCGGTGGGGTGGTACTCCCTTATCTGGTGCAGCGGATTGGGAATGAAGCCGCCGACGACCAGCCCCAGACCCTTGTCGATCCACAGGGCCAGAAAGAGGGCCGCGCAGGTCCAGCCGAGGACCCTCTCGTTCCGCCGCGCCTGAGGCACGATCAAGATCAGAATGCAGGCCACGGCCCCCAGAACCGAGGCCCACATCCACGGCCTCAGGTTGCCGTGGCCCTCCAGGCCGGCGAAGAGATAGGTGAAGCTGTGGATGTGGCCTGGTATCTGGCTGTAAAAGGAGGTGAAGAACTCCAGGCCCAGGAAGAACATGTTTATGATCAGGGCGTAGGTCACGATGAGCGACAGCTTTTGAATGCTCTCCTTGCCCGGATCGAATTTAGTGTAGCGCCTGATGATGAAGGCGACGATGATCAAGAGGGCCGGGCCGCCGGCAAAGGCCGAGGACAGGAACCGGGCGGCCATGATGGCCGTCAACCACATGTGGCGCCCGGGCAGACCGGCGTACAGGAAGGCGGTGACGGTGTGGATGGACACGGCCCAGGGGATGGAGACGTAGATGAGCAGCTTGACCCAGTCCGGCGGCGCGATCCCCTTGCGCTCGGCGGTCAAGACGTTCCAACCGATGATGATGTTCAAGAAGAGGTAGCCGTTCAAGACGAACATGTCCCAGAAAAGGATGGAGTTGAGCGTGGGGTGAAGGATGATGTTCATCATCCGCATCGGCTTGCCCAGATCGACGAAGACGAACAGGCCGCACATGACGATGGACGACACGGCCAAAAACTCACCCAGGATGGTTATGCGCCCGAATTCCTTGACGTCGTGCAGATAATAGGGCAAGACCACCATCACCGCCGAGGCGGCCACGCCGACTAAAAAGGTCAACTGCGCGATGTACAGACCCCAGGAGATGTCACGGCTCAGACCGGTCACTGTCAGACCGACCTTGTACTGCCAGAGGTAGCAGCCGAAGCCGATCCCGATCAAGACCAACAGAAACGTCAGCCAACTCCAATACCCCTTGCTTCCGCTGAGCGCTTTTTCAAGCATGGCTACCTCATACTATATAAAAAATGCTCGGTTCAGTTCCCAGCTCCGCCTTGCGGCGCAGAGCGTAGCGCCCTCTGAGCAGCTTCTGCACGTCAGAGTCCGGATCATCCAGGTCGCCGAAGACCAAAACGTTGCATCCCTGCGCCTCACAGGCCTCCACGCAGGCCGGGATGAGGCCCTTGGCCAACCTCTCGGCGCAGAAGTTGCATTTCTCGACCACGCCCTTGGTCCGGGTCGGGAACTCCCGGTTCAGCTTTTTAATGAACGGCCGCGGATCACGCCAGTTGAAGCTCCGCGAGCCGAAGGGGCAGGCGGCCATGCAGAAGCGGCAGCCGATGCAGCGGTGGAAGTCCATCATGACGATGCCGTCTTCCTGGCGCTTGAACGTGGCCTTGGTCGGGCAGACGCGCACGCACGGCGGCTTGTTGCAGTGATTGCACAGCACGAAAAAGGGGCCGTGGCGGACCTGGAGCGGCACGTGCTCGTGCGTCTGCTCCGGGAAGGCGTTTTCAAACCTCACGCTCCAGATCCACTTGACCTCTTCCTCGATGTCGTCGATGTGGGGTACGTTGTGCACCAGGTGACAGGCGTCTTGACAGGCGGTGCACCCGTCCCGGCATTTGCTCATGTCCACGACCATGGCCCAGCGCTTGGCCGTCAGGGCGTCCGCCCGGGGGGTTTCCCGAGGCCCCTGGACGGCCAGGGCGTCGCGCATCGGCTTGGCGCCGAGCCCGAGCAAGGAGATTCCGGCTATCTTTAAAAAGCTCCGGCGGCTGCTTTCCATGGCTCACCCATTCTCCTGAGGCTCGATGTGGCACTCCCAGCAAAAGGGAGAGACGCCAGCGTAGTTATGGCACCGGTCGCAGAACTTGACCTTGCTGGTGTGACACCCGATGCAGGTGTTCTGGAGGCTCATGTCGAATCTCTGGCCCTGGAAGTTGAAGTAAACGCGGTTGGCGTTCCGGACCACGGAATTGCGCCACTGATCCAGAAGCTGCATGTGGGTCGTGCGCATAAAGGGAGTCGCCTCGACGCACTGTTTGGCCTCCTTGGGCTTTTCCAGCTCCGGCGCCGGGGCGGCCTTGCCCAGGTTGTACCAGAAGGGGAACGTCATGAACGCCACGAAGAGGATGATGCCGATGAGTATCTTGTGGCCGGAGTCGTACATCACTTGTTACCCTCCCCCGCGGCCTCAGCGCCGCCCTGGTCTGCGGCCTTCTCCTCGCCCTCTAATTCGGCCCCGATCTTGACTCCGTCCTCGTAGCCGGGCAGGTCCTCCTGCCGCAGGTCCACACTCCGCTCCTGCTCGCCCTCCATGATCAGGGCGTTGGCCACCAGCTCGCAGACCCCGGTGACGTTCACCTCAGGCACCCAGTAGTCCATGAGCGTGGGCAGGACGGCCCGGTCGATGGCGCAGATGCAGGCCAGCATGTTGACGCCGAATTTCTCGTGGACCCACTTGACCGCGTTGGCCCGGGGCAGGCCGCCGCGCATTTTAATATAAATTTTCTCGCCGGCGTTCAAG
>CAYXRH010000184.1:0-2744 GCA_964466355.1 uncultured Thermodesulfobacteriota bacterium
GCCTCCAGGACCTTGTTCGGCGAGCCCTCGCTCAGGGAGGGGAAGACCACCACCTCGCAGGCGCTCAGATGGGAGAGCACCCGGCGGTGGGGCACGAGGCCGGTCCTGAAGATCCTGGCGGCGTGGCGGTGGGAGTCGATGAGCCGGGTGTAATAGCTGGCCTCCAGGGGCCTCAAGGGGCCGACGAGGAGGAGGGAGGCCGGGCCCTCGTCGGCGATCTTTCCAAAGGCGGCCAACAGAAAGTCGAGGCCCATGATTCGCCTGAACTCGCCGAGGCAGCCGATGACCGGTTTCGGCGGGTTGAAGTCCAACGCTTCGGGCGGATCGAAGTCCTCGGGATCGACGGAGTTGGGCGCGACGAAGACCGGGCAAGGCGGCCGGAGAAGACTTTCTAAAAGGCGTTTGGCCTCGAGGCTGGTGCAGACGCAAATCCTGGCCGATCTCAAGGCCAGGCTGGTCTGGGCCAGGTGGCGGCCGAAGAGGCGGATCTCCAGATCGACCCCCCGAAAGGCGACAACGAGGGGCCGGTCGCACCTGGCGGCGGCGAAGGCGCCGATCAAGGGCCGCCACTCAAAGGCGCCGAAGACCATTAGGGCCGAGAGGTCCTCCTGGCCGGCGATCTCGATTAGGTGATCCACGTAGGCCCTCTGGCGCAGATCAACGCTCATGAAGGCGTCGCCGAAATCGGGCAGAAAGATCTTGTCGGCCCGCAGGTCGGCCGCCAGGACGCGATAAGCCCGGCCGAGGGGATGCTCGATCTTCTCCACCCGCCCGGCCCAGTCCTCCTCCTTTAGGGACAGCTCCAGGGAGATGGGGATCACCCTCAGCTCCGGGGACATCAACCGGACGTGGCGCCAGGCCGAGACGTACATTCCGCCCGGCCCGCCGAGGGCGTTGAGGATCAGCCCGACGCGCGGCCTCCTGAGGGGCATCCTAGCCCCCCGTCCGGGCCGAGAAGAAGAGCATGGACAGGTCGAAATAGGGGTCCGCCGCGCCCTGGCGGCGCCGCTCCCAGGGCCCCCGTCCGGCGATGACCTCGACCTGGTCCGGCCCTCCGAAGAGGACCTCCGTCTCGAAGAAGCGCCGGCCGTCCTCGGGCTCGATGGGCATGATGCCCTGGTCCAGAAAGCGGCGGTTCACCTCGGGCGAAGCCATGCCTGCCCGCCAGGGGCCCCAATTGATGGACGCCACCCGGGTGCCGGCCCAGCGCTGGTTTATCCACCAGGCGAAACGGTTCAGGGTCTCGTTGGCCGCGCCGTAGTCGGACTGGCCCCGGTTGCCGAAGCGGCCGGCCGTGGAGGAGAAGAAGACCATCAGCTTCAAAGAGTCGGGCCTCAGATGGTGGGCCAGAACAAAGGCGCCGTCCACCTTGGTGTCGAAGACGCGGTCGAAATCGCGGCGGTCCTTGTCGACGATGAGCTTGTCGGCGATGACGCCGGCCCCGTGGACCACGGCGTCGAGGCGGCCGTAGCGGGCGTAGATGTCGTCGATGAGGCCGCCGAAGAGGATCTCGTCCCTGACGTCCGCGCTTTGGTACTCCACCAGGCCCCCGGCCCTACGGAGGGCCTCCACGTTGGCCCGGATGGCCCTGGCGTTGAGGATTTCCCCCACCCGGGCCTCCACCGCGGCCGGGGTGGTCTTCTTTTTCTTGAGCCTGGCCTGGTCGATGAAGTGGCGGCGCAGCGAGGCGGCCTCCAAAAGGCCGGCCAGCTGCGCCGGCTCGGGTCCGGGCTCCGGGCTGCGGCCGACGAGGATGAGGCGCGCACCCGGTCTGACCAGGGCCCGGGCCGCCTCGGCGGTGACGCCCCTGGCCCCGCCGGTGACGAGGATGACCCAGTCGTGATCGGGCCTCAAGACCTCCTCACCCTCAGCGGCCAGATCAAAGGGGGTGACCGTGAAGACGTGGCGCCGGCCTTGGGCGTAGCCCACCTCCAGCTCGCCGCCGGGCAGGAGAAGCTCGTCGATGATGATCTCGGCCATGGCCTGGGGGGACAGGTGACCGTCAAAGTCGAGGGCCTTGGCCAAGACCCGGGGCCACTCCAGATCCAGGGTCTTGAGCAGGCCCAGGCAGCCGCCGCCCGAGGGCAGACCAGGGCCGAGGCGGCCGTCGCGGCCGAAGAGGCCGCCCAGCATCGTCGCGGCCAAGACCCGGCCCAGGCGGAGCTCGTCGGGCCGCTGCAAGTCTTCGGCGCAGAGCTTGAGGAGGTCAAAGAAGCTCTTGACCTCCAAATGGGTGGCCGCCCGCCACTGGGTCAGGGAATCGGGCATCGTTTTGACGGTCAGGGGGGCCAGGTGGATCACGCCCCTGACCGGGCCGTGATCGCGGCGACGCGCGGCGACGATCCTTTCCATCTCTCCCGGACGCAGGAGGGTCTCGGCCTCGATGACGGCCGTTTTGGCCCCTTTTCTTTGGAGGGCGTCGGCCACCATGGCCGCCAGATTGAGCAGGGCGTCCGCGGTGATGATGAAGAGGCCTTCGGGCCGGCTGAGGGGGAGGCGCGGGAAGGGCTCGAGGCGGGCGGTCATGAGGTGGCGGGGGCAGGCCTCGTCCTCGGCCGGCGGCCGGGGCCGCGCTTCCACCGCCGGCGAGAGCGGTCTCGGGGCTTCTTGTTCGCGGGGTCCCGCCTCGGCCGCCTCGACCGGCAAAGCCGGCCTCGGGGCGGCCGGGGGCGCGGCGGCCAGATCAACCGCCACCGCCTGGGCCAGGGCGTTGATGGACTTGGCCCTGGTCAGCTCCTCCATTC
>CAYXRH010000184.1:2754-3064 GCA_964466355.1 uncultured Thermodesulfobacteriota bacterium
CCCGCAGGCGGACGGCCGTGTCTTTGTCCAGGCTGGCCAGGAGGGCCTCCAGTATCTCGACGCGCTTGATGGAGTCCACGCCCAGCTCCGCCTCGAGGTCCAGGTCAGGACCGAGCATGTCCAGGGGATAGCCGGTCCTCTGGCTCATCATCTCGGTCAACCTGGCTCTCAGCCCCGCCTCGTCGCGCAGGGCCTCCGCTGGCCCGGGCTTTATCTCCGGCTCCAGGGGCGCCTCGGGGGGCGGGGCCCCCGCAAGGGGCGGGGGCCGGCGGCCCCCCGGGGGGGGGGGGGGGGGGGGTGGGGGGGGGGG
>CAYXRH010000184.1:3081-8445 GCA_964466355.1 uncultured Thermodesulfobacteriota bacterium
TGGCCGGGGTTTTATCCCGGGCCCCCGGGGCGCCGGGGGGGGGGGCGCCGCCTAATGGGGGGGGGCCGGCTCGCCCGAGCGTGGGGCCGGCGCTTCGATGAGGCTGGAGAGGTCCACTTCCTCGGGCGTCTGGCCTTCCAGGAGCTGGTGGACGACCTTTTCCTGGAGGGCCAGAAAGCGGCGCATGGTCTCCTGATAGCTCTCGTAGACGCGCACCGCCTCCTCGTCGGCTCCGAGCGGTGGTCCGGGGCTCGGCCGCGGCCGGGCCGTGGCCGTCTCGGCGGTCAGAAGAGGGGCCTCCCCCCACGAGCCTTTCTTCTGGTTCAGGGGCCGGGAGACCCAGCCGTTGACCAGCCAGGCCGTCGGCGGCGGGGCCGGCCGGCCGCTCGTCTCCGCCAGGCGGTTCAGATCGAGGAGGTTCACCTCCCGGCCGTCAAAGAGGGTTTCGATATTAAATTCCACGCCGGCGCTCAAAAGCCGGCCCAGGGTGATCAGCCAGCCGCGCAGGCCGCCGCCCTGGCCCTCGGCGGCCAGGGTCAGGTGGTCGCGGCCGGCCAGAATGCGGCCCACCAGGCCGGTCAGAATGGCCCGCGGCCCCAGCTCGACGAAGACCCGGACCCCGTCGGCGTAGGCCTGCTCTATCTGGGCCACGAACTCCACGGTGGACAAGAGGTGCCTTTCCAGAAGCCGCCTCATTTCGACCGGGTCTCGGGGCAGGGGGCGGCCGGTGATGTTGGAGTAGACCGGCACGCGGGGAGGCTTCAGCTTCAAGGCGGCGATGGCCTCGGCCAGGGGGGCCTGGGAGGGGGCCATCAGAGCCGAGTGGAAGGCCCCGGCCACGGGCAGGAGAAAGGTCTTGAGGCCCTTTTGACTCAGTTGCTCCACGACCCGCTTCACCTGCCGCTGCTCGCCGGAGATGACGGTCTGGTCAGGGGCGTTGTGGTTGGCGATGACCACCCCCTCGGTTTCGGCGAGGAGGTCTTGGACCTCCCGGCGCCCGGCCTGGACGGTGGCCATGGCCCCGTGGACGTCGCAGGCGGCGGCCATGAGCCGGCCGCGGGCCTCGGAGATGGTCAGAAAGTCCTCCCAGGAGAGGGCGCCGGCGGCGTAGAGGGCGGTGTACTCGCCGTAGCTGTGGCCGGCGACCACGTCCGGCTCAAGTCCCAGGCGGGCGGCCGCGGCCAAGAACCCGGCCGAGATGACGCCGATGGCCGGCTGGGCCACGTGGGAGTCTCGGAGGCGGTCCTGAGCCGCCTTCTCCTCCGCGGGCGAGAAGGCGGCCGGGGGATAGATGTAGGCGCTCAGATTTTGGGGCAGGCGGCCGGCCAGGAGACGGTCGGCCGACTCCAGGCAGGCCCTCATCTCGGCGACGTAGAGGGCCGCCTCCCGGGCCATGTCCGGCTGCTGGGCCCCCTGGCCGGGGAAGAGAAAGGCCACCCGGCCCACCTCGCGGCCGCTCTCGCCCAGGCTGAGATGAGCCGGCAGGGGGCGCTCGGCCCGGTTTTCTAAATGGGCCTCGGCGGCGGCGAGGGCCGTCTTGAGCTGGTGACGGTTCTCGCAGACGAGGCTCAAGACAGGTCCGGCCTCCCCACCTCGGTTCTCCAAAGCCAGGCTGAAGGCCAGGTCCCTGAGCCTCGGCTCGGCCCCGGCCTCGATGGCCTCGCGGAGGCCTCTGATCTTTTGCCCCAGGGCCTTCTCGTCCCGGCCGCGAAGGAGCATCAGCTCACAGGGCCAGGCCGACCCCCCCGGCGGGGTCTGGGCCACGGCGCCGACGTACTCCTCCAGGACGGCGTGGGAGTTGGTCCCGCCGAAGCCGAAGGCGCTCACCCCGGCCCGGCGGGGATGATCCGGATGGGCCAGCCAGGGCCGGGCCTCCTTGTAGAGAGCGAGCGGGCTTTGGGGGTCGGCGAACTCCGGCAAGGGGTTTTCGACGCCGGCGTGGGGCGGGATGACCTTGTGGTGCAGGGCCAGGGCCGCCTTGGCCAGGCTGACCAGGCCGGCGGCCGTCTTGGTGTGGCCGATGAGGCTTTTTATGGAGCCGGCGGCGACCGACTTGGCCACCGCCCGGCCATCGGCGAGGATGCGGGCGATGGTCTCGGCCTCGGCCCGGTCGCCCACCGGCGTGCCGGTGCCGTGGGCCTCGTAGAGGCCCAGGGTCGCCGGGCTGAAGCCGACCCTGGCGTAGGCCCTTTGGAGGGCTCGCCTCTGGCCGGCCGGATGAGGGGCGGTCAGGCCGAGGGCCCGGCCGTCCGAGGAGGCCCCGAGGCCCTTGACGACGGCGTAGATCCTGTCACCGTCTCGTTCGGCCTCCTCCAGACGCTTGAGGATCATCACCGCCAGGCCCTCGCTGATGACGATCCCGTCGGCGGCCTCGTCAAAGACCCTGGCCCGGCCGGTGGCCGAGAGGGCCTGGGTCCTGGAGAAAGCTTGGAAGGGAAAGGGGGTCTGGCGACGTCCAATCCGCCGACGATGACCAGGTTGGAGCGCCCCGAGACCAGCTCTTGGACGGCCAGGTCCAGGGCGTAGAGGGCCGCGGCGCAGGCCGCGTCCACGGTCAGGTTGGGGCCGCCGAGATCGAAGCGGTTGGCCACCCGGCCGGAGACGATGTTGGTCAAGGTGCCCGGAAACGACTCCTCGGTCCACTCGGCCAGCCTCTCCAGGACGCTGTCAAAGGGTGGCTCGACGAAGAGGGGCAGCAGGGCGCGGAAGAGGTAGTGGTTGCCCAAAAAGCCGCCGGTGTCGGCCGCGGCGAAGATGACGGCCGTGTTCTCCTTGTCGAAGCCGCCCTGGGCGTAGCCGGCGTCTTGAAGGGCCCGGCGGACCATCTCCAGGGCCAGGAGCTGGGAGACGCCGATGGAGGGCATGGACTTGGGCGGAATGCCGTAGGTCAGGGGATCGAAGACGACCTCTTCAAAGAAGCCGCCCCATTTGGAGTAGGTCTTGTCCGAGGATTTTTTGTCGGCGTCGTAGAAGAGGCGCCAGTCCCAGCGCTCCGGGGGCACCTCGGAGATGACCTCGACCTTGTTTATGAGGTTGCGCCAGAGCTGCTGGGGGTCCTTGGCGCCGGGCAGAAGTGTGGCTAGGCCGATGATGGCCGCGCCCGAGGGCTTTCGGCCGCCAATCGGCCGGGCCGGTTTCTTGATTTGTCTAACCCTTCGGGCCGCCAGTTCGCTTCCCCTCTCGCTGACGTCGCGGTGGAGCTGGGCCATGGTGGTCACTTCGTCTCTCAAGGCGGCCAGCTGGCCCATCAGATACATGCCCTCTTGGACCTGCTTAGGGGGTTTGACGTTCCTGAGGCGGCCGTCCTCGCCCCGGACCTGGCCCTTGGCCGCGAGCCTCAGCCGGCCCAGGCAGAGGGCCTCCAGGGCGGCGGCGTCGGGCCGGCCGGCGCCCTCTCGGGCCAGGCGGCGGCGGGCGGCGGTGAACTCGGCGGCAAAGGGGCTCGGGGCGACGCGGTTGGCGTGGCCCGGTCCGGTCTGAAGGGTGACGGTCGTCCGGCAGCCGAGAGCCTGCTCTTGAAAGGTCTCCAATATGGCTCCGGAGGCGACGGCCTCCTGGGTGAAGAGGTAGGCCGTGCCCATGAGGAGGCCGATCCTGGCCCCCCGAGCGGCCAAGGGCGCCGCCGCGGCGGCGACCATGGCCGCCGAGCGGGCGTCGTGGACGCCACCGGCGAAGAGGAGGTGGATTTTGGCCTCCTCGCCCCGGGGGCAGTGGTTCAAAATGGCGGCGATGGCGCTCTCCCAGAGGACGAAGCTGGTCAGAGGGCCGACGTGACCGCCGCCCTCCCGGCCCTCGAGGATGAACCGCCGCGCCCCCTGCGCCAGAAACATCCTCACCAGCTCAGGGGTCGGGGCGTGGAGGTAGGCCGGGACGCCGGCCCTCTCAAAAGCGGCCGCCTGGTCCGGCCGGCCGCCGGAGATGATGCCGCAGGCCGGCCGGCGGCTGATGATCTCGGCCGCCTGGGCCTGATGTTGCTCTGGCTCCACAAAACCGAGCACCCCGGCCCCCCAGGGCTCCTCGCCCAGGGCCGCGGCCGTTCGCTGGAGCAGCTCTTTGGCCTGGGGTCCGTTGAGGGTGGACAGGGCGACCACGGGCAGGGCGCCGGCGCGGGCGACTCGGCGCAGGAATTCCGGCGTGTCGCTGACCCGGGCCATGGGCCCCTGGACGAGGGGATAGCGCGTCCCCAGGTCCTCGGCCAGGGGCGAGCCCGGAGCGAGGGGCTTTAACTCGGCCGCCAGGCGCAGGTGGCTTCGGCTCTGCTCCAAGATGGCCCTCACCAGGCGGCCGGTGGTGGCGTATTCCTCCCGCAGCCGGGCGGCCAGGCCCACGCTCTGGCCCATCGGCCAGGCCTTCTCCTCCGGCGGCCCCCAGCCGACCGAGGACTCGAGGGCCTGATTCCAGCGCCCCAACAACACGCTCGGCTTCTCCTCCGAGGCGGCCAGTCGGGCGGCCAAGGCCATTAACTTCTGGGCCGCTCGGAGCGGCGGCCTGGCCAGGACCCGCACCGCCCGGCCGCCTGAAGCCTCCAGCTCCCGGCCCACGGCCGCGGCCTCCTGGCCGCTGAGGTTCATCAGGTGGCGGCGCCACTGGGGCGGCAGTGGCGATTCGGGCATCAGCCAGAGCTGGTCGTCCAAGACCACCCCGGCCGCGCCGGCGGCCCGGCAGGCGGCGGCGGTGTGGGGGCCGAGGCCGCCCTGGACGAAGACCGGCCAGGAGGCGTCCTGGAGGAAGCGCTGGGTTAGGACAAAGGCCGCCTCCGGTCCGATGAAGCCACCGCATTCGCTGCCCCGGGCGATGACCCCCTCGATGGCCTCGGCCCGGTCCGCCTTGAGGGGCAGGGCCTCGGGGGAGGTCGCCTCCCACAGCACTCGCCGGTGGGCGGCCCGAGGAATTTTTACCGGCCCGCTCGGCTTTCCGGTCAGAACCAGCCAGTGGGGCCGGTCTTTGATGAGCTCCAAGAGCGGGGCCGCGGCAAGGAGCTGACCGACCGAGAGGCGCAGGCCGATGAGGCCGCGCGGGGCGGTGAGCTCGAGGAGGCGAAGCAGGTTTCTTTGGGTCAGCGCAGAATCGAGCGACAAGGCGGCCTCGACGTCCAGGAGGCCGACGCCGCCGGCCCGGGCCCCGGCCGCGGCCAGGCCCGGATGGCCTAGCTCGGCCGGGCTGGAGACGAGGACGCTGAATTCCCTGGAGGCGCTGCGGGGCAAGGCCATCTCCTCTTCCTTCATGCTCGGACCGAGCCGTGAGGTTTCATACCAAGTTTCTTTCAAAGGTGTAATTTTGGTTTGGTTGTTCTCACTTCAGGTCGAGGATTCGGACAGGACTAAGGCTCGCTCCTGGGCGGCCCCGAGTCGAATTCTTCTCCGA
>CAYXRH010000185.1:0-8442 GCA_964466355.1 uncultured Thermodesulfobacteriota bacterium
TTTTGAGAGTGTTGAAAAACACTCTCCAGAGCGGGCAAGGGACGGCCGGCTCCGCTGCTCACTCAACCAGCAGACCGCCGCCCCATCCTCTTATATCAATCAGTTAAGGGATACGCCACTATGGTCGAGCGTAGGTTCCGGACACCCGGCTCACTTTGTGGCGGTTCACCTTGATCACCACGTCCTCGGGCGCCCGCCACCCAGCCGCGGCCTTGAATCTGACGCGGTAGGCGTCAGGATCGAGGCGGACTCGCTGACCGCTCTCAAACCAGGTCGTTCCGGCGTCGACGCTCCAGGCCGCCCCGGCTTCAACCGCCTCCGGGGGAGCTATGTCCACCTCAAGCCAGCCGAAGGAGCCCACGGTGACGCTGCCGTAATGCCCGCTGACCTGGGTCGCCCCACCCCTGAGAACCTGGACGGTCATGGGCTCGGGCCGGCTCCAGCCGGGCGCTGACTTGAAGGTCACCACGTGGGGGCCGGGCTCGAGAGCCACCGCCTCGCCTCCGGCCCGCCAGGTCCGCCCGCCGTCCACGCTCCAGGCCGCCCCGGCTTCGGCCGCCTCCGCGGGACCGAGATCGACCTCGAGGCGGCCTTTTTCGGCCAGGCGGGCGTAGAGGCCCTCGATTCTGAGGGCCGCTCGGGCCGAGAGATTAAAATGGTGGGTCGGCGGCTCACGCCAGCCGGAGATGGACTTGAAGACGACGGCGTAAGCCCCGGGCTTGAGCTCCACGGCCTCGCCTCCACGCCGCCAGGTCCGCCCGCTGTCCACGCTCCAGGCCGCCCCGGCCTCGGCCGCCTCCGCAGGGCCCAGTTCGACGATCAGCCGGCCTTCTTCAAACAGCCGGGCATATTTGGCCTGGACCTCGGCCGCGGTGCCGGGGGTCAGATTCATGTCCTGGGACGGCGGCGACTGCCAGCCGGAGAGGAGCTTGAAGATAATCCGGTACTCCCCCGGCTCCAGGGCCGTCTCCTCGCCTCCGGCCCGCCAGGTCCGCCCGCCGTCCACGCTCCAGGCCGCCCCGGCCTCGGCCGCCTCCACGGGGCCGATGTTGACGCTGAGCTTGGCTTCGGGGATGATGCGGACGTAACTCCCCCGGACCTCGGTCGCCTCTCCGGCCCTGAGGGTGAACCGGTGGGCCGGGGGGTGCTGCCAGCCGGAGAGGAGCTTGAAGTGAATCTCGTATTGGCCGGGCGGCAGTTCGATCTCCCGACCGCTCTGAATGAGCGTCCGGCCCTGGTCCACGCTCCAGGCCGCCCCGGCCTCCACGGCCGCCGGCGGAGTGATGAAGACCTTGACCCACCCTTTCTCGGCGGTCCATCCGGGACAGGTCGCGGTCATCACCAGGCCGATGACGGCCACGATATAAAACCATTGTTTTCTAAATGACATGGCCCCCTCCTGAAACCGCCGGCCGGCATTGATCTGTTTTTATTATAGCACATCGGTGCCTCCCTGAAGCCTCTTCGATGCTCACGCCTCAGCCTCAGATTTTCGCCGCCGCCGGTGGGCCTGACTTTTATAAGGCAGGCGCACCGGGAGCTCACTGACCTCCTCCAGTTCGGCCAACTCCCTGTCGTGGGTGAGCCTCATCCTCTCCACGTGCCTGGCGTACCAGGCCGCGGCCGGATGGGCCGTCAGCCCGTGGGCCACGACGCTCATCAGGACGGTGAGCATGACCACGCTCAGAATCCGATCCTCGGAGGAGAGGTGGAAGTCCTGGAGGACCAGAAGGCCGAAGAGCAGGGAAGCCAGACCCCGGGGCCCGAACCAGGCTAAAAAAAGGACCGTGGCCGGCCTAAGGCCGCGGCCGATGAGGCTCAAAGCGACCGGGGCCATGCGGATGACGCTCAGACTGAGGACGGCGTAAAGAATCGCCGCGCCGTCGGCCTTCTTCAGGGCCGGCCAGGCCAGGGTGGCCCCGAAGAGAAGAAAGGTCAGCAGGGCCAGGAGTTGGCCTTCGGCCTCGCCGAATTCATAAAGGACATCGCACGCCTCTCGGGCGGCGTTGCCCACGCTGAGCCCGGCCACGAAGGCGGCGATGAGGCCGCTGGCCCCGACCAGCTCGGCCGCGGCGTAGGCCAGGATGGACAGACCCAAGACGGCCAGCTTTTCAAAGACGGGGCTCATGATCCCGGTTCTGGCGCCCCACAGGACCAGCTTTCCCCCACCGTAACCGACCACGACGCCGGCCAAGGGGCCGATGGTGAGCTGCTTCAAGGCGAAGAAGGTCCAGTGGCCGAAGTGGCCCGCTTCCTGGGCCGCGCTGGCCAGGGAGAGAGCGATGAGGACCCCCGGCAGGGCGATGCCGTCGTTGAGGCCGCTTTCGACATTGAGGGCCTGGCGGATGCGGGCCGGCACCTGAGGGCTGACCACGACCGCCTGGCTCAGGGCGGCGTCGGTGGGGGCCAGGATGGCCGCCAGGCCCACCGCGGCCCACAGCCCCAACTCCGGGAAGATGCTCCGGGCCGCGCCGGCGCCCAGAATAATGGTCAGGGGCAGGCCGAGGCCCAAAAGCCTCAGGGGCAGGTGAAAGCACTTCCTTAAAGAGGGGAAGTGGATCCGGCTGGCGTCGGTGAAGAGAACCAGGACCAGGGTCACCTCGGCCAGACCGCGGAGGACGTCCTTTTCGGGCGGCAGGTCCAAGAGCCCCAACAGGGCCGGACCAGCGGCCAGCCCGAAGAAGGTGAAGGCCATGGCCGGGGTGACGGCGCTTTTCTCCAAGCGCCCCGAAAAGGCGCCGAAGGCCAGAATCGAGACGGCGATGAGACCGATGGACTGGATTTCCACGAGATCAATCCTCCGCGCTCTAAAGCCGTGAAGCTCAGGCGGCCATTGTAGCCTGAGAAGATTATTTCACCAAATTCAGCCGACAGGGCCGCAGCACTAGGCTTAATTTTGTGGTATGTTTAAAAAATGATTGGTGGGGGGCTCTCTCCGGGGCGGCGGTTCGATCTGAGCTGGCGCGGCGCCAGTTCGCGGCCGGGCCGGCCGGATGCCTTGGCCGCTGCACCTTTGCGCGGCCCTGCTGATTTGGCGCTGTATTTTTCTGACCTCATCGGCCGCCCGGCGGCCTTAAGAGAAGAGCGGTTGAAAAAAGAAAACGACGAACCGTCTGAGGCGTAAAGAGATAAAAAACCGGTTTAAATTTTAATGACAGTGAAGGACGAAGCGATCATCAGAGAAGCGGACGAAGCCGTGCTGGTGGCCGCCGCCGGTCCTCAGGACAGACTGGGGACCTTCATCGCCGCCGACGAGCAGGCCTGCCTGATTCTGGGCTACACCCGCCAGGAGCTGGCCAGACTCTCTCCCTTCGATCTCTTCGCCCCGGAAGAGGCGGACAAGGCGGCCGGCCTCAAGGCGGAGCTGCTCAAAAAAGGGCGCGGCGTCTTCGAGATCGAGCTGGTGGCCAAGGACGGCCGCCGCATACCGGCCGAGCACAGGGTTCATTTCATCGATCTCCCGGAGAGGACGGTGGTCTTGTGCGTCCTCAGAGACGTGACCGCCTCGCGCCGGGCCGAGGCCGACCTCATGGAGGCTCATCGGGACCTGGAGGACAAAAGGAGGCTCTTGGAGGAGGAAATCCGGGGGGTGGCCGTCATCCAGCAGAGCCTCCTGCCCCAGAGCCCGCCCCGCATGGAGGGGGTGGAGATCGAATGGCGGTTCAGGCCCTCGCACCTGGTCGGGGGGGACATCTTCAACGTCTTTCGGCTCGACGAGCACTCCCTGGGGCTCTACATGCTCGACGTCTCCGGCCACGGCATCCCTTCGGCCATGGTGACCGTCTCCGTGTCCCAGATGCTCCAACCGCAATTGGGGGCGCTGTTGAAAAGGAGAATCCCGGCCCCGCCGCACTATGAGATCGTCTCCCCCGAAAAAGTCATCGCCGCCCTGGACGAGGAGTATCCCTTTTCCCGCTTCAAAAAGTACTTCACCTTGACTTACATGATCCTCGACGTGGCCGAGGGGTTTTTAAGCCACTGCAACGCCGGGCATCCGCCGCCGATTCTGATCCGCTCCCAGGGGAGGCTTGAGCTGCTCGACACCGGCAATCCCTTGGTCGGCCTCGGCGGCGTTTGGTCCTTCAACGGCGAGCGGGTGAAGCTTGAACGGGGCGACCGGCTGCTTCTTTACACTGACGGCGTCATCGAACACCGCAACGAGCGAGGCCAGTTCTTTGGGTTGGACCGCCTGTGTCAAATGGTGAACAAATCGCGCTCGCGGCCCCTCGAGCGGGCCCTGAATGACCTGCTGGCGGGCGTCTTGGATTTTGGCGGACCGGTCAGCCCCAGAGACGACGTCAGTCTCCTGGGCGTGGACTTCAAGGCTGGGTGATCGGCTCGGGGGCTTTGAAGGGACGCTTTGCTTATTGAAAAATGAGCGGCGGCCGCGGCTCACAAATCGATTCTCAGGCCTTCCTTGGCGAAGTCGAGCCGAAACCCCTTTTCCGCGGCCACGGCCCGGTACTTTTTCTCGGCCGCGGCCAGTTTTTCATCAGCGCTGGCCGGATCGTGGTGGGTGAATATGATGTGCTTTACGGCCGCCTGTTGGGCCAGCTCCACGTCAGCCTCGTAGGAGCTGTGGCCCCAGCCCTTCTTGGAGACATACTCCTTGGCCGAATACTGGGCGTCCCAGATGACCAGGTCGGCGTCCTGGCAGAAGTCGGCGATTCTTTTGTTCTGCTCGGCAGCGTTTAAATCCAGCTCGGCCAAAAGCTCCTCGTCGAGGGCGGCCTCATCCTTGGAGCCGCGATAGAGATTCCGGAAAGGCTCGTGGTCTCCGCCGTAGACGAAGACCTTTCCTTGGGCCACCACCTTGTAAGCCAAGCAGGCCACCGGGTGATTCAGGCGGCAGGTGTGGACCTCCAGGCCGGGCGTCTCTATGCGGCCTTCCTTGCAGTCAAAATACTCAATTTTGGCGCCCAACTCCGAGATGCGCACCGGGAAGTATTCGAAGCTGGTCTGGAGCTCCATGAGCTGTTTGAGACTCAAGTTCTTTATCTCCGAGGGCGGGCCGAACATGGTCAGGGCGTTGCCTGGAACGTAAGCCGGGACGAAGAAGGGAAAGCCCTGGATGTGGTCCCAGTGGGTGTGGGAGATGAACAAGGCCGCCTCGAGGGGCTGGCTTTTAGACAGCAAATACTGGCCGCAGACCCTGATGCCCGTGCCGGCGTCGAAGATGAGAACCTTGTCTCCGACCTCCAAGGACACGCAGGCCGTATTTCCGCCGTAGATGACTGTGCTCTGGCCGGGGGTGGGCACGGAGCCCCTGACCCCCCAAAATCTCAAAATCATGCCTTGAGAAACTCCACCGCCTTGTCGATCTCGCCTTCGAGGCTCTCCAAGATGTCGTCCACCAGTTTGGGCTTAAGGGACAACCGCTCAAAGACGCTCGGCTCCACTTCGATGGGTATCTGGTCCAAGACCAGCCCGATCTTGTTGTTTTTGCAGATGATGTTGGCCAGATAAATCGTCAGGTTGAGGTCAGAGTGATCCCCGTCAAAGAGGGGCTGGTGATGCCTGACCATGGTGCTCAGCAAATCGGGCGAGAGGTTCCATCTGTTGGCCAGGATTTGACCGACCTGACAGTGGTTCAGCCCCTCCAGGCGGGCCTCTTCCGCGGCCAGGAGGCCATTGACGCGGCAATCGGCCAGGATGCCCTTCATTTCTTTAGGAAATATCTGGGCCTCGACGATCAATCCGAGGTCGTGAAGCATGCCCGCGATGAAGTAGTTGTCCCGTTCGGCCCGGGATGTGCCTCGCTTCTCGGCGATCATTCGCGCCGCCACGCCCACGCCCAGGGAGTGCTTCCAGAACCCCTCGCTGTTGATGACCTGGGACCTCTTCTTCGAGCCCACCTGGGACAGCACCGCCGCGCTGAGAGCCAGGTTCTTGATGGTGTTCAGCCCCAGGAGGATAGTCGCCTTTTCCAAAGAGACTATCTTGACGCGCAGGCCGAAGAAGGCCGAGTTGACCAGCCGCAGAACCTTGGCCGAGAGAACGGGATCGAGCTTGATGACTCTGGTCAGCTCGGTCGGAGAGCAGTTGATGTCGTTGGCCAGCTCCAGAACCTTGGCCGTGGTCGGAGAGAGGGAGGGCAGGTTCTCCTCGATCATCTCGGCGACATACTCTGTCCGATACGCCATGCGCCCCCCTGAGCCAACGGCTTTTGAAGAAAGTAGCTCCCTTGAAGCCAATGGTCAAGGCATTCTGAGCGGAGCTGGTCTCGATGGCCCCTCGAGCGCCGTAATCGGGACAAAAGGGCAGTTTCGCCGCAGTCTCAAGGGAAATCAGTGTTCCGCCTCCCCCGGCCCGAAGAGCTTCCTTATAGCTCCCTGACCACCCGAAAGCCCAAGGTCTGGTCGCGCACGTGCGGCGCCACGGCGCTGCGCTTGTTGGATCTGGTGGAGCCCTCCTCCCGGTCGTCGGAGCCGAAGCTGCCGCCGCGAATGACCTTCTCCGAGCCCTCGGGCGGACCCTGAGGGTCCACGTCCTCGCTGGAGGCGTAGTAGGTCGGCGAGTACCAGTCCGCGCACCACTCCCAGACGTTGCCCTGCATGTCATAAATGCCCCAGGCGTTGGCCAGCCGGCCCACGGCGTGGGTGCCGTAGCCGTGCCGGCCGATGGCCCCCAGGGGCGGCCCTCCGGCCCGGCAGGCATACTCCCACTCCGCTTCGGTGGGCAGCCGGTAGGTCTTGCCCTCCAGGGCGCTCAAGCGGGCGCAGAATTTGTTGGCCGTGGCGAAGTCGACCCGCTCCACCGGCCTCAAGAGCACGGTCTTGAAGTCCTTGGCCGACTCCCGGTAGAGGCTCGGGTTTTCGCCCATGATGCGCTGGTACTCCAGTTGGGTGACCTCATAAAGGCCGATGTAAAAGGGCTTGGAGATGGGGCCGGGCGCTCGTCGGCGAAGCCCTCGGTGGGCGGGCTGCCCATGACGAAGCTGCCGGCCGGGCAGAGGACGAACTTCATGCCGATGGAGTTGGTCCACAACTTCGGCGGGGCTGGGCGGGAGAGCTTGGTCATCTGGATGTCCAGAGAGGCCGTCTTGTCCACGGCCACCTCGAGGGAGCCTTTCCAGGGCTCGTAGCCCTCCAGCCTGGCCTCGACGGCGTAGGACCCGGTCGGCACCTCGCCGATGACGAGCGCCTTGGCCGCCTTGGTCCTGAACTCGGAGCCGGCCAGGGAGAAGACCGCTCCCTCGACGTTGCTCGTCACCCTCACCCGGCCGAGACCGGGCTTGGCCGCCCGGGCCTCGACCATCTCGATCCTGACTGTGGTCGTTTTGCCGGCCTCGACGGCGATCCGTCCGCGCCACTCCTCATACCCTTTCTGGCGGGCGACGATCTCCTGGCCGCCCGTGGGCACGTCGCCGACGACGACGGCCTTGCCGGCCTTGGTCTGGAAGGAGAAGCCGGCCAGGGAGACCGTGGCCCCGCTGACGTTGCAGATGACCCTCACCCGACCGAGCATCTCCTCCTCGGACACGATCTTGGGTCCGGCCGCCGCGGCGGCGGACAGACACGCCGCCACGGCCGTAATGAGCACCATGGCCATGAGTGCACATCGGTTCATCATCCGCCCCTCGAGTTGATGATTGCCACCGCTTCCGCCAGCCGAGGCCAGCGGTCCCTTGAGGTCACATCGTCATTTTGTCCGAGTGGTCCCTTGAAGTCAACATGCCGCGGCGCCTTGGACAGGCCGCCCGACGGCTTCTCGACGGCCAAGCCGGTCTTGACCGGCTTTGAGGCGCAGGGGTAGACTTGATTCAATGAAAGACGAAAAATTCCCCCGGCTGCCAGAGTGGTGGCCTGTCCATCAGGCCGAGCTGAAGAGCTTTTGCCAGGATTTATTGCTCGCGGTTTCAGACCTGCCGGACGTGGCCTGGGAGGTCGAGGCCCGCCCAGGGGTGAGCCACTCCCTCCGGGCCGCCTCTCCGCCTGGGCGCCGGCGGCCCTGGTGGATGGTCCTGGACATCGTCCAGCCCCTGGTGGGGGACTGGTGGCTGTCAATCTGTTTTTACGCCGACGAGATCACTGACCCCGAGGAGAGGGGCGAAGCCATCCCCGACGGGCTCTTGGACGAGACGGGGCATTGCTTCAGCGTCGAGGAGCGGGACGAGGTTCTCTTGGACTACCTCGAGGCCAGGCTCAAGGAGGCTCATCAGAGGGCCTGGAGCAAAGGCGGCCGGGGGCGGCCTCTTTAGAAAGGGGGGTTCTCATAACGCCAATGAATCGTCGGCGCTTCGCCAAAGTCTCGGCCGCGGCCTTGAGCTTCGCCCTGACCGGCCTCGGGTCTGCCTCACCTGCTAGCCGCTTCATCAAAGGGGTCCGGGCCGAACAGGACTGCCTCGAACCGACCTTTGAGGCCGAGGGTCGGGCGGCGGTCCCTGGGGGCGAGGTGTGGTACGGCCTCAGCGGCCGGGGAGATCGACCGCCGGTCTTGACC
>CAYXRH010000186.1:0-8402 GCA_964466355.1 uncultured Thermodesulfobacteriota bacterium
AAGGAGAGCTTTCTCTCAGTCAACTCAAGGTCCTATGCCATATTTGGCATGATGTTTGAGAAAGTCCTCAGCCGTCTCAAGGCCGTCAGCTCCTCTCAGTCGCGATACTTGGGGGCCAGATCCAGAGCTTTGCGGACCCGGGGAAGGATTTTTTGATCAATGAAACGATGGATCGGCTTGTCCATCTCTTCCCCATGGTTGGGGAAGAGAGTGGAGACGAAACGGGAGAAGAGCTCGTCCGGCGGGCCGCCCGCTCCGTCGAGATACCAATCCACCCGGGCCAAGGTTTCCTTGAGCGGATCTTTGTGCTCCAGGTACAGGGAGGCGTAGTGGGCGGCGAAGAAGTGGACCAGGCAGGCCTTGAGGAACTCCATCTCCTCGTCGGCCGGATTGGGTTCGGCGGCGTCCATCTCTTGGAGGGCCAGAATCAAAAGCAGCACCGGCAGTTCGTGGCGGACCGCCTCCACGGTGGCTACCTTGGGCCGCCGAAACCGCGGCGAGGCTTCGCTCATCAGGTCGATCAATTCCTGGCGCAGCTGCGGCAGGGCGGCCGTGATGAGACCGTGAATGCGGGCGGCCAGCCTGAGGGTGTTGAAGAGGTGAGTCGTCTCCATGGCCTCGGCCAACATAAAAACAGTTGGCTAAATCTTTTAGGTTTAAGAGGGGCGGGTGTCAAGACCTATTAAGTCTTGCCAAGGGGTTGGTCCAGTTATAGGATAAGGCAATTCTCAAGGAGTGATATGCTCGCTCCCCTGAGCAATCTGACTTGGGCCGACGCGGTCGACGTCTTGTTCTTGACCGTGGTGGCCTACTACCTCTTTCAGTGGTTTCGAGGGACCAAGGCCCTGAGGGCCCTCATCGGGCTGGTGGTCATGGGGGTGCTCTACTCCTTGGCCAGGGGATGGGGCCTCTTTTTGACGACTTGGGTCTTCCAGGTGCTGTGGCAGGTCCTGGTCATCCTTCTTTTGATCCTCTTCCAAAACGAGATCCGTCAGGTTTTGGAGAGGGTCAGCCCGATGAAGGTCTTTCGGCGCCGCCTGGCTGGCCAGACCAGGGAGACCTTGGCCGCCGTCGCCGAGGCGGTCCGCGGTCTGGCCGCGAGGCGGTGGGGGGGGCTGATCGTCCTCAGGCGCTGGGACCTTGTCAGCGGCTTGATCAACCCCGGGCTCGAGGTGGACGCTCTGGTCGGTCCGGAGCTGCTCTTGTCCATCTTCGATCCCAAGGCGCCTTCTCACGACGGGGCGGTCTTGGTCGCCGAGGACCGCATTGAGCGCATGGGCGCCTATCTGCCCCTTTCGGCCAAGGAGGACCTGCCCGGCCGTTACGGCACCCGCCACCGGGCCGCCTTGGGCTTGAGCGAAGCTTGCGACGCGGTGGTGGTCGTCGTCTCTGAGGAGAGCGCCGAGATCAGCCTGGCCGTGGAGGGTGAGCTGAGGCGTGTGGACGGGCCTGAGGAGCTGAAGGAAGCGCTCGTCGGACTGATGCAGGCTCAGCCCAAGTCGGAGATGAAAGGTCTGAGCCTGGTCAAGGACCTGGTCTTGGCCCACTGGCCGGTCAAGGTGGGGGCCTTTCTGATCGTCTCGCTCACTTGGCTCATCCTGGCCGGACAGCAGGACTTTGAGGTCGGCCGCCAGATTCCGGTGAATTACCAAGGGGTCGGGAGCGGGCTCAAGGTGGCCGAACTGAGCGACCGCCAGGTGAACATCCGCCTCGTCGGCCCGAGGCGGAAGGCCAGCGCCGTCAGGAGCGAAGAGATCAAGGTCGTGGTCGGCTTGTGGGGTCTGGGGCCGGGAAGCCACCAGATAACCCTGATCCGGCAGAACATCGAGATCCCCCTGGGCTTGGAGGTGGTTTCGGTGAACCCGAAGACACTGCGGGTGATTCTGCAAGCCGGAGCCAAAAAATGAGCCCCCGGCTCTCCAATCGCGAAAAGGTCAAGCGCATCGAGGAGATGTTCAATCACGAGGACAGGATTCTCCTGCCCATCGTCGCCGACCCGGACGCCATCGCCAGCGCTCTGGCCTTCAGGCGGCTTTTGTGGCGAAAAGTGACCGGGGCCACCATCGCCCGCGTCAACGAGATCAAGCGGCAGGACAACCTGACCTTGATCAGGCTGCTGCGCATAAACCTCGTTCCCCTGGCCGAGGTGGATCCGGCCCATTACACCCGCTTCGTCTTGGTCGACTCCCAGCCGCAGCACCACGAAACCTTGGCTCAATTCAGCTACGACGTCGTCATTGACCACCATCCCCTTCTAGAGAACACCGCGGCCAGGTTGGTGGACATCAGACCCACCTACGGGGCCACGGCCACGATCATGACCGAGCTTTTGCGGGCGGCCAGAATCCCTCCTTCCCGCTCCCTGGCCACGGCTCTCTTCTACGCCATCAAGACCGACACCGCCGCCTTCACCCGCCCGGCCCTGGAAGAGGACATGCGGGCCTTTCGCTACGTCTACCGCTACGCTGATCAGAATTTGATCCAAAAGATCGAATACTCCGAGATACCCTTGAGCCTGCTCAAGTTCTACCGCCTCGCCCTGGAGCGCATCAGGATCCGCCGCGACACCGGTTACGTCTTCCTCGGTCCGGTCAACAGCCCCGACGTGCTGGTCATGATCGCTGACTTCATCATGCGCATCCAGGCCCTGGACGCCTCGGTGGCCGCCGGTCTCAACGAGGACACGCTCATCGTCATCTTTCGCAACGCCAGGTCCAGGCGCAACGTCGGTCGGCTGGCCGAGCGGGCCTTTGGCAAGCTGGGCCGAGCCGGCGGGCACCGCAACGCCGCTCGAGCCGAGGTCCCCTTGAGTGTCTTGAGAAAGGCGGGCCGCTTTCCTGAGGATGACGAGGCCTGGGAGAGGTTCATCATCCGCACCGTGCAGGGGCGTCTGGGCTGAACCAGGCCCCCGGCATCCAAATTGACACTCCAAAGGCTGAATGGTATTGTCATTTTTGACAATCAACGGGGCTGTCATAGCCCGCGGTGGTGAGGAGCCGCTTCTTGGCCAAACCGGTCGTTGTTCTCGGCGCGGGCCGGGTCGGTCGGCGGGCGTTGAACCGCCTGAGAGATTTGGGCTTTGACCGGCTGACGGCCGTTGATCAGTCAAAAGAGGCCTTGGCCGGGTTGGGCCCTGGGGTGAGGGTCGTCAAGAGCGACGGCCCGCGCTGGCTGAGCCGGATGGAGTTGGATTCGGCCTGGATAGTTCCGGCGGCGCCAGTTCACGTGGCCTTTGAATGGCTGCGGGCCACCTGGGGCCAAAAAGCCTCGCCGGCCGAGGTCCCGGCGGCGTTGATCAGCCGGTTGCCGGGCGCCGCGCCGGCGCCGCATCAGGGGTGGGCCTTCTCGTGGGCGGATTTCATCTGTCCGGCCGAGTGCGACGAACGGGGCGTCTGCCCGGTCCTGGGCCGCCGACTGGAGCCTCTGTTTGAGAGGCTGCGGCTTTTTACGCCTTGGTGGCCGCTGGTCGTCATCCGCAGCCACCGTCTGGGGCCTGGTCTGGGCGGCTTTCCGGCGGCGTCGCTGAAAGCTTTAGGCCGACGGGCGAAAGGCGGCGGGCTTTTGGTCGTGGCCACGGCGTGCCGGTGTCATGGCGTGATGCATGCCCTTGAGCTGGATTAAGGAGGAGAAGATGCAGGTGAGGCGGGTAGTTTGGCTGACCTTGGCTTTGACGATGATCATCGCTCTTGGCGCCTTTTCAGCCCCTTTACTCTGGGCCCAGACCGCTCCATCCACCCAGCAGATGGAGGAGCGGCCCGACGGCCCCAACGCCATTTACTACGACTTTGACGACATCTTGGTGCCCCGGGATTTGAAGCTGAAGCGGGAGCAGTCCTTTGTCTACGACACGGCCACCCTCACCGCGGGCGTGCTCCACCTCGAAGGCCGGGTCGAGGCCATGTCCCTGGCCGATTTCTTCGTCCAGAGCATGACGCGGGACAATTGGCTCATGGCGGCCAAATTCACCACGCCTCAAATCGTGCTCCTGTTCGAGAAGCCCAACAAGCGGGCCATCATCCTGGTCCAGGAGAGCACCTTCAACACCACCGTTCAAATCTGGGTCGCCCCCTTCATGGGCGCCATAAAGTGAAGGCCGATGCTGCGCTGGAAAAGAGTTCTCTTGGGGGTCACCGGCGGCATCGCCGCCTACAAGGCGGCCGATCTCACCTCCAAGCTGGTCAAGCTCGGGGCCGAGGTGCGGGTGGCCTTGACCGCCCACGCCACCGAGTTCGTGGCGCCGCTCACTTTTGAGGCCCTGTCGGGCAATGCGGTAATCGTGGACATGTTCTCCCCGCAGCATGAGGGCCAGATGAGTCACATCGACGTGGCCCGGCGGGTGGACGCCGTGGTCATCGCGCCGTGCACGGCCAACATGATCGGCAAGCTGGCCCACGGCATCGCCGACGACTGGCTCTCCACGGCCGTTCTGGCCACGCGGGCGCCGGTTCTCATCTGCCCGGCCATGAACACCCGCATGTTCGAAAACTCGGTGGTTCAAGAAAACTTGAGCCGCCTCAAAAAGCACGACTTCCACGTCGCCCCGACCGAGTACGGCGATCTGGCCTGCGGCGAGCGGGGCTCGGGCCGCCTGGTGGAGGTGGAGCAGATTTTGGAGATGATCCACCTCATTCTGGCCCCCAAGGACCTGGCCGGGCTCAGGGTCCTGGTCACGGCCGGCCCGACCAGGGAGCACCTCGACCCGGTCCGCTTCATCTCCAACCCCTCCTCGGGCAAGATGGGCTACGCCTGCGCCCGAGTGGCCGCTCGCCGCGGGGCGGAGGTGGTTCTGGTCTCGGGTCCCTCCAGGCTCACCCCCCCGGTGGGGGTGAGGACGATCAAGGTCGTCTCGGCCGAGGAGATGCTTCAGGCCTGCCTGGAGCACTTTCCTGATTGCGGCGTGGTCATCAAGGCGGCCGGGGTGGTCGATTACGGCCCCCAGGAAGAGAGCGTTCAAAAGATCAAGAAGGCCGGTCGCCAGAGTCTGAGCCTGGAGCTGGCTCTGACACCGGACATTCTCAGGACCCTGAGCCAAAAAAAGAAGGACCAGATCTTAGTCGGATTCGCCGCCGAGACAGAGAAGATCATCGAGTACGCCAGGGTCAAGATGGAGGCCAAAAACCTCGACTTGATCGTGGCCAACGACGTCGCCCTGAAAGGAGCCGGCTTCGAGACCGACACCAACATCGTCAAGATCCTCCAACCCGAGGGGCCGACTCAGGAGCTGCCATTGTTGACTAAAGAGGAGGTGGCGGAGATAATTCTAGACAGGGTCTTGGACATATTGCGCCGGCGCGGAGCCAAAACCAAGTGAACCGAAGTCTCCTGGCCGAAGCGGTCGCTGAGCTGAGCGGACATCTTTGCTTTCGCCGGCTCTTGGGCTTAAAGGCCATCGCCTTGAGCCCGGCGGCCCGGGAGGCCCTCGAGAGGCTCAATGAGGCATCATCCTCCCCGGGGCTTGACAGAGCGGCCGCCCTGGCCGGCCTGGCCGCCCAAGCCGAGGGCTGTCGCCGCTGCTCTCTGGCCGGGTCTCGGACCAGAGTGGTCTTCGGCGAGGGGTCGGCCGAGGCTGAGGTGATGTTCGTCGGCGAGGGGCCGGGGCAGGAAGAAGATCTTTCCGGGCGGCCCTTCGTGGGCGAGGCCGGCGGATTGCTGACCCGGATCATCAAGGCCATGGGTTTTGAGCGGGACGGGGTCTACATCGCCAACGTGGTCAAGTGCCGCCCGCCCCGCAACCGCGATCCCAAGCCCGAGGAGGCCGCGGCCTGCTGGCCCTGGCTTCAAGCCCAGCTCGAGCTCATCAAGCCTCGGGTCATCGTCGCCTTGGGGGCCGTGGCCGCCCAGCGCCTGCTCAAGACCGAGGCCCGCATCGGCCAACTTCGCGGTCGGTTCCACGACATGGACGGCCTGGCGGTGATGCCGACCTATCATCCGTCTTACATCCTTCGCCGAGGGGAGCCGAGGGAGCTGAGGGCCAAGGTCTGGTCAGACGTAAAACAAGTCCTCGATCTTTTAGGTCGAAAGCCGCCGAGGTCATGAGAAAGAGATTGAGGTTACTTTTGATCGCCGTCCTGGCCGCCGGGGCGTTGTTGACCGGCGGGCTGCCGCCTGCGGCCGGCTGGGCTAAGGATTTGCGGCCTCTGGCGGTGGTCGCCGAAATCAGGGGGGCCATAAGCCCGGCCACGACCCAACTGGTCACCCGGGCGATCAAAAGGGCGGAGAGTGATCAGGCCGAGGTGGTCGTCCTCCTCCTGGACACTCCGGGCGGACTGGACAAGGCCATGCGGCGGATGGTCCAGGCCATCTCCACTTCGCCGACGCCGGTGATAGTCTACGTCTCGCCTGTGGGCGCCCGGGCCGCCTCGGCCGGGCTGATGATCACCCTGGCCGCCCACGTGGCCGCCATGGCCCCGGGCACGAACATTGGCGCCGCCTCTCCGGTGGCGGCCGGTGGAAAGGACGTGCCGGAGACCATGGAGCGCAAGATCATCAACGACATGGTCGCCTACGCCCGCTCCCTGGCTGAGAGCCGGGGGCGAAACGCGGACTGGGCCGAAAAGGCGGTCCGCTACGCCGTCTCCCTGCCGGCCGTGGAGGCGGCGGCCGAGGGCGTCATCGACGTGGTCGCCCCTGATCTGAACTCTCTTCTGGATTGGGCCGACGGCCGGGAGGTGCGCCTCGACGCTCAAACCCGAGTTCTCAAGACCAAAGGGCTCGAGATCCGCACCCTCAAGCCCTCGTTTCGGGATAGGATACTAGGGGCCATCTCTGACCCCAACCTGGCCTATCTCCTCTTCATGCTGGGCCTTTTGGCCGTATACTTCGAGCTCTCTCATCCGGGAGCCGTCTTGCCCGGCGTGGTGGGGGTGATCTCGCTCATTCTGGCTTTTTTCGCCTTTCAGACCCTGTCGGTCAACCTGGCCGGGGTACTGTTGATTCTGGTGGGGGTGGCCCTCTTTTTGATGGAAATCAAGATCACTTCGTACGGCCTGCTTTCCTTGGCCGGAGTGGGCTGCCTTTTCGTGGGCTCGATCATGCTCTATGACACGGACCAGGGTGTTAGGCTCTCCTGGTCGGTTCTTCTGCCAACCCTGATCGTGGTCAGCGGCTTCTTCGCGGCCATCGTTTTCCTGGTCTTCAGGTCTCAGTTGCGCCGGCGGGTCTCCGGGGTGGGGCAGTTGGTCGGATTGAAGGGGCAGGTTTTGAGCTGGGCCGGCGACAAAGGCAAGGTCTTTGTCCGGGGCGAGATCTGGCAGGCCGAGGCCGAGACCCCCCTGCCGTCCGGGACCGCGGTGACCGTGGTCAGCGGCCAGGGGCTGAAACTGAAAGTCCGACCGCTTGAGGAGGGAGAGTAAATGTATTCGCTGATCGCCATCGGGGTGCTGGTGGTCATGTTTCTGGCCAGCGCCATCAGGATCCTGAACGAGTACGAGCGGGGGGTGATCTTCCGCTTGGGCCGCATCATCGGCTCCAAGGGGCCGGGCTTGATCATCCTCATTCCCATCGTCGACAAAATGGTCAAGGTCTCTTTGAGGGTGGTGACCATGGACGTCCCGGCCCAGGACGTCATCACCCGAGACAACGTCTCGATCAAGGTCAACGCCGTGATCTATTTTCGGGTGGTCGAGCCGGTGCCGGCGGTGATCGAGGTGGAGGACTTCCTCTACGCCACCTCCCAGCTGGCCCAGACGACCTTGCGCTCGGTCTGCGGCGCCGCCGAGCTGGACGATCTTTTGTCCGAGCGCGAAAAGATCAACTCCGAGCTTCAGGAGATCTTGGACAAACACACCGATCCCTGGGGGGTGAAGGTCTCCACCGTGGAGGTGAAGCACATCGACCTCCCCCAGGAGATGCAGCGGGCCATGGCCCGGCAGGCCGAGGCCGAGCGGGAGCGGCGGGCCAAGGTCATCAACGCCGAGGGCGAGTTCCAGGCGGCCAGCCGTCTGGCCGAAGCGGCGGCCATAATCCAGGAGTATCCCATGGCCCTGCAACTGCGCTATCTTCAAACCCTGCGCGAGGTGGCCGCTGAGAACAACTCGACGACCCTCTTCCCGGTGCCGATTGATCTGTTCAAGCCTTTTTGGGACGCCGCGGCCAAGGCGATCGGGCGGACGGCCTCCTCCAACCGGGCCTCAGGCGGCGAAGAGTAAGTTGACCGGATCAGGCAAAGGAGCGGGGACGCGCCTCAAGATCGGTTCATCAACGAAATGAAGACGCGCCGCAGCTTGTGGGCCGTGGTCATCCTTTTATTGTTCGTCCTCGCACTGGCCGGCCCCACATCGGACACGGCCGCGACGCCGAGGATTACTTGCCGCCGCCCTGGTCGGTGGAGGACTGCGAGGTTTTAAAGTGAGAGTGTGGCGAAGCCACATTTTGGTTCGAGGACCAGGCGCGAGGTTTTCGAG
>CAYXRH010000187.1:0-8399 GCA_964466355.1 uncultured Thermodesulfobacteriota bacterium
AAATTCGTTCGAACAACCAAACCAAAATATTACTTGAATGATGGCTAATTGGTATAAAATGGTAATTTTATTGGCTGACGATGGGCAGCTCCACGACCACGGTGGTGCCCTTGCCCTCCTGGCTCACGATCATAATTTTACCACCGTGACTTTCGACGATGCCCAGGCTGATGGGCAGGCCTAAACCGGTCCCGACTTGCTTTGTGCTGAAAAAGGGATCGAAGATATTTTTGAGTTGTTCCTCTGGAATACCCAGACCGTCATCCTGGATGGTGATGACAACCCTTGGCTCTGTCCCGCGTCCTTGGTCATCCCTGACTAAGGCCGATGAGACAATCAAGGTCCCCTCATCGGCCATGGCCT
Source organism: uncultured Thermodesulfobacteriota bacterium (assembly GCA_964466355.1). GTDB lineage: Bacteria > Desulfobacterota > Desulfarculia > CAYXRH01. The sequence goes on from CAYXRH010000187.1 coordinate 364, forward strand.
GCCTGGCATTGGTCAAGAGGTTCAAGAAGACCTGCTCCATTTGATGAGGATCAACCATCAGAAGGGGCAGCGAAGGCTCCAGATGCGTCACGACTTCGATCCCCTTGACGTTGAATTCCTCGTCCATGAGGTTGAGGGTGTTTTGGAGCAATTCGTTAAAGTCGGTCAGAACGAGATTGGGCGAGGATTGTTTGGCAAAGGATAGAAACTCGGTCACAAATTCATTGAGCCTGTTTATCTCTTCCAGGATGAGCTGGGTGTATTCCTCGATTAAGGGATCATCCGATTTGCGTTTTTGAAGATAAACGATCGCTCCTTTCATGGCATTCAAAGGATTCCTCACCTCGTGGGCCACGACGGCGGAGAGCTTTCCCATGGAGATGAGCTTCTCGGAGCGGATCAACTCCGCCTGGATTTCTCTCAAGTTTCTGATCATGCGATTGAACGACCGGGTCAGGGTGCCGAGTTCGTCCCTCGATTTGACTGGAATTTCCTGCCACAGATCGCCGTGGGCCGTCTTTTCGGTGGCTATGACCAGGCGTCTGACCGGCTTCAGGAGCTGATAGGACAGGATGGTCACGCCGAGCCCGGAAAGAACCAAGATCACGATGACCAGTTGAAGCACTCTCGCCCGAACGGTCTTGCCCTCTCTCTTAAATTCCTCGATGGGGATGCTCACCGCCAGGGACCAGCCCGTGGCCGGCACCGGCGCAAAGGCGGCCGCTTTTTCCCCCAGGTGATTATACGTTCTCCAGCCGGTTTCCCCGGTGATCATGTCCACCACAAATTCCCGCAAACGTGGATCATCGTACTTTGACAGGTTGTAATCGTATGGCCTGTAGAGGGGATGAGCGATGATTCGCCCTGATTGATCCACCAGGAAGGCAAAGCCGTGTTTTCCTATTCGTATGGCGTTGACCAAGTCGATCACTTTATTGAAATCCAGGTCGATGATCAGTTCGCCGGAAGGGCCGTCTTGGCTGTACTGGAAGGATTTTAAAAAATATACAACGTACCCGGGGCGTTGTTTGGAGTAAACGACTCTCGAGACCTGACAAGCTTGTTCGCCCAGTCTATTATTTTCTTTAAAATCACCTCCCTCTAGGGGGCGTGGCAGGCTTTCGCTCTCCCCTTCCGTGTCAGGGCTGACGATCTCGTGGCCGAGGTGATCTAGAAAACGGATGCGGAGGCAGTAGGGCGAGCGTGAGCCAAACTCTTGAAACAGCTTTAATTTTTTGTCAGAGTCGCGCTCTGTCTTGGCTTCACCTGGGGGCGCATCAGGGGACCGGAAATCCTCAATGAGGAACTGGGCCACGCTTTCCAAATCCTTGCAGCAAGACTGGAAGATTGAGTTTATTTCAGTGGCGGCGGCTCTGGCCTGCAACATCTGTTCTTCACGCGAAAGTCGAGTGACGCTTTCGACCGAGGCCTGGTAGGCCAGATAACCAACTATCGTAATCGGGATGCAGACCAGGGGCAGCACGAAGAGTAATAATTTAATGGTAATGGAAAAGGAACCCCTCAACATCTAGGACCATCCCCCCTTGGGTTCGGACGCCTGATTGACCTGACTCCAATCATTATACCAAATGCCAGCTGTGGTATACTTTCCGCCGACGAACCAGTAACCAATGGCCGCCCAATCCAAAATCGAATGGACCCACTGCACCTGGAACCCGGTCACTGGCTGCACCAAAATGAGCGAGGGCTGCCGGCACTGCTACGCCGAAAGGTACGCCAGGCGGCTCCAGGCCATGGGCCAGCCCAAGTACAAAAATGGCTTCAAGGTCACTCTCCACGAGAGCACTCTCTCTTTGCCCCTGGGCTGGCGCAAGTCGCACGTCGTCTTCGTCAACTCCATGGGCGACTTGTTTCACGATGAGATCCCCTTTGAATTCATCGCCAAGGTCTTCGCGGTCATGGGCCGGGCGTCGCGGCATTGTTTCCAGCTCCTGACCAAACGCTCCGCGCGGCTCATAGCCTTGAGCCCTGACCTGCCCTGGCCGGCCAACGTCTGGACCGGAGTGACGGTGGAGAGGGCTGATTACTCTTTTCGCATCCCTCACTTGAGGCGAACCGGGGCCAAAACCAAATTCCTCTGCCTGGAGCCCCTCCTCGGTCCGCTTCCGTCCCTAAATTTAAAAGGCATCGACTGGATCATCCTCGGCGGCGAGTCCGGCCCGGGGGCCAGACTGATGAAAAAAGAGTGGGTCTTGGACGTCCGGGATCAATGCCTGAGGGCCGGGGTGGCCTTCTTTTTCAAGCAATGGGGTGGCGTCAACAAAAAGAAATCCGGTCGCATCTTGGAGGGCCGCTTCTGGGACGACACGCCCCCCCTCCCCGGACAGGCGGAGCCTCTTTTACCCCTCGTCTCTTGAGAATCGCGGCCGCCCCGCCGCTCTCGATCCCGTTTATCGGTTCTGAGCAGCCCGTCCTCGGCCCGGCCGAGGTTTTGAGAAGGACGAGGACTTTCAACCCTCAAAAGGCTCGAAAAACTTTAATATGCGCTTGAGCTCCGCGCCCACCTCGGTTTGGGGAGGCGCCTTGAGCGGCGCGCGGACCTGACCGCCCTGGAAGCCCATCATGTCCATGGCCATCTTGAGGCAGCCCACCCCATAGGTGGCCGTGGTCATGAGGGCCAAGGGCGTCATCTCCCGGCTCAACTCGGCGGCGCGACGGTGATCGCCCCGCTCAACGCAGTTGAAGATCTCCAGGCAGGCGCCGGGCAGAACGTTGGCCACGGCCAGGATGGCTCCCTTGGCGCCGAGGCACAGGCCGGCGTAGTAGGCCGACGAGGAGCCCTGGAGCACGGCGAAGTGCGGAGGGGTAAGCCTGATCATCTCCGAAAGCTGGGTCACGTTTCCGGAGCTGTCCTTGAGGCCGACGATGTTGGGATGCTCGGCCAGGCGGGCGACGATCTCCGGGCCGAGGTTTAGGCCGGTGTTGGCCGGCATGTTGTAGATCAGCAGCGGCGCTTTGGCCGCCTCGGCGAGCTTGAGAAAGTGGTCGATCAACACCTCCGGCTTCATCTGGCGCTTGTAGTAATGCGGCGGCAGGACCAAGGCCGCGTCGGCCCCCAGCTCGGCGGCCTGGTTGACCCTTTTGATGGCCTGTGTGGTCGACTCACCTCCGGCGCCAACGATGAAAAGCTTGTCCGGGGCGGCCGCCTCCCTGGCCCGGACAAGAACCTTGAGCCTCTCCTCGTCGCTCAAAAACACGCCCTCGCCGTTGGAGCCCAGGACGACGTAGCCGCTGAGGCCGGTTTTGTTCCAGCGCTCGATGTTGAAGGCGAGGGCTTTTAGATCCAAATCTTCATCCTTGAAGGGGGTGACGATGGGCGGCATGACCCCTTTTAACGCCTTTTTCATCTCTCTCTCCTTATAAACCCCGCCGCTCTCGACCTCGGGGGCGGCCCGCGGCGAGGGGCCTTCGGCGGCAGCTTAACACGTCCCCCTTCGAGGCGGCAACCGGGCTAGGCGCTCGAGCCGTTTGAAATCCAAAGACATCGGAAAGAAGTTGACGTTGCTTGAGGGGACGACTAATTTCTGGAAGAGCTTCGAGGGAAAGACATCGTGGGCGCGGCGCTGAGACCTCTAATCCTGATCTTTGGTCTTGTCTGCCTCCTGGGGCCCCTGAGGGCTTCAGCGGCCACACAGACCGTCGCTCTGCCCGTGACCCTCGACTACCCCTTCATCCGCTCGGTGTTGATCTATCAGGCTTACACCCAACCCGGCCAGAGGGCCGTGGCCGTGGACAAGGACGAGGGCTGCACCCGCATCGAGCTCTGGGCCCCGGAGGTGGACCGGGAGGGGAGCCTGGTCAGGGTCCGGACCAGAATCAAGGTCAAGGCCGGCCTGTCGGTCCTGGGGCGCTGTTTGGATCCTTTGGATTGGCGGGGCTACGTCGAGGTGTTGCAGCGAGTCTGGCTCGACAAGGCCACCTGGGAGGTGAGGTTCAAGACCGTCGACTCCCGCCTCTACGATCAAAGGGGACAGAAAACCACCGTCGCCAACGTCATCTGGAACCTAATCAAGACCTACGTCCACGCCTACCTGGACCAGGTGACCATCAACCTCGCCCCGCCGGTAAAGGAGGTCCGGGACATCCTGCCGCTTTTGGTCGCCCCAGAGGACCGCCAGCGCATCGAAGTCTGGCTCAACACCCTCCGGCCGGGGCCGGTCAGGGTGGAGGAGAAGGCGGTTCGAGCCGACATCCTCATGGAGGTCGAGAAGAGGGCCCCGGCCGAGCCGAGTGAAGAGGCCGAGGGCGTCTTGAGCGAGCCGGAGCTGGCCGCCTTCGCCCGGGCCTGGGAGGCCTGGGACGCCTTTTTGGTGAACCAGATCTTGTCGTTGCGCGGCCAACCCCTCACCGAGGAGGAAAGGACGATCATCCTCGAGGCCCTCTTGGAGACGCGCCACGGGTTTGTGCGGGCCTTGAGTCAAAAAAAGCAGGGCCGCGACCTGGTCCGCGTCCAGTTTCTGGAGACCTGGCGGCGGTTGGCGCCCCTCTTGAGGCGCCACCTGGTGGCTGAGCCCTCGCCCTCCCTTTTGAGCTACCTGGCCTTCTTCACCGCCTTGGACGTCCTCGACAAGCTGGGCCCGACCCTGGGCCTGGACATCAGCCGCGAAGGGCTTTACCGCCTCGTCAGCCTTCTTTATCAGGGTCAGAGCACACCGCTGTTGGAATACTCCTTTGCCCTGGACCCCGACCTGCGTCGCCTCTTGGGCTTGGGTCCGCCGCTCATCGAATCCGGACCGAGGCTGGATGTGGAGGGGCGTCCCTGGCCCGCTTCGTCCGGCCGCCGCGGAGGCTCGTCCGTGGGCCGGTGGTGGTCCAACTTTCTGAACCCCAGCGCCTGGGCGGCCGCGGTTGATGAGGAGATGCCGACGGAGCTTAAGAAGTGGCTTCCGCCCCGCCGAGACATCGGCCCCTACCTCGATCGCCTCCAGGGGGTCCTGAGGGAAGCCGCGGACCTGGTTTTGGCCCGAGGCCGCCTCGAGGAGGTGCATCATCCTCTCTTCAGGCGGCTCGTGCCCGCCACGGCCTGGCAGGAGAGCTGCTGGCGGCAGTTCGTCGTCATGGATGGCCGCATTCGTTATCTGCGCTCTTACAACAACTCCTCGGTCGGCCTGATGCAGATCAACGAGCGCGTCTGGCGGGGGGTCTACCGCCTCGAAGGCCTTCGCTCGAACATCCGCTACAACGCCCTCGCCGGCACCGAGATCCTGGAGCTGTACCTCCGCCGCTACGCCCTGGAGCGCCTGGATTCCTCAGAGCATCTTCCAGAGGACGTCCTGGCCCAGGCGGTCTACGCCATGTACAACGGCGGTCCGAGCCAGTTTGAAAAGTTTTTGAAGCGCCGCCAGAAGGGCAGCTTGCATCTGAGCGACCGGCTCTTTGAGGAGAAGTACGCCTGGGTCAAAGACGGTCGATACGATCGCCTCTCCCTCTGCCTCTTGGGCGAGTGAGCCTCCGCGGGCTGAAGCCGCCTTGAAGCGGCGCGGAGGCCGGAAGGGTTCGGGTCTTGAAGCTCGACTTCGTGTTTGTCTGTCACGGCGGCGAACTGGAGATCAAGGCCGCCCTCCTGGCCGCCTCCATCAGGACCTTTTGCCCCCCTGAGGCCGCGATCCACGTCATCACCCCGGTCCCGGAAGAGCGCTACGGCCCCTTGCGCCCCGCGGTGAGGAGGTTTTTGGAAGATCTGGGGGCTGAATTCTATAGGATTAAAAATCCCATAGCCGATGATTACAAGATCGGCAACAAGCTCAACGCCTTCAAGATCAGCCCCCGGGGCGAGCGCATCGTTTTTTTGCACAGCGACCTGATGTTCGTCCAGCCCTTCGAAGGATATGAGCCTTTTTTTGAGCAGCAGTTCGCGGCCAAGCAGGCCGACTGGCAGACCTTTGACCGCCTCTTCGGCCGCCGCTTCGACTGGGCCAACGTCTACGATCTCTTCGGCCTGCCCTTTCCCCAGATGGCCTGGCCGGCCCACCTCAACGGCGTGTGGGGGCCGCCCTATTTCAACGCCGGCTTCCTGGCGGTTGATCCGGCCATCGATTTCTCGACCCACTGGATCGACACCTGCCAGAAAATAAAGGACTACGAACCCGTGGGCCGCAAGTTCCCCTGGCTGGACCAGATCGGCCTGCCGGTGACCCTGCTGCGCCGAGGGTTCAGCTATCAGTGCCTGAGTGAGCGGTTTAACCACCCTCTTCACCTGAAGAAGATCGAGGATTCTGATCCCTTGGCGGTGCATTACCACCGCCCGGAGTTCATCCGCCAAAACCCCTCCATCTGGCGGGTGGCCCGCGGGCTCATCGAGGCCTACGACATGGCGCCCTTGCTGGAGATCGAGGCGGATTGGGCCCTGCTTCTCCAAGACCTTCCCCCCGCGGCCATCAAAAGAGAGGCCGGTGGAAGAAGGCGGGCCGAGCCGAGGGTTTTCTTTGTCACCGGCATCCCCGGCTCCGGCGCCAGGCTGGTGGCCGATCATCTCAACGCCCTGCCCGGCCTGGTCGTCCTGGACGAGCCCCTGGAGCTTTGGGGGCGCGGGGGGCCGACCGCCCTCGAGCCACTGATTGGCCAATGGCGGCGGCGGATCACCACCGGGGAGCCCATCCGTCAGGCGGTCCGCCCCTTGAGGGACCGAGCCGGCCACGTGGTTCTTAGTCAGGGAGTGCTTCGAGGCCGCGAGGCGGCCAAGGAGGGCTTCGTCCTGGGCGTCAAGAGCAGCCTGGCCCTCCTGCCCTGGTTGAAGGAGCTTCGCCGGGCCCATCCCCGGGCCTTGATCATCAATGTCATCCGCCACCCCGCCCCGACCATCGCCGCCTGGATACACCGCCATCCCCATCTCAGGGAGGTCTGGCTCCGCGGCGCGTTGCCTTACGGTTTGGAGGCCCCTCATGTGGACGAGGAGACAAAAAACAGGCTCCTCCAGATCGATCTCTTGAAGGATCTGTCCCTCCGGCGGGCCGGTTTTTGGAGTCACCTGGCCTCTCAGAACCTGCCCGGCGATCCCTTTTACCTGCGCCTGCGTTACGAGGACTTGATCAAAGATCAATCAGGCGGCTGGCCAGAGATCCTCACCCTGCTCTTGGGGGAGGCCTGTCCACAGATCAAGGCCTCGGCCGAGCCTTGGCCCGCGCTGCCCCAGGACCCCCTCAGCCGCTGGCAGGCCGGGTGCATCAATCAGATCTGCGTGGACGCCATGGACCGCCTGGGGTACGAGCTGGCGGGCGTTGATTAGCCGCCGCCGAGGCCGGTGACGAGATAAACCGACGCCTCCTCCTGGATTCCCTTGAGCTTGGTTCGAGATGACCGGGCCACGATCAGCTCCCGGCTGAGATAGCCGTACACCGACTCGGAGGCGATAATCTCGCCGCCCTGGGCCAGGGCTTGGAGGCGGTGGGTCAGGTTCACCGGCGCGCCGATGATGCCGTATTTGGTCCTCGTTTCCGAGCCGATGTTGCCCACGACGACCTCGCCGACGTTGAGACCGACGCCGATCTGAAGCTCCGGCAGGCCCATCTTTTGGCTTTGGGCGTTGAATTCGGCGGTGGCGGCTTGCATCTCCAAGGCGCAGCGGACCGCCCGGCGGACCGCCGGCTCGATGGGCCCGTCCAGGGGGTCGAAAAAGGCCAGGACGGCGTCGCCCAGAAAATCGACGATGATCCCCTGACGGCCGTGGATGACCTCGATGAGCCGGGAGAGGTAGCGGTTGATGATGTTCAAGGTCTCCATGGGGCTCCGGAATTCGCACAGGGGGGTGAATCCGCGGATGTCGGACATCATGATGGCCACCTCCCTCTTTTGCCCTCCCAGCCGGGTGGCCTCAGGCTGGGCGAGGAGGTGTTGGGCCACGTCCCGGTCCACGTAACGGCCAAAAGTGTCCCGGATGAAGTCTCTTTCCTTGAGCCCGGCGACCATGGCGTTGAAGCTTCGAACCAACTGGCCGATCTCGTCCTCGCCCCGGGGCGCGAGGGGTGGGCCGTAATCGCCCTGGGCCACGCCGGTGGCCGCCCGGGAGACCTCTCGGA
>CAYXRH010000188.1:0-8364 GCA_964466355.1 uncultured Thermodesulfobacteriota bacterium
GCCAGGGGCCGCATGGCCGCCCGGAGGAGAAGATGGCGCTCCGGGCCGAAATAGACGGGGTAAAGATCCCAGACGTAGCGCATGGGGGTGAAGATGTAGGCCACGTGGAGGCTGGCCCGGGGCGCCTTGGCCGCCTTGGCCACGCAGTGAGAGGTGGAGATGACCACCTCAAAGCCGGACAGATCAAGCCGATTCACGGCCCAGGGGTACAGCGGCAGGTAGTGGCGGTAGAGCCGCTTCAGCCAGGGCAGCCGCTGGACCGGGGAGCAGGTGCAGGGCAGGGCGTCGATGACGGGGCTCGTGGGGCTCGTTTTGAGCAGGGTGAAGAGATGGGCCTGGGGGAACATCTCGGCCAGGCACTCCAAAACCTTCTCGCCGCCCCTGAGCCCGGTGAGCCAGTCGTGGACCAGGGCGATTTTTAAATTCTCAAGGGATTTCATGTTCGGCCTCGAGGCGGTCAAAGACGGCCCTCAACCGCGCCGCCGCCGCCGGCCAGGTGAAGGCTGCGGCGCGGCTTTGGCCGGCTCGGGCCTTGGATCTCGCTCGGGAGCGGTCGGCCAAGAGGGCTCTGAGCTGCTCGGCCAGGGCTTCGGGGCGGCCCTGAGGGGCGAAATAGGCCCCCTCCTCGCCCAGGACCTCCTTAAAGACTGGCAGATCGCTGACCACCACCGGACACAGGCAACTCACCGCCTCCAGGGGCGGCAATCCGAATCCCTCGGCCAGGGAGGGAAACACGGCCGCCTCGGCCCCGGAAAGAAGCGCCGCCAGGTCGTCGTCTTCGAGGCCCTCGGCCCGGATCACCCGGCCGGGGCCGGCGGGCAGGGCTGAGCGGCCGGCGCCGACGACCACCAGACAGCCGGCGAACTCCTCGACGGCCAGACGGTGAAAGGCGGCCGCGGCCGCGGTCAGGTTCTTGTGGGGCTTGGGGCTTCCCAGGGCGACTAAATAGGGTCCGTGGAGATGAAGCCGGGTTTTGATCGCCGCTGTCTCCTCGGCCGAGCGGGGGTGAAAGGCCGCCTCGAGGCCGTGGCCGATGACCTCGATTCGCTCCCGGGCGACCCTGAGCCGGAGGGCGATCTGCTCGGCCGCGGCGCGGGAGCCGGTCAGAATGGCCGCCGCCCGCCGGGCCTGGGGCGCGATGAGAATCCGCCAGGCCAAGGCCCGGCTGAACCCGTATTCGCCGGCCGGGTCAAGGTGAGTCAGGTCGTGGATGGTGAAGGCGAGGCGGCTTGGCGACCACAGGGGGGGCATGTAGGTCGGGGAGTAGTAGAGCTGCGGTCTCGCTTTGGCCAGGACAAAGGGCAAGGCCACCAGTTCCCCCCAGGAATAGGGCCTCAAGCCCGCTGTCCGGACCTCTGGGCCGAGGCCCACGGCCTCAGCCGTGCGATGGTTTTGGACCAGAACGATGAGCTGGTGTCCGCCCGGCTCTTGGACCAGGGCCGAGAGCAGCCCGCGGGCGTGCCTGGCGATGCCGTGGCGGGCGACTCCGTGGCCGGAGGGGGGGGTGAGGACCCGGGCGTCAAAGAGAACGCGCATGTTATAAGCTCTTTCGAGCGCCCCGACCCTTGGAGGCTCAGACCACCTCCACCACCGGCTCCATCTCCACCTCGCAGGTCATGGAGTTGGTCACCAGGCAGTATTTTTTCGACAGGTCCAGAGCCCTTTTGATGGCCCGCTCCTCCCCGATGTCAGCCACGCCGACGCGGGGTCTGAGCATGAGATTGGTGAACAAAAACCCCTTGCCCTCGACCTTTCTCAAGGTCGCCTCGGCCGAGCAGGAGAAATTGACGAATGACGCCCGCACCTTGTCGGCCATGGTCAGGAAAGTGGTCATCCGACACGACGCCGCCGTGGCGACGAAAAGGCCTTCGGGACTGATGACGCCCGGCGGCCCGCCGAACTCAGGCGGGGTGGCCACGGACATGTCCTTTTTTCCGGCAAGTTCCAAGAGGCCCTTGCGCTCGCCGCTCCATCGAATAGTCGCCGAATAGATGTAGGAAGCCTCCATTCTCGTTCCTCTCCTGACCGCCCTGATTAGGGCCCGACTTCGATCTTCCAGGTGCTGAGAGTGGCGCCCGTGGCTTGGTCCAGATCGGCCAGATCGTAAAGATAACCGACGATGGCCCGGTAGACGCTGAGTTGGGCTCTGGTCAGATCGCGCTGGTAGATGATGACCTTCAGGCTGTCCACTTCGCCTCTATCGTGGGCCACCAAAGCAGCGGCCAGCTTGCGCTCGGCCAGCCCTTTAGCCCGCTGGGCCGCTTCCACCGTCTTGAGTGAACCCCTGATGGAATAAACGGCCGTGGTGACGTCGTTGCTGACGGCCTGCTCCCGCTCCTTGAAATCCAGCTCGGTTTTGCGGAGGCGGTAACGCGCCGCCACGGCGTCTCGCTCGCGATTTGGAACGCCGAACCTGAGTTCCGCCCCGAGGCCGACGATCCACTCGTCAGCCAGATTGTAAGCCTCCTCGATGGCCTCGCCGAATCGGGGCTCGGTCGACCTGGTGGTGGCGGCCAGCACCAGGTCCAGATCGGTTTTGGCATTGGATTCGGCCACCGCCCGCCTCAAGTCGGCCGCGTCCACGGCCACCTTGGCCTTGAGCAGATCCGGCCGGCTCTTCAAAGCCTTGGCCAGGCTGGTTTCGAGGCCCACGGCCACGGGATTGAATTGGAACGGGCCTTTGGGCTTCACGTTCCTCAGTCCCGGGGCGTCGATGAGGTCTATGAGAGTCAGGTTGGCCTGGGCCACGGACAGTCTCCGGGCCTCGACCTCCTGCTCGGCCTCGGCCACTTCGCTCTCCAGCTCCAGAGTCTCCTCCTCATCGGCTTTGCCCCGCCGCTCCTCCAACTGCTTGAGGTTGCGGGCCAGAGAGTCATGAGCCACGTCGAGGTTCTCGTAGGCCAGCATCAGATCCCAGTAATGCTTCTGGACCGAGGTGATCCGTCTGATTAAAAGCCACTCGAAGTCGAGGCGATCGATGTCGTCGTCGAGGCCGCTGAGAACCACCGGCGAGGTGCCGACCTCGATGCCGGCTCCGCGCAGAAGGGGTTGGCTCAACCTCAAGCCCACTTCTGAGGTCCAGTCTTCGTCGCCCAGCTCGGTGTAGCGGTTGAGATGGTTGTCCCAACTGACTCTGAGGTACCCGCCGGTGGGCAGCTGCTGGATCACTTCAGCCTCGGTCATCAGCCGCAGACGACCCTCTTCGTCGGTCTCGTAGTCGGTGCTCGGTCTGACGTACAAGTCCGGCCAGAAGTACTCTTGCCCGATCTTCCGATCCAGCCGGGACAGCAATCTGTCCAGCCGCCCCTTGGCCACGTCGGTGTTGGAAACCACGGCCAGCCTGACGCACTCGGCCAAGGAAAGCTCCACCACGTCGGCCGCCTCGAGCTTGGCTCCCAACCCCAGGATCAAACCGCACAAAATCAAAGACCGCAAACCAACCCCTCGAAACACCCGCCCCGCTCCTCATTTTTAGTTCGGTTATCGACATCTAATTTGCCTCCAAGTGGGGCCTGGTGTCAAGGCGGCTGTCTTGACTCTCCGGTCCGCCTGGCATAGGCTTGATAAAGGAACACACGGCAGATGAGATGAGGACGACCGACATGAGCGACGTCAGGCGCCGCGGCGCCGCCCAAAGAAAGACCAAGGAGACCGAGGTCGAGGTCCAAATCGACCTCGACGGCGCGGGGTCGGTGGAGATATCGACCGGCCTGCCTTTTTTTGACCACATGCTGACCCTGACGGCGGTCCACGGACTCTTTGATTTAAATTTAAGCGCCAAAGGCGATCTGGAGGTCGATGGGCATCACACCATTGAGGACATCGGCCTCACTCTGGGCCGAGCCTTGGCCGAGGCCTGGGGCCAGAAAAAGGGCCTCGCCCGCTTCGGCGAGGCCTGTGTGCCCATGGATGAGGCTCTGGCCCGGGCGGTGGTCGATCTCTCCGGGCGGCCCCATCTGGCCTACCGCGTCGCGGTCGACCAAGAGATGGTCGGCCGGTTCGAGGTGGCTCTGGTGCGGGAGTTCTTCCAGGGTCTGGTCAACGAAGCCAAGATGACCCTCCATCTCGAGGCCTGGCACGGCTCCCCAGCCCACCACGTCATCGAGGCCGTGTTCAAAGCCTTCGGCCGGGCCCTGGCCCAGGCGGCCAGCCTCGATCCCAGACGAAGCGGCGTCCCTTCAACCAAGGGGGTCTTGTGATGCGACGCATCCTTCCCTGGCTCTCCCTTGTTTTTTTGGCCGCTGGTTGCGCCGAGGCTCCCAGCTATCGCCCCGCCACCCCGTCCCGGCCCTGTCCGGTGGAGGTTTTGGCTCTGGCCCCCTTCCAGGCCGCCTGGGTCAACCCGGACGGGCAGGGCGTCACCTGCCCCATCAGCGGCGAGATATTCGTCGGCGAAAAGGTGCCCACCAGCGCCCTGGTGGAGCTCAGCAACTTGCTGCCCGAAGTGGTCGAAGAGGTCCTCACCTGCCAGGTGGTGCGGCCGAGCCGGTTGGCCGGTCAACTGCCAGTCCAGCCAGAGCAGGCCGGCGAACCCATCCGCCTCGCTCTGGCCCAGGCCACCCGAAAGGTCAAGGCCGAGGCCGTCTTGGCCGGGACCATCTTTCGCTGGCGGGAGCGGCAAGGCACCTCCTTCGGCGTCTCCGAGCCGGCCTCGGTGTCCCTGGGCCTCTATCTCATCGACGCCAAGGACGGCGCCATAAGGTGGCAGGCTTTCTTTGAAGAGACTCAACGCTCTTTGAGCGAAAACCTGCTCCAGGCCGGGGCCTTTTTGAAGCGGGGAGGCCGCTGGTTGACCGCCGCTGAGCTGAGCCGGTCCGGGATCATCCAACTCCTCGACCGTCTGCCGTCCCGACCCGTGGAATGATGGACGTTATCCCCGCGGTGGACATCAGGGCCGGACGCTGCGTCCGGCTTTTTCGAGGCGATTTTGAGCGCGAGACCGTTTTCGGGCGGGATCCGGCGGCCATGGCCGCCCGGTGGCAAGACGCCGGAGCCGCCTGGCTCCACGTCGTCGATCTGGACGGGGCCAAGGAGGGGCGCCCGATCAACCGCCCGGCCGTCGAGGCCATCGCCCGAATCTTGAGGATCCCCTTCCAGATCGGCGGCGGCATCAGGAGCCTCGAGGCCATAGAGGAGTATCTCTCCCTCGGCGCGGCGAGGGTCATCTTGGGCACGGCGGCGGTGAACGATCCCGGCTTTTTAAGCCAGGCCTGCCGGCGTTTTCCGGGCCGCGTGGCTCTCGGCCTGGACGCCCGCCACGGTCGGGTGGCCGTCTCCGCTTGGCGGGAGACGAGGGACGTGCGGGCCGTGGACTTGGCCCCCAAGCTGGTCCAGACCGGCTTGGCGGCCATAATCTACACCGACGTATCCCGCGACGGCACCCACGCCGGCGTCAACGTCGAGGCCACGGCCGAGCTGTGCCGGGCGGTGGGGGTGGCGGTCATCGCCGCCGGGGGCGTTTCGACCCTCGGCGACATTCAGGCCCTTCTGCCCCTGATGGAGTTGGGCTTGAGCGGCGTCATCACCGGCCGGGCCATCTACGAGGGCACTCTGGATCTGAGGGCGGCCCTGAAACTGGCCGGGAGGAGAGAGCTGTGAAATTAGAGCCGATCGTCTGTTTCATCGACGACTCGCCCTTTGAACGCTCGCTGTTCGAGGAGGTCTTTCCCGCCGCGGCGCCGGGCTGGCGCTTCATCATCACCGCGTCCTTTTCAGGGGCCAGGCAGGCCCTGGGCCATCAGAGCCCCATCCTGTGGCTTCTGGATCTGTGGGGCAACGACCCCGAGGGGGCTTTGGAGGCGCGGATGCCGAGCCCTGAAGAGCTGAGCGCGGCCGCGGCGGCCATCCCCGGGTTGGCGGGCGTGTGGGATGGACTGGAAAGCTATCCCGGCGACAAGATCAATGAGCTTCTGAAGCGCCTTTACAGCCTCCTCAGCGGCTGGCGGGCCCTATTCATGGCCGCGGCCCGGCAGGCCGACCAGACCAGGGCTTATGGGCTTTACAACCTGGCCCAGGTCAGAAAGCGCTATCCCGGAGCCGCGGCCGTGGCCTACACCCGCAAGTCCTCGGCTGAGGACGTCTGCGCCTTCTTGAGGGCCGGCGGTGACGGCGCCCTTTTAAAGCCCCACGGCCCCACGGACGAGGCCATCCGGGCCGAGACCAGAGACAAGGCCCCGGCTCTCGTCGAGGACATGAAAAGGATCGTCGATCGCCGCGCCACCGAGGCGCTTTTGAAGTGGTCTCAGGAGGTCGAGGACTCCCCCGCGGCTCATCTGAGGGGCCTGGCCAAAGCTCTCCGGGGCCTGGCCCAGCCCCCAGAGGCGGCCTCCCTCGACCTGGATCCGGGCCGGGCGGACTTCATCGAGGCGGTCAGGGTCTGGCTGGCGGCGCGGGCTGGAGACTGATCAGCCCTCGTCCGTGGAGTCTGGAAGCGATTTTATAAGAGCCTCCGCCCCATTCAGCGCCCCCTGCCCGAGCTGGCCCTGGAGCCGGACCACCTGACTCAGCTTGCGTCGGCAGGTGGTGATGAAGCCGGTGTGCCCGGAGATGCGCATGTGGGGTCTGACGCTGGGGCCGTCGATGTTCCAGGGGCGCTGCAGAAGCTCGATCGTTTGAAAGTGAGCGAACTTGCCGCTGGATTTTAAACCCTCGACCAAGCGGACCACCTGGGGCACGGTCGGCAGGAAGAAGACGGCCGGGCCGCCGGGCTTGAGGCCGGGGGTGAGGGCCTCGACCAGCTCCCAGGGAGCCGGCACGTCGACGACGGCCAGGTCAAAGTCTCTCTCCGCCAGACCTGATTCGGCCGGGTCGGCGGTCTTGATCTCCCACCAGGGCGTCGGCCCCAGATAGCGTTTGAGGTTGGCACGGGTCCGCCGGGCAAAATCAGACCGACGCTCGTAGGAGACCACCCGCCCCGTCGACCCCACGGCCCTGACCAAGGACATGGTCATGGCTCCGTGGCCGACGCCGATCTCGATCACCCGGCAGCCGGGGTGGACGTCGGCGTAAAACAGGATGGGCCCGAGATCCTTGGGGTAGATGATCTGGGCCTCCCGGGGCATGTTCATGATCCGCTCGGCCAAGGTGGGCCTCAAGGCCAAATAGGCCAGCCCCAGAGGGGTGACGATGGAGGAGCCGACCTCGAGGCCGATGAACCGCTCCGCCTCCAAATATTCGCCTCTGAGCTTGATCTTCTTGCCCGGGGTGAGCCGGACGAGTTGCTCCCTTTGCCGCCGGTCGATGAAGAGAACGAAATCCTCGGCCTGAAAGCGGTCAGGGGAGCTGGATTGATCCTGGACATCAGATACGGTCACGCTCTTTTGTTAACCGCCAAACGAGGCTCAGTCAAGAGTGTTGAAAAACTCTCTCAAAAGCGGGCAGGGACGGCCCGGCCTTGTGAGAGCGTTGGCGGATGAGCTATAATTCGGCCATCGGTGACGAGGGCATGGTCGAGATACCTGACAAGCGCTACTTCAAGATCGGCGAGGTGAGCCAGCTCACCGGCCTGGAGCCCTACGTCATTCGCTACTGGGAGTCGGAGTTCGAGCCGCTGAAGCCGCTTCGGGCCGGCTCTTCCCAGAGGCTCTACACCCGGGCTGACGTGGAACTCATTCTAGCCATCCAGCGGCTTTTGTATGAGGAGAAGTACACCATCGCCGGGGCCAAAAAAAAGCTGACCCAAGAACCTCTCGCGGCCGAGGAAGAGATTGAGGCCGCGCCCGCGCAAAGCCCCCCCCTCTCGGTCGATTTTGATAAGCCGCGGGCCAGGCCGTTCGCGGTGCCGGCCTGGATCAAGGCCGAGCTTAGAGCCATCCTGAAAGTGCTCTCGTGAAGGCTCGGCGGCGGCTCAGGTTAAACGCGCCATGATCAAGCGACGCTATCCTGAAACGCCGCTGCTGGGCGTGGGCGGGATTATCTTCGAGGACGAGCGGGTCTTGTTGGTCAAACGCGGCCGCGCGCCGGGTCTGGGGCAGTGGTCCATTCCGGGCGGGCTGGTGGAGCTGGGAGAGCGCGTCGATCAGGCCTTGATGAGGGAGATCGACGAGGAGACGGGGCTTAAAATCCAGGTCGGCCCCCTCGTCGAGGTGGCGCAACGCATCGATTGGGACGCCGAGGGCGGGGTCAAGTACCACTACGTCGTTTTGGACTATCTGTGCCACTCTTTGAGCGGCCAGCCGCGCCACGGCGCCGACGCCGCCGCGGTGGGCTGGTTCGACCTCGAGGGGCTCAACAGCCTCGACCTCAACCCCAAGACCAGAGACGTGATATTCGAGGCCGCTCAAATGGCTGCTTCAATCGACTTCGCCGTGGGCCGTCAAACCCTCCTTTAGCCCGCCTTGGCCGCGGATTTAGCCTCGGCCAGAG
>CAYXRH010000189.1:0-6892 GCA_964466355.1 uncultured Thermodesulfobacteriota bacterium
GCTCATCGCCGCCCGGGCGGTGGACATTCTCCTCAACATCCTCTTCACCCGGCAGTTCGCCGAACTCAGCGCCGCCGACTTCGTGGACAAGATACTGCGGCGCAAGGTCGGTCTTGAGGAGCTGGTCGTCGGTTATGACACCACTTTGGGCCGGGGCCGGGAAGGGAACATCGAGTTTTTGAGAGCCCTGGGCCGCGAACGCGGCTTCGTCGTGCACGTCCTCAACCCGGTTCAGGTCAACGGCTCGCCGGTCAGCTCCACGCGGGCCCGGGAGATGATCGAGGACGGCCGCGTGGCCGAGGCGATTCGGCTCTTGGGGCGGCCCTACCAGATCTTCGGCCGGGTGATCAAGGGCGCTGACAGAGGCGTCCGCCTCCTGGGCTTCCCCACGGCCAACCTGGAGCTTTACTCCGAGGTCGTGCCGGCCAAGGGCGTCTACGCCGTGCGGGTGGGCCTGGAGGACGGCTCGGCCTTTGGCGGCGTGACCAACGTCGGCCTGAACCCCACCTTTGAGGGGCGGGAGCTTTCGGTGGAGACCTTTGTCCTCGACTTTGACCAAGACCTTTACGGTCAGCACATCCGCCTCGATTTCATCGAGCGCCTCAGGGATGAAATGAAGTTCGACGGCCCCGAGGCCCTGGCCGCCCAGATCAAGAAGGACGTGACCCGGGCGAGGGGGATTTTTAAGTGAAGGGCCTCAAGTTTTGGATCGGCATGGCCATCAGCGCCGGCCTCATCGTCTGGGTCTTCTCCCAGGTGGACATCAAGGGCCTCGGCCGGGCCATGGCCCAGATGAATTATCTTTATCTCATCTTCTGCCTGCCGGTGTTGTGGCTGATGTACGCCTTGCGGGCCCTGAGGTGGGATTATCTGCTGCGGCCGATCAAGAAGGTCGGCTACCGCTCCCTGATCGCCTCGACCGTCATCGGCTTCACCGGCAACCTGATCCTGCCGGCCCGGTTGGGGGAGCTGATCAGGGTCATCGACCTGGGCCGGCGGGAGGAGATCTCCAAGACCGCCACCCTGGCGACCATAGTCATTGAGCGCGTCCTGGATGGCCTGGCCATCATCGGCTTCATGATCGGCGGGGCCTTGATGCTCGACGTCCTCAATCAGGCCACGGACATGGCCCTGCGCGTCCGCCAGGCCATCGCCCTCTTCCTGTTCGTCTACGCCGTGGTTCTGGTTGTGATCATCGGGCTGGTTCTGATTCCGGGCAAGATCCAGGCGGCCCTGAGAGTCTTGTTCCGGCCCCTGCCCGAGCGTTGGGCCGACAAGCTCCTCGGCTTGTCCGCCTCCCTGGTGGACGGATTGATGATGCTGCGCCGGCCGCGGCTGCTGGCCTCCGCCCTGGCTTACACCGTCATCATCTGGCTTGTGAATCCAATACCCTTTTTCCTGCTGCCCCTGGGCCTGGGCCAGTCGGTTTCGATTTCGGCGGCCCTTTTTGTCCAGGGCTTGGTCTGCCTGGCCGTGGACCTGCCCTCCGCGCCGGGTTACGTCGGTGTCATCCACGCGGCCATGACCTTCGCCTACAGCGATCTTCTGGGCATGCCGGCCGAGAAGGCCCTGGCCGTGGCCATCATTTACCACGGCGCCACCTTCATCTTCACCGTGCTCTACTGCCTCATCTTTCTCATCAGGGGCCGGGTGTCTCTGTTTTCCCTGGGGCGTCTGGCCGACGAGGAATCTTGAGCCATCCCCGCTTCTTTGTTAAGATTGAGGCGATGGGCGGCCTTTATCTCTTGACACACGGGCCGATGTTGGTCCAACTTATTATAAACATTACTTTGTAAGGCTGATGGAGCATGGAGGAGAGAGAACTTCGCCGGGCCTTGAGCCCCCAGAGTCACCTGGATCTGATTTTGGAGCTGGATCTGGGCAAGGAGTTCATCGACGCCCGCTCGACGATCATATACGATTGGGGCGAGAAGGACACTCTCATCCTGGCCCAGACGAGTCCGCCGATTTTAAGATCAAACATCGGCCGAAAAATCCAAGCCTCCTTCGTGGTTTACGATCGCGTGTCGAACGAGCGAAAGCGCTACGGCTACGAGACGACCATCCTGGAGCTTCTGCCCCAGTATGAACTGCGGGTCGACGTCTTCGAGCCGGCCGTGGTCATCGGTTACCCCACTGGAGAATTGGCCGAGGTCCCCATCAGGCTCCATTGCCGCGTCGAACCGACCTCTGAGCACGGTTTGACGGCCCAGCTCAAGGACATCTCTGGGGAGACCCACGTCATCGACATCTCCCTGGGCGGCCTGCTGCTGTCTTACGACGGCCGAACCGAGTTCCTGGGCCGCCAGCAGCTGCGAGTGGACTTCTACATCAAGGAGCAGCACGTGCCCCTGCTCACCGAGGTGGTCCGCGCCTACACGATCGAAGGCTCCAGGCTGACCTACCTTGCTTTAAAATACGTGGACCTGGAGCCGCCGGTGATGCGCCTCATCCAGGACACGGTCAGCGCCATCATGCGCGACGAACTCAGAGCCCGCTCTGGTCTGTACATCCAGGAAGAGCCCCTGGCCACGCCCAGGATGCGGCGTTGAAGCCGCTCGACAAATTTAATATTCTTCAATCCCCGCGAGCCCGACGATCGGCCATGGCGACAAGGATCATCCGAAGGGTTTGACACTAAAGCCAATGTCGGTTAGAGTGGCCGTCAATAATCGCCAACTGAATAGACATCTTAATAATGGAAGAGCGAGAACTGACCAGGGCCCTGGGCCCCCAAAGCCGCATTGATCTGATCCTAACCCTGGACGTGGTCAAGGAACTGATCGACGTCCGTCCGACCGTCATTTACGACTGGGATTCAAACGACCGGCTCATCGTCGCCCAGACCAGCCCGCCGATTCTGAGATCCCAGGTGGGCCGGAAGGTCGAGATCTCCTTCGTCATCTTCGACCGGGAGGCCAACAAGACCCGCCGCTTCGGCTTCACGACGGTCATTCTCGAATTGCTGCTCAATTACGAAATCAGGGCCGGCGTCACGGAGCAAGCCCTTCTCATCGCCTATCCCACCAAAGGGGTCATCGAGACCAGCGTCCGGCTTCACTATCGGGTGGAGCCGTCATCTGAGCACAATATTGACGTGGATTTGAGGGACGCCGAGGGCCAGGTCCACCTTCTGGACCTGTCCCTGGGCGGACTGCTGGTTTCGTGGGACGGTCGGGGCGAGCTCAAAAGAGGCCAGGAGACCAGGCTCGTCCTCAACCTGATGGGCCAGACGGCCGTGGTCAGAGCCCGGGTGGCCCGCATATTCGAGCGGGAAGGGGCCAAGCTGATCTTCGTCGGGTTCAAGTTCGTCGAAATGGACCCAGCCACGGCCCGCCTCATCCAGGAGACGGTCAATTCCGTCATGCGCGACGAACTCAAGGCTCGCTCAGGCCTCAAAGAGGACGAGGAGTTTTTGGTCACGCCCAAGGGCGTGACCTGAGCCGAGACGTCCGGTCCTTGATTATTACTGATTTGCCTTCAAAAACGTAGCTTTGGCTGCTCTCGCCTCAGAATGTTTCATTCCTTCACCCGGCTCAAGACAATAACACCTCTCTCGGGCGAAGCGCTCCTCGATCAGGGCCACCAGAGGCAAGAGGCTCTCCTCCTTGAGGGCGCACACCGGCGTCCCGCCGTGGCGCCGCACCAGGGCGGCCAGGCCGACCCTGTCGGCCAGGTCAGCTTTGTTGAAGATTTTAAGGCAGGGGATGGTCTTAAGCCCCAGGCGGCTCAAGAGGGCTTCGACCGCTTCAATGCGCTCCTCCACCCCTGGGGCGGCGGCGTCGATGACGTGGAGAAGCAAGTCGGCCTCGGCCAGCTCCTCCAGGGTGGCTGAAAAGGCCTCGATGAGCTGAGTGGGCAGGCAGCGGATGAACCCCACCGTGTCCGTGATGATGACCTCCTGATCCCGAGGCAGTTTCAGCCGGCGGCTGGTCGGATCCAGAGTGGCGAAGAGACGATCCTCGGCCAGAATCCGGCTGCGGGTGAGGGTGTTCAAGAGCGTGGATTTTCCGGCGTTGGTGTAGCCGATGATGGACACCACCGGCAGCGCGGCCCGACGGCGGCGCAGGCGGCGGTTGAGGCGCTGTCTTTTCATGCCGGCCAGTTCCTTGGCCAGACGGGCTTCGCGCTCGCGGACCCGGCGGCGGTCGATCTCGAGCTTGGTCTCGCCCGGACCGCGGCCGCCGATGCCGCCGCTGAGACGCGAGAGAGCGTTATCCTCGTCGGCCAGATGGGGCAGGCGGTAGCGCAGCTGGGCCATCTCCACCTGGAGCTTGCCCTCCCTGGAGCGGGCCCGCTGGGCGAAGATGTCCAAAATGAGCTGAGTCCGATCCACGATGCGCAGTTCAGTGAACCGGGCCAGGTTGCGGGCCTGGGAAGGGGTCAGCTCCTGGTCAAAAAGAAGCAGGTTCGCCCCGGCCTGAAGGGCCTTGATGGCCACCTGGCTCAGCTTGCCCCGCCCCATCAGAAAGGCCGGATGGACGCGGTTGACCCGCTGCGCCACGGCGCCCAAAACCTCCACGCCAGCGGTGCGACACAGCTCCCTCAGTTCGGCCACGGATTCCTCGACCCGCCATCTGGGCTCGCTCGAGACCGAGACGAGCAAGGCCCGGTCTTGGCCTTCGTCCACCCTAACTCCGCCCTGCCCTCGGGCGAGCTCATCCTCCAGGGCCTGGATCAAGGCGGCGCAGTCAAGCTCGAGGCGGCTCAAGTGCTCGGCCTCGATCTGCTCGATCCCCTGGCCGTTGCGGCCGGCCGGGGTGAGGTGGGCCGCCCTGACGCGGCCGGGCAGCCCCTCAAAGTCCACTTCCAAGGCGGCGATCAAGTCAAGGCGGAGCAGGGCCAAATCGGCCAGATCGTCATCGGTGAGGGGCTCTTTGGCCAGATGGGTGTGGATGAGGCGCAAGCCCCTGAGTCGAAGACTGGAGCCGCGGTGCCGGGACAGATCCGGCAGAATCAACCCTCGTTGATCGCCGACGATCACGTGAGTCAAGGCCCCGGCGCGGTCGATGAGGAGACCGATCTGGCGGCCGCACTCGGCCGAGAGCTGACTGATCGCCCTGGCCAACTCCAGGGAGACGATCGCCGGCGGCGGGGTGCGGCGGCGGGCCAGTTTGTTGAGCCGCTTGAGCTGGCTGGGTTTCAGACCCTGAGTGTTGCCCTGAATCTTGGGCGTTTCAAACCCCTAAAACGGCGCTTCGGCCTCGTCCGCCAGGCGCGGCGCGTAGGCCTCGTGGATCTCGTCCAGGTTGTCGAATCGGGTGTAGCGCCCGTCAAACCTCAGTTTAATCACGCCAGTGGGGCCGTTTCTTTGCTTGCCGATGATCACCTCGGCCTTGCCCCTCTCCGGATGCTCTTTTCTTTTTTCTTCGTCCTTGACGTAAAGCTCCTCGCGATAGATGAAGATGATGACGTCGGCGTCCTGCTCGATGGCCCCGGATTCTCTCAGATCGGCCAGCATGGGGCGCTTGTTCTCCCGATCCTCGACCCGTCGGTTGAGCTGAGAGATGGCCACCACCGGCAGATTCAGCTCCTTGGCCATGGCCTTCAAAGACCGGGAGATTTCACTGATCTCCTGCTCGCGACGCTCCGCCCCCCTGAGCCCCTGCATCAACTGAAGATAGTCCACCACGACGAGCCCGATGCCGCGTTCTTTCTTGAGCCGCCTGGCCTTGGCCCGCATCTCCAGGATGTCGATCCCGGGCGTGTCGTCGAGCCAGATGGGCGCCTCAGAGACCGGACCGGCGGCCTCGATCAGACTCCGCCACGCCTTCTCGGAGATAAAGCCGGTTCTGACCTTGCGGGCGTCGACCCTGGCTTCGGCGCACAGCATGCGCGTGGCCAACTGGTCCTTGGACATCTCCAGGGAGAAAACCCCCACGCCCACGCCGGCCTGGGCGGCGTTGAAGGCGATGTTCAAGGCCAGGGCCGTCTTGCCCATGGAAGGCCGGCCGGCGATGATTATCAAATCAGAGACCTGAAAACCGGCCGTAATTCTATCCAGCTCGATGAACCCGGTCGGCACGCCGGTGACCATGCCCGGCTTGTCAATCAGCTCCTCAATGCGCTTCATGCTGGTCTTGATGACGTCCGAGACGGGCTCAAAGGCCGGCTTGACCCTGGCCTCGGCCACCTCAAAGATGGATTGCTCGGCTTCATCGAGGAGTTCGTCGATGTCCACAGCGCTCTCGAAGCTCTGGGAGATGATCTCCGTGGCCCGGTGGATCAGGTCCCGGGCCAGAGAGTGGCCTTTGACGATGCGGGCGTGGTGGGAGACGTGGGCCGAGGTGGCCACGGCGTCGGAGAGACGGCTCAAGTAAGCCCCGCCGATGTCCTCCAGCCGCCCCTTGGCCTTGAGGGCCTCGGCCAGGGTGACCAGATCCACGGGACGCATCTGGTCGCCCAGCTCGATCATGGCCTCGAAGACGACCTGGTGGCGTTGATCGTAGAAGTCGGCGGGCTTCAAGACCTCGAGGGCACGGTTGAGAGCGTCGTTGGAGAGTAAAACTGCTCCCAGAACAGCGGTTTCGGCTTCCAGGGAGTGGGGCGGTATCCGCCCTCCTTGGGCTGGGCTGAGCGAGGTGGGCTGGGATGACTCAATCGCGGCCCGGGCTCGATTCAAAGGCGCCCGAGCCACGCGCTGCCTGGGCCTGGCCAAGATTTAGCTCTCCTCTCCCTCCTTGACCACCTGGACCGTGATCTCGGCCGTGATCGCTTCCTCGAGTTTGATCGGCACCCTGTGTTCGCCCAGATCCTTGATCGGCGACTTGAGCTCGATTCGTCGGCGCTCGATGTCGAAACCCTTCTCCACCAAAGCCTGAGCCACATCCATGGAGGTCACCGAACCAAAAAGACGGCCCGCTTCGCCGACCTTGGCCGGAATGGTCAGGAC
>CAYXRH010000189.1:6902-8295 GCA_964466355.1 uncultured Thermodesulfobacteriota bacterium
CCATGTCGGCCGCCCGGGCCTGGGCCTTTTTCTCCCGGCGTTTCTTGCGTTCGGCCACGCTGGCCATGGCCGCGGCGAGGCGATTTTGGTTGGCCGCGGTGGCGGCGAGGGCCATTTTCTTGGGGTAAAGGTAGTTGCGCGCGTAACCGCGCGCCACTTCTACGATTTCACCGGCGAGGCCCAGGTTGTCCACGTCGGTTTGAAGAATGATCTTTTCCTTCATCTCTCTCTCCTTGACTACCACAGCCCCCCGGCCAAAGACAAGACCCCAGCCCTTGCCGCCGCGCCCTCGACGAATCATGAATCTTGGCCGGCCCCAATGGCGGCGGGGTCGGCGGCGGGTCTAACCAGAGGTGGTGGCCGTAAAGGGCAGCAGGGCGACCATCCGCGCTCGCTTGATGGCCTGGCTCAGGGCTCGCTGATGTTTGGCGCAGTTGCCCGAAATGCGGGCCGGGACGACCTTGCCCCGTTCGGTGGTGAAATAGCGTAGCGTGCGAGGGTCCTTGTAATCAATCGCCAAGGAGCTGTCGGCGCAGAACCGGCACACCTTGCGGCGGTGATAGGTCCGTCTTTTTTTCCGGTAGGTGGCCACTTTTATCTACTCCTCATTTCTATTAAAGTCGTTTCGCTCACCCTTTTCATCCTCTGACTCCGCGCCTCCCTCGTCCTCATCCCCATCAGAATCCTCATCCTCTTCACCCTCGCCTTCGTCTCCAAAGGCATCGTCCCGATGAGGCGGCTCTTCGTCGTCTTCAAGGGGCGGCGCTTGGGATCTGCGAGCCTCCAGGGCGGCCCGGTCAACCTTGTCCGCCTTCTTGATCGTCAGGAAGCGCAAAACGTTCTCGTCCAGCCGCATGTTGCGCTCCAGCTCATTTATCGGCTCGCGCGAGGAGGCGTACTCAAAGAGGACATAGTAGCCTTTGGATTGCTTCTTGATTTCATAGGCCAGCTTGCGCCGGCCCCACTCCTCCAGGACCAAAAATTCCACGCCGCGGTCCTTGAGAATGTTTTGATATCGCTCGATGAGCTGACCCCGCTCATCGTCGGGCAGGTCAGGAGAGATGATAAAAATGGTCTCGTAGTGGCGCATCCGCACCTCCTTTCGGGTTCTAGCCCCGGAAAAATCCCGGAGCAAGGAGGGCCCCTGAGGGACCGGAAGATGAGTATATATCCCATCAGACGACGGGTTGTCAACTCTTTGGCTTTTTGAGGCCGCGCTCAGTCGTCGGCCGAGCATTCAAGACGGCCCCTTTTGACATTTTGTTTTAGGGGGGCTATATTGAATCCGTCATCAATCGCGCCGCCGCGCGGCGGCGTCAAGGGATTGGTTTGAGGCTTTGGCGAAACCACATTTTGGTTCGAGGACCAGGCGCGAGGTTTTCGAGAAGCGCAG
>CAYXRH010000190.1:0-5033 GCA_964466355.1 uncultured Thermodesulfobacteriota bacterium
GGCCGTAGTAGGCCTCGGGCGAGCCGAGGCCGTAGATGCAGGAGACCGAGGCGACGATGACGACGTCGTCGCGGTCCAGAAGGGAGCGGGTCGCCGAGAGGCGGAGCTTGTCGATCTCCTCGTTGATGGAGGCGTCCTTTTCGATGTAGGTGTCCGTGACCGGGATGTAGGCCTCGGGCTGATAGTAGTCGTAGTAAGAGACAAAGTATTCGACCGCGTTTTCGGGGAAAAGGGCCTTGAACTCGCCGTAAAGCTGGGCGGCCAGGGTCTTGTTGGGCGCCAGGACCAGGCTGGGGCGGCCGGCGCGGGCGATGATGTTGGCCATGGTGAAGGTCTTGCCCGAGCCGGTGACGCCCAAAAGGACCTGGTGCTTGAGCCCCTGGGCCACGTTGCGGGCGAGGGCCTCGATGGCCTGGGGCTGGTCGCCCCGGGGCTTGTAGTCGCTGACCAGTTTGAACTGGGCCATCAGACCACCTCTTGAATGGGCCATCGACTCACCGGCTTCATCATTTGATCAACTGGCCAACAGCCTTTCCCTGTGCTCGGGCCTTAATATAATCAGAACCAGCCCCTTTGGCCACCTTGACCCTGGGCCGCGAATTAGGATAGGCTTTTTAGATGATGCATCCCGAGCAGGTTCGGATCTTCAGGGCCATGTCCCCGGAGCGGAAGCTCGACCTGGCCTCTGCCCTCTACTTTGCGGCCCGCGAGCTCAAAGCGGCCGCCCTGCGGGCCGGCCATCCTGATTGGAGCGAGGACCAAATCCAGGAAAAGGTCCGGGAGATCTTTTTTTATGCCCGAACCTGACCTGTGGCCGATCTTCGTCCGGCGATTCAATCAAATGGGGATTCAATACATGATCACCGGCGCCGCGGCCGCCATCATTTATGGAGAGCCGAGGTTGACCCACGATCTCGACCTGGTGGTGGATCTCCACCTCAGCCGAGCGGAGCGGCTGCTTGAAGCGTTCCCCGCAACTGAGTTCTATCGACCACCTTTGGAAATCATCAAACTGGAAGCTGGCCGGACATTTCGGGGCCATTTTAATCTCTTTCACCTCGATACGGGCTTCAAGGCCGACATCTACTTGATGGGAAGCGACGATCTTCACCATTGGGCCATGGCCCACCGTCGACGGTTAAGCCTCCGCGGCCTCGAATGCTGGGTCGCGCCTCCTGAGTACGTCATCGTGCGCAAGCTGGAATACTATCGTGAAGGCGGTTCAGAAAAACACCTCAAAGACATCGCCGGCATGCTCATGGTTTCGGGCGAAGACATAGACTTCAATCAACTCCAGGAAAAAATCAGCCTCCTGGGCCTCGAAAAAGAATGGGCTAAAGCCCAGATTATAGTTGAACAGATTGCCGAGCCTTAGTCTTTAATCTTCCAGGTGGTGCCCTCCGGCGAGTCGAACAAGATCACGCCCATCTCGGAAAGCTCGTCGCGGATCGCATCGGCCGCGGCAAAATCCTTGCTCTGCCGCGCATTGGTCCTTTGGACCACCTTGGCCCGAATGATTTGAGGATCGAGCCCCCGCCGGGCGAGGAGGAGAGCCCGGCGCTCCTGGGCGAATTCGGCCGGAGAGCGGCCCAGAAGCCCCAGAATACGGCTCAATTCAACCAGGGTCGCGGCGGCCTGGCCCAGACCGCCCAGATCGGCCTCCTCCTCCAGGGCCCGGTTGATTCTCCGGGCCAGGTGAAAAACCTGCCCCAGGCCTTGGGCCGAGTTGAAATCGTTGTCCATGGCCTCCTTGAACGATCGCCTCGCCTCCTCGGCCGCGCCGGTCAAGGGCCCCTCCGCCGAGGCCGCCGAAACGGCCTTCAAAACCTCCTCGCTCCGGCCCCAGGCCTCGTAAAGGCGGCCCAGGCCTTCGTCAGCCTCGCTCATGGCCTCCTCGGAGTAGTCCAGGGGGGAGCGGTAGTGGGCCGAGAGGAGGAAGAGGCGCAGGACCTCGGGGTGGTGGCGCTTCAATATCTCCTCGATGGTCAAAAAATTCCCCAGCGATTTGGACATCTTTTCCGAATTCAGGCGCACGAAGCCGTTGTGGAGCCAGTAGTTGACAAAGGGCTGGCCGTTGAGGGCCTCGGCCTGGGCCTTCTCGTTTTCGTGGTGGGGGAAGATGAGATCCTCGCCGCCGCCGTGGATGTCAAAGTGGGGGCCGAGATACTTGGTCGACATGACCGAGCACTCGATGTGCCAGCCCGGCCGGCCCAGGCCCCAGGGGCTCTCCCAGGCCGGTTCGCCGGGCTTGGATCTCTTCCACAGGGCGAAGTCGAGCGGATTGCGCTTGCTCTCGCCGACCTCCACCCGGGCCCCGGCCTTGAGGTCGTCCAGCTTGCGCTGCGAGAGCCGCCCGTAGGGCTCAAAGTCGCTGACCGAGAAGTAGACGTCGCCCGCGGCCTCGTAGGCCACGCCCTTGTCCACCAGGCCCTGGATCGCGGCGATGATGTCGCTGATGTGCGCGGTCGCCCGGGGCTCAACATCGGGCCGACGCAGATTGAGAGACCCCATGTCCTCTTTAAAGGCGGCGATGTAGCGCTCGGCTATGGCGGCGCATTCGACCCCCTCCTCCTGGGCCCGGTTGATGATCTTGTCGTCCACGTCGGTGAAATTGCGGACATATTTCACTTTAAAGCCTCGCCATTCCAGGTGGCGGATAATGGTGTCAAAGACCACGACCGAGCGGGCGTGGCCGATGTGGCAACGGTCGTAGACCGTCACCCCGCAGACGTAGACGCCCACCTGGCCGGGATTGAGCGGCGCGAACTCTTCCTTCAGGCGGCTGGCGGTGTTGTGGACTCTGAGCATCTCAGGCTCCCCGACCGGAGATCAGATCAAGGGCGTTTTTGAGCCTTCGGCGCATCTGATTTTCGGTTAAGAAGGAGACCAGGTCGGCCAGCTGCGGACCCTTGTCCCGTCCGGTGAGGGCCAGGCGGAGGGGGTGATAGAGACGGCGCCCCTTGAGCCCGGTGGCCGCGGGCAGCCGGGTCAGCCAGTCGGGCTGATCGAGCATTTCCGAGGCCGCTTCGAGGACCTGTCTTCCCTCGGCGCCGAGTGAGGTCAGTTCGGCCAAGACATTGGCTGGCCAATACAAGGCATCTTGATTCTCGTTATCCGCTACTTCCCAGGTGAGAATGGCCATCCACTCGGTCAGCTCCTCGAGGTTGGTCGCGTTCTCCCGGGCCAGGGCCGCGGCCTTTTCGAGGCGGGGCCTGTTCTGGCAAACTAGGTCATCGCGCCACAACCAGCCTTCAGGCCCCCGGCGGCCTTGTTCGCCGCGCCACCACTCCATGAGGCGATCAATCAAGGCCTCGGGGGCCATCCGCCGCAAATGCTGGGTGTTGAACCATTTTAATTTGAGGTGGTCGAACACGGCCGGGGCCCGGCCCAGGCGGCTCAGGTCAAAGGCGGCCCCGAGCTCCTTTAGGGTCATGACCTCGTCCGCGACCCGGCCCAGCCCGCCGCCGATGTAGGCCAGATAGTTCACCAGGGCTTCTGGTAAAAAGCCCATGTTTATCATCTGGGCCACCCGGGTGGCTCCGTGGCGCTTGGACAGCTTGGCCTTGTCCGCGCCGACCAGCAGGGAGTGGTGGGCGAAGAGCGGCGGCTCCCAGCCGAAGAAGCGATAGATCATCATCTGGCGCGGCGTGTTGGCCAGGTGGTCCTGGCCGCGGATGACGTGGGAGATGTCCATGAGGTGGTCGTCGATGACGCAGGCGAAGTTGTAGGCCGGCGAGCCGGTCTGGCGGACGATGATGAAGTCGCCGATCTCCTGGGCCCGAAACTCCACCGGGCCGTGGATCAGATCCGAAAATGATATCCGCTCCGCCCCGACCTTGAAGCGCAGGGCCGGCCGACGACCCTCGGACTCCAACGCGGCCTTCTGCTCCGGCGAGAGGTCGCGGCAGCGGCCGGAGTAGCGCGGCGGTCGGCCGCGGGCCAAGGCGGCCCGCCTCTCGGCCTCCAGCTCCTTGTCGGTGCAATAGCAGGCGTAAGCCCGCCCGGCTCGAAGAAGCTCCTGGGCGTATTGATGGTAGATCGCCCGCCGCTCCGACTGGCGATAGGGTCCTCGCTCCCCCGCCTCGTTTGGCCCCTCGTCCCAGTCGAGGCCCAGCCACCGGAGCATGGCCATCTGTTCGGCCTCGAATTTCTTTAGGGAGCGGTCCAGGTCCGTGTCCTCGATGCGCAGGACGAACCGCCCGCCCATCTTGCGGGCGAAGCGCCAGTTGAAGAGCGCCGTGCGGGCGTTGCCCAGGTGAAGGGCGCCGGTGGGCGAGGGAGCGAACCTGACCCGCACGCTCACGGCGCCGCTTCGTCGAGGAGCACCACCGCCGAGGCGGCCATGGCCTCGCCCCGGCCAGTGACCCCCAGACCCTCGGTGGTGGTGGCCTTGATGGAGATGGCCCTCGGCGCCACGCCCAGGGCCTCGGCCAGACGGGCGCGCATGTCAGCGGCGCGGGTGGCTATTTTGGGCTCCTGGGCGATGAGGGTCAGGTCGGCGTTGACTAAAAAAAAACCGGCTTCTTTGAGCAGAAGGGCGATGCGGGCCAGAAGCTCCAGCGAGCTGACGCCGCGCCACTGGGGGTCTGAATCGGGAAAGTGACGGCCCAGGTCGCCCAGCCCGGCCGCGCCCAGAAGAGCGTCGCCCAGGGCGTGGGCCAGGACGTCGGCGTCGGAGTGGCCTTCGAGGCCCCGCGGATGGTCGATGGTCACGCCGCCGAGGATGAGCTTGCGGCCCGGAGTGAGGCGATGGACGTCGAATCCCTGGCCGACCCTCACTCCTTCACTCCCCCCGCCGGGCGAGCATGGCCTGGGCCAATTTGAGGTCAAGGGCCGTGGTCAGCTTCAGATTCAGCGGCGAACCCTCGACCATGAGCACCGGCCGCCCCAAGCGGACCAAAAGCCCGGCCTCGTCCGTGCCCACGTGGCCGTCAGCCTTGGCCTGGGCCTGGGCCTCGGCCAAAGACGGCCGCCAGAAGGCCTGCGGGGTCTGAATGAGCCACATTTTAGAGCGGGAGGGCAGGGACTTGATG
>CAYXRH010000190.1:5043-8286 GCA_964466355.1 uncultured Thermodesulfobacteriota bacterium
CTGTCCTGGGCCCGCATTCCGGCCGAGGCCCCGCCCACTTCCCGGGCCACGGCCATGACCCGGGTGATGATGTCCTGATCAATCAGAGGCCGCACCGCGTCGTGGATGAGCACGTAATCGATCTCTTCATCCAAGGCGGCCACGCCCAAGGCGACCGAGTCCTGCCGGGTCGGTCCGCCGGCGATGACTTTGGAGACCTTGGGAACCTCATAGCGGTTCACCATCTCCTCGACCTGAGCGACTGATTGACCCGGCGCGACGACGACGATGGCCCTCAATTCCTCGCAGGCGGCCAGGACCTCCAACACGCGGATGAGCACCGGCCGGCCCTCGAGCTCGAGGAACTGCTTCGGTTCGGCGTTTTTCATGCGCTGACCTTGTCCGGCCGCCGGCACCACCGCCCCCCAGAGGGCCTTGTCTGTTTTCTTGGCCGTCATACACTCTCAAACCAAAAGACGCGGCCGCGTCCGCGTCGCCAAGGGGTTAAAAGGACAGGCCAAAGCGGGCCGTAAGCCGAGTTCTGTTTCCCGGCCCGGTCACCCGAACCGGGACGACGGTCATTCATCTAGGACGCCGGTCGCCCGGCGCCTCCAGCGACCCACCCGGGGGCTCGGACGGGCCATCCTCCAGCGCCCCCCTACGTGGTCTTGCTCCGGGCGGGGTTTGCCTAGCTCCCAAAGTCGCCTTTGGGACTGGTGAGCTCTTACCTCACCGTTTCACCCTTACCCTGCTCTTAAACAATCGCAAGGCGGTCTGTTTTCTGTGGCACTTTCCTTGGGGTCACCCCCACTGGCCGTTAGCCAGCGCCCTGCCCTGTGGAGCTCGGACTTTCCTCCCGCTCAAATTTAAGCCGGCGACCGTCTAGCCTGCTTTGACCTGTCCTTCAAACCCCTTGACAATCCAAGGCCCGATTGGCCAGAGAGTCAGCCTCTTGGTTGAAGCGCCTTTCAATGTGGACGATATCATAGCCGCTCAAATCTTTCAATGTCGCCTGAGCCTTGGCAAAAAGCAATTTCAGTTTGGCGTCCTTGACCTTGTAGAGGCCTCTGAGCTGGCGGACCATGAGCTGGCTGTCAGACCTTATCTCGACCTCCTCGAAGCCCCGCTCCTTGACCAGGGCCAAGCCCAAAAGCAGGGCCTCGTACTCGGCCTGGTTGTTGGTCTTCAGGCCTAAGAATCTTGAGAATTCAGCGATTTTTTCGCCGCCGAGATAGATCACGCCGCCGGCGGCCGCCCGGCCGGGGTTGCCCCGGGAGGCCCCGTCCACGAAAAGGACCGGACGCCGGTGCATGGGGCTGGAATCAACGGCCGCTTCGGTGGATGGGTCTGTCATTATGGCTGAGGGTTCAAAGAGAACGGCCGCCTCTTTGAAGATTTGACGCCACTGAGAAAATCTCAGCTCGGGCAGCCGGCTCCGGGCTCGATGGAGATCCATCTCCTCGGCCAGAGCCCGCATGGCCCGGGCCTTGGTTCGCCTATCCACCCCCGCCCCGCCTTCAATCGTCCTCGGCTTCGGCCCAGTATATTATCCGTTGACAGTTGGGGCAGGTCATCAAGCGTTCGCGCCTCTGGAGTTCGATAAACTGTTGGGGCGGCAGGCTCATGTGACAGATCTGACAGGTGCCGCCGATGACCGGGGCCACGGCGGTGTCGTTTATCCGGCTGCGGATGAAGTCGTATTGGGCCAACATCGGTCCGGGCACGGCCTCAACGTGGCTCTTGCGCTCTTTGGTCAGTCTGGCCAGATCATCGACCATGCTCGCCTTTTTGGCCTCCAGCTCAGAGCGCTCCTTGTCAAAGGCTTCGCTCAAACGCTGGACCTCAACTCCAGCCTCCTCGACCTGAGCGTTGGCCTCCTCCAAGGCCTCCATCACCTCCAGAAGCTCGCTCTCCCAATCTTCTTTGAGCATCTTGAGGTCTTCGAGCTCCTTCATTATGGCCTTGTGCTGGCGAGCGTTGCGGATCTCGTTGATTTTGGCCTGTGATCGTTTGGTTTTGCGCTCCCCTTCTTCGATGCGCCGCTCCAGATCGCTCCGCCGCGCCTCGAGTTCGCCCTGGGTCGCTTGGCCTTGGGACAAAGCGGCTCGGCGATCATCGAGGCGTCTTTCCAATTCGGCCACCCGCTGAGGCGCTTCCTCCTGCTCTTGGCGGATCACGGCGATGTGAGTATCCAGGTCCTGCAAGGCCAACAGGATCTTGATCTGCTCCTTAAGTTCAACCGTCACTTCACTCACCTCGCAAATCGGAATTTATTCTCACACCCACTCAAACGGCTCCTTTTGCGCGGCGTGAGCCACGACTTTAATGCTGAAGCCGGCCGCGTTCAGCTCCTCGCCCAGGCGCTCGGCCAGAACCGGCACCATCGGGGCCTCGGTGGCGTAGTGTCCGGCTTCGATCAAAGCCAAGCCCAGGGCCTCGGCCTCCCGGGCGGCGTGGTGGCTTATCTCTCCGGCCAAGAGGGCGTGAGCGCCTCGGGCAAAGGCCGCCTCGACCAAGTCTCCGGCCGAGCCGCCGCAAACGGCCAGGCTTCTGACCTGGACCTCGGGGCGTCCGACCACCCTGACCGCGTCCACGCTCAAGACTTCCTTGACCTGCTCCACCAAGGCCTTGAGCCGCAACGGAACGGCCAAGCGGCCGATCCGACCCAGCCCCACCCTGGCCTGGCCCGCTTTGGGGGCCAAAACCTCAATGGCGTCCAAACCGAGCAGGACGGCCAAGACGTCGCTCACGCCGCCTGGAGCGGCATCGAGATTGGTGTGGACGGCCAAAACGGCCACTCCTTTCTTCATTGCCGCTTCGATCGCTTGGCCGACGGGTCTTTCGGTATCGAGGGCGCTGAGCGGCTTGAAGAGCAAGGGATGATGCACCACCAGACACTCAGCTCCGGCAGCGGCCGTTGACTCCACGGCCTCCAGGGTGGCGTCCAGAGCGACCAGCACTCCGCTCACCTCAGCGCCTGGGGCGCCGACCATCAACCCGACGTTGTCCCACTCCTCGGCCCACGCCGTCGGGGCGATGCTCTCCAAGGCGGCCAAGATCTCGGCGACGCTCGGCTTCACCACCAGCCCTCAAGCCAAAAAGGGGTGCCCCCTTTTGGGGGGGCACCCTGGACCCGGCAGGGTCGGCTTTGCGGTCCGTTTTTTGGTTGACAAGTTCAATTCAGATCAGCCCAGGCGACCTGATTCGTTCTGGTGGGCCCACCTGGCTTCGAACCAGGGACCTACCGGTTATGAGCCGGTGGCT